>CAZEKV010000036.1:0-17817 GCA_964512945.1 uncultured Spirochaetales bacterium | reverse complement strand
TCTGCGGGCGGCTGCCCGCAGACAATAACGGGATTCTCCGTATTCTGGATTCATCCCCGTGGAAAAATGTTTTACAAACTTGCTATAATGCGGCTTTTTGTTGTACTATGGATCAGGGATGGAGATTTACAAAAGTAAACTGGAATATTACAACGCATTAAAAAAACGGGCTCTTCTGCCCGCAGGGTTCAGAGCCGCTACGGCCTCTCTTTTATTCAATCCTGAAGAGAAAAATATAGACACCCCCTTGAAAATGAATATTTCGTTAATCCTGCTCGATGAACCTACGGTTGTTTTTGGGGCTGTTTTTACCAAAAATAAATTCCCGGGGCATCCGGTTATTATCGGGAAAAAGCGCCTCTCCGAGGCTCAAACCATGGGGGTTTTGATAAACAACAGGATAGCAAATGTCTGTACACCCCATGGCGGAGAAGATGCTGAGGATTTACTGAATCATCTTGCGGGTCATTTAAATATTGAAGCAAAACAACTGTTTCCGGCTTCAACCGGAGTAATCGGCTGGCGTCTGCCTTTGAGGGAGATGAAAGAGGGCCTTCCGAAACTTGCGGGATCCCTGAAAAAAAAATCAATATTTGATGTAGCAAAAAGCATCATGACGACGGATTTATATCCAAAAATCAGGGAAATATCTATCGGGGGCGGAAAAATCCTCGGGATTGCCAAGGGCGCCGGGATGATCGCGCCCGATATGGCTACAATGCTTGTTTTTCTAATGACCGATATTGATATAGAGCGCGACACATTTAGAGGGATATTGAAGGAAACGGCTGATTCTACCTTTAACCGCATTTCCGTAGACGGCGATCAGAGTACAAGCGATATGGTAATCGGGTTCAGCTCGAGGAGGGTTTCCCCCGTGGGAGAAAAAGAGTTTGCAGATGCTGTTTTCAGGGTTTGTAAGAGCCTCGCGGAGGATGTTGTCAGGAACGGTGAGGGGGTTTCCCACGTTGTCAGGGTTTTTGTAGACGGGGCTCAGGGGTTAATAACGGCAAATGGACTGGGAAAGAGTATTATAAACTCCCCTCTGGTCGCTACTGCAATTTCTGGAAATGATCCCAATGTCGGACGGATAATAATGGCCGTCGGCGATTATTTCGGGAAATGTTCTACGGGATTTGACCCTGAAAAAATTGAAATATTTTTGGGCGGGGAATTGATTTTCAGAAAAGGAATCATGTTAATAGACCATAAAAAAGAGGAAGTCCTGCATGATTACATAAAAAATGCGTCTCTGGATACGAAAAATAAATATCCTGAGCATGAGAAATGTGTCGAAATAAGAATAAATCTGGGTATGGGGGATATCAGCACCGAATTGATAGGGAGTGATCTTTCCTGTCAATATGTCAGAGAGAATTCAGAATACAGAAGCTGAGAGGAAAATGAATGTGCGATGAAGAATTCAAGAAAAGCCTTAGAGAGGCAATTTCCGATATAGACAAACTAAAAAAAGAAATTGGGAAACGCATAATCGGACAGCGTCCCCTCGTTAATGGAATGATAATGGGGCTTCTTGGGAACGGGCATGTCCTCCTTGAGGGCGTTCCGGGGCTTGCTAAAACATTTGCGGTAAAGACCCTTGCGGAGGTTCTGGATCTTGAATTCAGGCGTCTCCAGTTTACTCCCGATCTTCTGCCCGCAGATTTAATTGGTTCGATGATCTACCGAAAGCAAACAGAGGAATTTGTTCCCAGAAAAGGCCCTATTTTTTCCAGTATCATTCTTGCTGATGAGATAAACAGGGCTCCTGCCAGGGTTCAATCCGCATTGCTTGAGGCCATGGAAGAAAGGCAGGTAACTATTGGTGAACATACATTTCCACTTCCTACCCCCTTCATTGTCTTTGCTACCCAGAACCCGATTGAGCATGAGGGAACATACCCCTTGCCGGAGGCTCAGATAGACAGATTTTCCCTCAAATTAAAGGTAGATTACCCCTCCATGGAAGAGGAACTGATGATTTTAAAAAGGCTTGGAATTGAAAAAGAGATTCCTGTTTGTAAGGTTATGGACATCCAAAAAATAGAAAATCTAAAAAGGATTATTTCTGAAATAAAGGTGGATTCCAGGATTGAAGAATATATTGTATCAATAGTTCTTGAAACAAGAAAAAAGGGAAATTCTTATCTCGAATTCGGAGCCTCACCAAGGGGTTCTATTTATCTATTGAGGTATTCCAGGATTAATGCCCTCATGCAGGGACGAAGCTTTGTTCTTCCGGAAGATGTGAAAGATACGGCTGCCGATGTTTTACGCCACAGGCTGGTTCTATCGTACGAAGCCGAAGCCGAGGGATTAACGCCGGACGATATTGTGAGGGAAGTTCTGTCTGCAGTAAAGGTTCCATAGAATGGACGGGGCATTAAAAAATCCGGAATCACTTTCTAAGATAAAACTCCATCTTTTTCTGAACAAATCTGCAGACAGTTTCTTTTCCGGCAGCTATAGATCGATTTTCAGGGGTTCAGGACTCGATTTTGATGAAGTAAGGCAGTATACAGACGGGGAAGATTCACGCTTAATTGACTGGAATGTCAGTTCAAGGATGAAAGAACCCTACAAAAAGGTCTACAAGGAAGAAAGAGAGCTTGTTCTTTTTCTGATTATTGATTTTTCCGCCTCCGTTTTCAGCGGTGAAAATAAAATGACTAAAAAAGATCAGATAGCCCTATCTGCGGCTCTGTTGTCTCTTGGGGCGGCAGGCAGCGATGACAGGGTGGGGGCGGTTTTTTTTACCGATAAGATTGAAAAATTTATACATCCCGGCAAAGGTAAAAAGCATGCCCTCGGGATAATAAAGAATATTCTTACCTTTTCGCCGGATAATAAGGGTTCCGATCTGGGGCTTGCCATACGTACAGCAAGGAAAAGCCTGAAATGCCGCGGGACCTGTGTTATTCTTTCTGACTTTAGAACAAGGGGTTTCTGGAAGGATCTAAGCCTGTTGAAAAAACGCCATGATGTCATAGCCGTAAAAATAACCGATTCACAGGATTACACCTTTCCGGGCAGGAGCCTTGTTAGGGTGTCTGATCCTGAGACAGGCGGTTTTCTATATGCGAGGGGCGGATCGGAAAAATTCAGAAGAGAGTACAGTGAATTCTGGGATATGGAACATTTTTCGTGGATACGCTCATGCAGGAAAGCGGGTATTTCCACATTAACCATGGCCACAGAAGATGATGTATATAAAAAATTCTTATCTTTTTTTAACCGGCGCAGGAGAAGATGAAACCTATTCTTTTTTGCATAATTTTAGTTTTCGCCGTTTCCCCGATTTTTTTATTTTCTGAGGGATATTCCAGAATTGAAACCTCTTTCAGTCCTTCGAATTTTTACGCAGGCGATCGTGTCGAGCTGAAAATAAATTTGCTGGTTAATGAGGGCGTGCGCATCGAAAAACCGGCATCGATTGCCGTACCATGGTGGATGGAGATAGATCCTGACACGATGGATATAAACCGGAATGGTGATGAGGTGGAGATATCCCTGTTTTTTTTCTCCTTCTGTCCCGGGGTTTCAACTTTTCCGGAGCTGCACCTCGGTGATGTCGTTATCAATGATATTAAATTAAATACTCTGTCCTCCGTAAAAAACGGATCTGAATTTAGGGATAAACTGCAGCCTCAGCTGCTTCTTCCCGGAACCCGCGTTATTTTTGCCTTTTCCGTAATGTTTTTTGCAGTTTTTTTTGTTTTGTTCTTTTCTGGCGCTAAACGGGCAAAAAAATATGTTAGTGCATTTACGAAAAAAGGCCTGGTAAAAAAGGCTGCTGTACATTACAGAAAAATGATTTATAAAATAGAAAATGATCTAAAGAACAATAGTATAAACTGCCGGGATTTTTACATCCTGCTTCTTGATGAGTTGAGATTATTTTTAAAATTCAGGGCGGATATTAATTTTGAAGCACTGACAACGAGAGAAATAGGTGATCACATTGCGTCTTTGTCGGAAAAATTAAAGAATTGTTTCGACAAGAATTTTATTAGAATATTTAGAAATGGGGATTATGTAAAATTTAACAACTCAATGATTACAAAAGACGGAATGTTTTGCGATCTGGCGACTGCTAAAGAAACAGCTGATAGAATCAATCTATTACAGGAGAAGCCGAATGCCGATTTTTGAAGTTCCAGGGGCTATCCTGTTATTCATTCTCATTCCCCCGGGGATCTATTTCAGACATTTTTTTAAAAAAAGGGGCGGCATTGTAAATTTTCCCTTTCAAATCTGGAAGGGAGAAGGATTCTCCCTTCCCCAAACCGGGACTAAATTCCTGTATTTTGTTTCAGCCCTGTTTTTCTGGGCGGGAATCAGCTTTTATATAATAGCTGCAGCCGGCCCTGTAAGGATAAAATCGGAAAAGATCTTTTTAACCCGCGGTATGGATATCGTCTTTGTGCTCGATGAATCTCCGAGTATGTCAGCCGATGATTTTCAGCCCGGGAACAGATTTGAGGCTGCAAAAAATCTCATAAAAGATTTTATCAAAAACCGCCGCCATGATCCGATAGGAATCGTCAGTTTCGGCAGCAATGCAGCCGTCAGAATCCCTCCCACTCTTGATTATAAGGCTGTTTTTGCTACCATGGAAGGACTCTCAATACAGGGGCTTGGTGATGGAACTGCTATTGGTTCCGGGCTTGCCGTAGCCTGTCTTCATCTTAAAAATTCGACCGCCAGGAAAAAGATAATTATATTGCTTACCGATGGAGATAATAATTCCGGCGGGATAAATCCGGAAACCGCTTCTAAGCTGGCCCGCAGGATGGGCATAAAAATTTATACCATTGGTGTTGGATCGAAAAAAAGGGTAAAGGTCTCTTACAGGGATCCCGAAACCGGGGAAACAAGAAAATCCTTTTTTTCAGGGGGATTTAACGAGGATCTTTTGAAAAAAATAGCCTCCGCATCTAATGGGCTTTATTTCTCCGCTCAAGAAACTTCCGCTCTCGAAGATGTCTTAAGGACAATCGAGGCGAGGGAGGTCGTGGAGAGAAAAACTCTAATAAAGGTAAGAAAAAAACCGGAATTTAAATTTTTTGCCATTATGGGTCTGATATGCTTTTCCCTGGATTTTTTAATCCGAAAAATAATTCTAAGAGAGATTTTTTAATGATATATCTTTTTATTGCCCCGGTTCTGATTATTTTGATTCTGTTTTTGCGGTATAAACCAGAAGAGTTCAAAAAAATTGCAGGGAGAGATTATGCGAAATATTTACGTATTTATAAGATTAAATATTTCTGTTCTTCGTTTGTATTTGTTCTTTCTATAGTTTTTGGTTTGCTGGCTGTCAGCGGAATTAAAATAAGACGGAATGCCGAACCGGATAAACGCAAGGATTTTGACATAATTATCACAATAGATGTTTCCCGCAGTATGCTGGCGAAGGATATCAGGCCTACAAGATTAAAAAGGAGTCTTCAAGTTGCTGAAATGATAATACGAAATCTGACAGACAACAGAACAAATAGATCCCTCAGGTTTGGTGTTGTCGTTTTTAGGGGAGGAAGCACAGGGATAATACCTGTAACAGAAGATTATTCTACAGTCCTGTCTTTTTTAAAAAATGCCGGTCCCTATTTAATTACAACGCGGGGGACAAACATCCAGAGCGGGATTAACCGGGCAATTGATGCCTTTCCCTTTTGTGAAGAGAGGAACAGGCTTCTTCTTCTCTTCACAGACGGGGAATCTTTAAGCGGGAAACCGACGGAAGCGGCCAGGGCTGCCGCCGAAAAAAAGGTTAACATTTTTTCGATAGCTGCAGCTACAAAAGAGGGAAGCAGAATTTTTCTCGATGATGGAACAGTCGTTAAGAATACTGCGGGTGAGGATGTTGTCAGCTATCTGAATGAGGATTCTCTTAAAAGAATATCTGCTCTAACCTCGGGGGAATTCCATTCAATAGAGGATGAGGCATCAATAAGTAAATTGATTCTATCAATTGATAATATATTAGCATCCGGGAAATCAAAACTTGTTGTTAAACATAAAGAAGAGTACAGGATCTTTTTACTGGCAGCAGTTTTTTTATTGATACTATATATTTTAATAAGGAATATTAAGTGGAAAAATATATTTTAGCTTTCTTGTGTTTGCTGCTGGTAGTATTTTCTTCCTGTAAAGCAGCAGAGCCTATGTATCTAATTTACAGCGGGAATAGTTCTTTTTATAAAGGGGAATATCAGAATTCGGTATCTGCCTATCTCCAGGCTCTGGAAAAGAAGTCTTTTAGAGAATGGACTCTTTATAACCTCGGCAATACTTATTATGCAATGGGAGAACCCAAAAAGGCCTCTGAAAAATGGCTTGAAGTTGTTGAAAAGAAAAAAATAAAAAATGTAAATCTTCGGTTTTCCTCTTTCTACAATCTCGGGATATTCTACTATGAATCCGGGGAATATAAAAAGGCATATGAATCATTTAAAAAAGCCTTACTCCTGAAATGGGGAGATCCTGATTCGAGGATCAATCTGGAAAAAAGCTACCGGAAACTGACGGCTGCCAAAAACGCAAAATATAAGAATGGAGATAGTTCTTTCGATAACGACAACAGCGGAGACCCTTCCTTAATTCTCGACTACATAAAAAAAGAAGAAATCCAGATCCGGGAGAGTTCCAGAAAACAGGAAAAAACCGCTGTCACAAACGACTGGTAAAACCTGGCGGGACACACACTGGATAGAAACCCCTCCGTTTTATGAAGATTTCAGCCGTCAGAGTCAATTTTAAACCGGCCTATTTCAGTACCGAGAACATTTGTATTTTCATCGAGCTTGATAGCCAGCTCATTTACCATCTCGGCTGATCTGGATATCTCCGTAGTTCCAATAGAAATTTCCTTAATCCCGCTCAGGACTTCTTCGGATATATGGCTTACAGTATTCATTGACTTATCCATTTCACCGGCTTCAGTGTTCATCTGTTCCGAGGTCTCTTTTACTTTTATGGTTATATCGCTCAGCATTGTCATAGCTTTTAGTATTTGTTCGCTTCCCGATGAGACCTCGGCTGTTGATGAATATATTTCTTCAAGAGCAAAAGAGACATCTTTAACCCCCTGGCTGATTTCATCAAAAGCCTTACTTGTTTCCCTGCTTGAGTCTGAGGCTGCCTTTATTCTTGTGATAATATCGTTCAACATTTGATTGATCTCTTTAGAGCTGTTACTGGTCGATTCCGCCAGTTTTCTTACCTCGTTTGCGACAACAGCAAAACCTTTTCCCGCATTCCCCGCATGGGCGGCTTCTATGGCGGCATTCATGGCGAGGAGATTTGTTTGCACCGCTATAGCTTTAATAACCTTCAGCATCTCGGTAATGCCGTCAATGTTGTTGTTTATTTCCGTAACTGCTGTATTTGTGGCAGCAAGTTTATTGTTTCCATTCTGAACCGTAGCCACGAGATTTTTTGTGACAATTTTTTTGGATCGTGTAATGGATTCTACATTATTGAGGGAGGCCACCATCTGGGTAATCGATGCACTCGATTCTTCCACAGCACTGGACTGTCCCTCTATCTGGACATTGAGGCCCTTTATGTTTCCGGAAATTGTAGATATTCTATCGGAAGAGTCCTTTATTCCCTCGTTAAGATTACCCATCTGTTTTGTAATGTTTGAAATATTGGCACTGATCTCGTCTAATGAAACAACAGCTTCTTCAGAAGCTGAAGCAAGATCGGCTTTTATATCTGTAAGATTATCAAAAGTCTTTTTTATTTCCATTATTATTGTTTTGAGTTTTAATAAAAAAGCATTAAAACCCTTCAAAAACCTGCCGGTTTCATCATTGGATTTCACCTTCATCTGATAATCGAGGCTGCCCCTGCCCTCTGAAATTTCATTAATCCTGTTCAAAATATCTGTTATTGGAGCAGAAACCGTTCGGCTAATACAAAAATATACCGCTGCACCCAATCCCACCAGCATAACAAGGGCTGAGATAATAAAGAAAAACAGCCTTATGTTTGCCTTTTCAATAACATACCGATCGCTGAAGTAAATTTTCAATTTGCCGGCATATTCCTCATCCTTTGTCCCTTTATTATGGAATATTTTCCCCTCGACAGGTTTGCCCCCATAGGCTTTAAGATTCAACGTTTTCATAATAGATGATATTTTTTCGCTGTTTTTTTTCGAGTTGATATCGAGAATTCTATTCTCTCCCCCGTTTTCCTCTCTATATTTCCCGGATAGCCCCATTCCAGCGTTTTTCTTGCCGGAATCTGTTTTATCTATCAGTATGCACAGGATGGATGGGTTCTCCATTTCGGCGGATATCACATCATAAAGGGCACTGTTATCCGATTCCACTGAAATATTTGCAAGCTGCTTTACAAGCCTTGCGGGAATATTCTTCATATCGCTGTTGAGGGCATTGAGTCCCTCAATTTTATCCCCGCGATACATCAAAACTGAAGAAAAACCCATTACAAAAATAACAACCATAATTTGTACTGCAATTAACTTCGTATTTATTTTCATAAAAAGCATCCTAATCCGCTGTTTTTGGACAGTGTCCTATGCTAATAAGTGTCATCTATTTTTTCTGCTATTGCAAATATATTTTCAGCTATTATAACGCCTTGTAATATTTAATTCTTTTTTATATAAGTTATGGGTATGAATAAACTTCCGTTTATCTTCTTCCTGTTCTTTTTAAAACTTTCATTTGCTTTTCCTGAAGACAGGCCGGCGGTTATTAGGCCTGAACTAATTGAAAAGGATAAAACCTTCTCTCTGGAAATACTCTGGAACTCGTTTGTGGATGAAATTGAAATTATAGAACCTGATTTGCCTGAGGGTCTGTCAGTATTAAGCGGCCCGTATATCAAGCCCGTTTTTGTCAAAAACAAAGATGGCCTGGTGGAAAAACAAACAGTAATAGCCTACAAATTGCGGGGGAATAGAGCCGGACGGTTTTTTGTAGATCCCTATATGATAAAAACAGGATCTGGAAGGATATCCACGGATCCTTTTTTTATTGAGATTGGAGAGATGAAAAATGGGAAAATATTTGTCCCGATCAGGGCCGAATGGAAAATAAATGATGGAATTTTCTATAAAGGAAAAACCTTCTACGCTGAATTATGGGTGATTAACCATACAGATAAAATCCCCCCCGGGTATCAATTCCTTGAGCCCTTTTCTGATATCAGTCTGGAAGAGGTGTCGGATTCCCCCTTTTTGAATAATTCAGGTAGTATGCGGATACTCAAAAATATATCGGGGAGGGAATATTACAGTTTTCCACTGGCGGTTTTTCTAATTACCCCCCTGTCTACAGGAGAATTCCGGCTCCCGGATCTAAAAGTATCCGGTAAGGAGGGGGGGGGCAGGGTTGGAAGATATAAATTTACTCCCGTTCCCCTGCCGGCAGGGGTAGAAGCCTCAACCAACGGAATTGGAGATCTGGTTTTTCTTTCACGGATAGAAAGGAAAACTGCAGGGGATAGGCGAGTTGTTTTTTATGAGACTGTTAAAGGAGAAGGGAACCTGAGTTTTCTCAGTTTGCCGGAGCCCTATTATGAGAATTTGATAAAGGAAACAGTAAGGGAAGAGAACAATTTTCATCCCTCCACAAAAGGCTATAAGGGTGAAAAGAGCAGAATATATGTTTTTAAAATGCTTTCCGGCAAGGATTCGATAGTAGAGATGCCCCCGGTTTTCTGGTTACAGGATGGAAAAATAAAATCTACCCCCAAAAAAACCTACAAAATTCCGGCGGAGCCAGAAGCCGGGAAGCCCCCTCCCAAAAACAAACCTCCATTAAGGCTTCTTCCTTTTACGGAAAAAAAATATACGGTATGGGGGAGGTTATACCTGAATCCTTTTAGTTATCTTTTTATCTTACCCTGTCCCCTTATATTACTTTTATCTGTTTTTATAATCAAAAAAAGAGGCGGCCTATTAACAGGTGTTTTTTTCGGACTTGTTTTCCTATCTGCAGTTTTGTTTTTCCGCAATTCCGGAACGATTTTGACGGAGACTGCACACAAAAAAATTGTTTCCGGGATTCACAACTACAAAAATTCAGAATGGAATTCTGCTGTTCAATGTTTTTCTTCGGCACTTGCGGAATCCCCCCGGCTCCCTGAAATTATTACCAATCTTGGATTATCGTATTATCAAAAAGGAGACAGGGGAAAAGCCGTGGCTCTTATTCAAAAAGCATTGATAATTTCTCCAGAGAACAACAGAATTCGTGAAAAACTCTCTACTATTGAATCCAGGCTCGGAATTACCGGACAGGTCAGGGTAAATCATCTTCCTGTTAACCTCGAGTTTCTTTTTATATTTTTATTGTTTCTTCTATATCTTCTGACGGCTGCTGTCTCTGTATTTCTCCAGACAAAAAACGCCGGAACCAGGGTACTCTTGATACTATCGGCGGCGGTATTTCTTATCGTATCGGGAGGGTTTGTTTCCTTAATTGTTTGCCGGAACGCCCCGCATTTTGTTGTTTTATCCCGGGATGCCGGCTTGCAGAAAATCCCTGAAAAAACCGATCTGCCGGGGAAAATAATACCGGCGGGAACAACCCTGTTAATTGCAGGGGACAGAACCCATAACGGGCTGATTCAGATCAAAACCGGACTGAACGAATACGGATGGATATCAAAATCATCGGTTATCTATCTATCTGATCTGGATATTCTTAGCGCTCGCGGTAAATAATCCGTCCCCTCGTTAAATCATACGGAGACAACGCAACCCTTACCTTATCTCCAGGGACAATCCTGATGTAATGTTTCCTCATCTTACCTGAAAGATGTGTGAGAATCTTGTGTCCGTTTTTCAGTTCAACCCTGAACATTGTATTCGGAAGGGATTCTCTCACAATTCCTTCTACTTCTATTGCCTCATCTTTTGCCACACTTCCTCCAGGATTGCATGCTATGTGAATAGAAAGGCTTTGTCAACCTGTACGGGAATTTCCATTGACGCATTATCAAGAATTTTGTACACTGGGGGAAAATATTTAAATAAGGAGTTATTATGAAACGTTTTAAACTAATTACAGCTGCGGCTGTACTTTTATGCCTTATTGCTTTTATAAATTGCAGGCATGAAGGTTCTTCATCTTCCGGGGGGCGGGGTTACAATTCGTCTGCAAGCTCATGGAATATCTGTTATCATCCCTGTTATCAATGGTATCTTAGTGGCGGAGCCGGTCTAATGGAAATCCCATGGGATAAGATAACCCATCTAGTTCCGGGGTATATGCTGCCCTACCAGAATTCTGCGGGAAAATGGGATATCAAGGTTCCTGTTGGCTTTTTTCCGGGACAGACGGAATGGTTCAGGATTTGTGGAGTTTGGGCAGGCGAAGCCCATAGCTATAACCGGAAGGTTTTATGTCATCTCGGAGGAGCCGGCTCAAATATAGGTGACAATGCCGGATTCTGGAATAATGCAACCTCGGCAGCAAATGTCGGGGATTTTGCCGCTAATATCAAGGCACGCCTGAAACCTGTGGGCTTTGACGGTGTTAATATAAACTGGGAAGACGGAGTGATTGATTACAGCGGTATACTCAGATTGGTGATCGAGTTGCGTAGTATCTGGCCGGATGCGGTTATTACAGCAGCTGCGGGTTCTACAGGAGATGATGCACTAAGCCTGGCACCCTGCAATCCCTATATGGATGCCTTTATGCCGATGAGTTATATGAGTATTCAGCAGTGGGGTGGGTGGATCCTTCCTGTACCCCCGACTCCCCTGTATGCGTATGGAAACAATCCATATTCGATTGAACTCATACTAAACAAATGGATCACCGCCGGTGTGCCTGCGAAAAAGGTAATGCTGGGTGTGGGGGGAGCCGGACAGGCGTGGACGGATTCCAATGACGATGATAAAGCTCCCAATGTGCCTTATTGTAGTACATTAAGCAGTAACCCCGAGGGAGAACCCTTTGCAACATTCGGTGATAATGTTTTATCTCGGGCATGGTTGACCCGAACCCTGGCAAATCATTCGGATTTGACCGAACACTGGGACAATGTGGGTAAATGTTCTTATTGGGGGGCTCCTGCACCCGATGATCTTGTTGAAAATGTTGAAATGAGATCCGGACAGTTTGTCGACCTGGGATTGGTTTTCCATGAAAGTGACCGGGCTATAGAATGCAAGCTTGATTTTATTGATGAAAATTCCATGAAAGGGATATTTTTCTGGACATTGCGTATGCTCAGAGACACTGACGGTACATTCCCTGTATTAAGCAAGATAGAGGAGTTGAATTCCAATTAGAAAAGGGATAACAGGCCGATAAGAAGTAATTGCCGATTCTGAGGCAGAAATTGGTCATAGAAAATTACTGTAAATGAGGGCTTTCTGGAAAAATATTTCAGAAAGCCCTTGTCTTATTGGTATGCGGGCCGTTTCCTGTTCTTCTCCCCACTCTCGATAGTGAGGGAAGTTTTCTGTTAGAATGCAGAAAATTCTCACAATATATTTTTTTCTGGTGAGTATGGTATTTCCACTTTGTTCTGACAGGAATTTCCGCAGCCGGTTGACTTTTTTTTCGTTATAGTACAAATTAGCTTGCAAATTAATTCTGAAAGGGAAAGGGTGTTTTATATGGATATGACTTTTCTTAATGCCATGAAGGAACTGCTTTTATCATCTAAGGAAGAACTTATTAGAAATCTCGCTGCCGAGAGTGAGGAATTCAAAGAAATAATAGAAAATATGGAACCAAAGGATATGGTTGATATCGCTACGGAGGATATCGACAGAAAGACTCTTGAAACCCTGAGCTCTAATGATGTTCGTAGAATACGCCTTATTGATTCCGCCCTTTCGCGGATGCAAAACGGTAGATTTGGGCTGTGCATAAAATGCGGTAAAAAAATACCGAAAGAACGCCTTAGAGCCATACCCTATGCCTTAATGTGTATTTCCTGTAAAACTTCAGACGAGAGAAGAAATAGGTAATTATTTTTTTCCCCCAGCCGATAATTAATGTAGGAGCTGTTTATGAAGATCCAGCAATTATCGGTACCAAAAACCATAAACTATTCAAGCGTTTTAAAGGTGAAGGGCAATCTGGGACGTATTCAGATGCCGGTTAAAAAAAGCCAGTTTCTGTATGCCAGGTTTAAACATATTGTGGGAGTTCCCTCAGGAACTGCTGAGGGAGGGATGTCCATTTCCAGGCTGAGAGCCCTCGATCATTTAATAGACAGGCTGTCAACAATCAAGGGAACCTCAACTATTACTAAAAAGATGACTGTACCCCGCGTGAGGGATATGGCAGAGACCATTAAAAAGGAATTTCACGGGGAACTGGTTAAGCCGAGGGTTCCGTACAATTCACCTGAAAGAGCCAATACAACGGGTTTTTTTGTAAATACCTTTGCCTGAACCTGTTTAAAACACCCCGGGGGGGTCAAGAGTCCTGGTTGATAAAGGGGTTATGTTTTAGCTCCCGTTCCAGGGTTGTGTGCGGTCCGTGTCCCGGGAATACCGCCATTGTTTCGGGCAAAGTAAAAATCTTTTCTTTTATGCTGCTTATTATTTCGTTCATACTGCCGCCCGGAAGGTCGGTTCTCCCGATCCCCTCGAAAAAGAGAGTGTCCCCGGAAAATAGTATATTATGATCTTTGCTGAACAGGCAGATACTTCCGGGAGTATGCCCCGGTGTATGAATTACCTTTAGATCAGACTCAAAGGGAAAATCACCGTCGTTTAGCAGTACATCCGGGGCAGGCAGAATCTTCACAATATCGGAGAACATATCCGAATCAGGGATTCCCATACAGGCCAGATTTTCTACATGAACCGATCTGGCATTAACCCCCAGATATTTGCTGTCTTCCTCGTGGATTGCAAGGGGAATGTGGATGTCCTTTTTATTCAGATAATGCTGCTGTATCAACCCTGCTGCAGAAATATGATCAATGTGTCCATGTGTGCAGATTATCCCCCTTGGCACAAGACTTTTTACAGTCAGATGGGAAATAAATTCTTCTGCATCTCCCCCCGGGTCAATAACAATGCATTCCTTTTTCCACGCGGAAAAAATATACGCATTTGTATGAAACAGGCCTACTACAATTCTTTCTACCATGGTAGACTGAGCCTATTATATTTATCTGGTTTAATCAAGCAAAATGAATTCATTTGGAATAATTGTAATATTGGTAATAATTTTCTATTTCCTGATTCCCTTGCTGGGAGCCTTTAACGTCCGTAGAAAATGGAGACTTTTCAGAAAAAGAATTATCAGCTCATCCCTTCTTCCCAGGGTTAAATATTCAAAAATCAGACAGGGCGATAAGGGTTTTTTGGGCTTCTATAGATTTTTCGGGAATTTGGAGGCAATACAGGATGATGACACAATATGGGTAAAAAACGGGAGTATTTCCATATCGGTAAACCTGAAAAATATTTTGATGTATGTGCTTCCCTCTTTTTCTTTGAATATTAGTAAAAGCAGGGGTATAAAAAGCAATGATATCTTTTCAGATGAAATGCCGAGGGAGGTGTCCTATAGCAAACTCCTCTCCTTGCCAGAGGGGACACAAATTTTTATCAGTGGTTCACTGTATCTGGAAAAAGGCCATGGGGTTTTCAGAACTGATGATAGAGAGCAGCTTTTTATTCTAATTTACGATGGTGATGAAAATACAATTATAAAGAGATCCATATGGGGCGGCCGCCAGAGGAATGAGTACTGGAATAAATTTACAGCAGGGGCGTTAACTATCGGCTCCTTCTCGCTGCTGATTTTATCGTACACTTTCCTGCATACTCCTTTAAGCCGATTTCCTGCCCTTCTGGCAATTACCTTAAGTCTTGTACCTGTGTTGCCGTTACTCCCCCCGGGAGCGGTCTTTTTTTTCGTTTATCGCTATTTCTGGAAGCGGGGTCGCTTCTTGAGAGCCGAGCGGGACATGATACGCCTCCCCCTTCGGTATTGTAAAAATCCTGAAAGACTGGAAGAGGAGGTCGGTACGGAATTACCGGATGGCGAAAAATATTTGATAAAAAAATATCCTTCCCTGTCATCTTCGCTCAGGCAAAAGGAGATGGGAAGGGCCGAAATCCGTTCAGTTTCTCTTATTGATTCAGATAATACAGGAGATAAGGAATGCTACGTTTATGGGGGCTGTGATTCGAGGGGGAATATTACAAATCCTGAGGATCCCATGGCGGAATTTCTTATTATCCCGGGGAGTCCCTGTATTTTATCAGGAAGATGCGGAGAAAAAGCGAGACAATATGAGGTACTATCCGGGATTGTTTTTACTATTGGCTTTCTTATGAACTATATTCTTGCATTTTATTCGCTTGCTTTTCTTGTAAAGTAAGAACGGCGGTTTGGGAATGAAATTTCCAAACCGCCTCTATTTGATCTATTGTGATTTATTTCTGGCAAAGTTTACCGTTAATTTTTTGCCGCGGAATTCCTTTCCGTTGAGGCTGTCTATTGCTTTCCGAGCCAGGCTATCGGAAATATCAACAAAAGAATAATTATCCATTACTTTTACGTTTTTGATATTTGATTGATCTATCCCCGGTGCGGATGCAAAATGTTTGTACAGGTCTTTCGCGTATACCCTGCGGTTTTTGCCAATATTTACAAAAAGTGTTTTTAGATTTTCTCTTCCGTTGAAAGGTTTTTTTCCTGTTACCCGTTCTTTTCCTTTTTTGAAGTATGATTCCTTAAAAAAGTATGCTGCCACATAAGAACGCAGGGGAAGTGGGACGTTTTTTCTAAATAATTTTCTGAATTTATTTAACTCATCAGGATCCTCCTCTTCCCTTATTGTTTTGATCAATGAACTAAAAATTTCTTTTGCGCGTTCTATTTCATGTTTAGAACTATCCTTTTCCGAACTCATCTTTTTTTCCTCCTTATATAGATTTTCAATTTCAGATCCCTGCTCCAGATCGGATTCACCTATCAAACAGGCTTTTTGCGACAGGGAATACAATGAAGCATCATATCTCGGTGAGTATATGAGGGTTTGCTGTTTTTTCGGTAATTTAGAAAAAATAAAGGTTGAGTCCTTTATAAATCCTTCATCAATGTATGAACCGGAAATATCAACTACCGCTATTTGAATTTCCGACAGATTCAGATTGTTTCTGCGGATGTGGTCAATAATCCTGTCTGCAGTGCCGATAATTACATCAGGATTATTTCTAAGAGTATGGGCTTCCTGTTTTGGGTCGTTTTTATTTCCAAGCGGGTACAGCGAGAAATTGTTCGAGAACGAATGCTTAAGGCGCCTGAATTCTCTTTCCACCTTAGACAATGTGTCATGGCTGGAGACTACTACCAATGCTCTGGTTTTTGGTTGATCTTTTGCCAGTTTTAAGAGAAGGGTAATCAGGTATGAGAGGGTTCTTCCTTTGCCTTTTGCTGCCTCGATAAAAAGACTTTTTCCCCTGAGGCTTAATGGGAATACCTTTTTTTGAAGCGGCGTAGGTTCTCTGTAGCCGGCCTTTTCCAGGAGAGCCAGACAGACGGAACCGGGCTGATTCTGTTCTCGAAACAATATTTCATCCTACTCCGGGGATCTTTTACTGGACTAAACATATAAATAGTTGAGTTATTTGTCAAGGAAGGGGATAATATAGTTTATTTGGGGGGTTATATGAAAAAAAGTGTCTATTTCTTTTTGCTTCTTTTTATTTCTTTTTCGCTGATTTCAGAGGTGCTCAGATATAAATACAATAAAGGCGAAAAGTATCGAATAATTGCGACGGTGAATGAGAATGTGTACTTTAATAATCAGTATCTTGGTCGCGAAGATATGCTTTACAGGATAGGTATTGAAGTTGTTGATACAAAGGAAAAAAGCGGAGAGTTAAGGGGTCATTTTCGGATTTCCATGGGTGTAAACACTTCCTATCAGTACATCGAGGAACATTTTTCAGATTTCTGGAGGGACGAACGGGGTAATTATACTATCGACCCCTCTTTTTTGTTTCCCGTGGTACGGAATGTCCCCATCTTTCCCGAGATTGATATAAAGCCGGGGGATACATGGTCTGCGAGGGGGGAGGAGGCTCATGATTTTTCTAGAAATCATAATATAAAAGGAGTTTTTCATTTTCCCTTCGATGTCAATTACGAATATGTCGGGAAGGTAGAAAAAGACGGAAAAATTCTCGACAAAATAAGGATAAACTATGCGGTTTTTTATAATGTCCCCGTAAAGCCGGGGGCTTCCGGGAGAAGGATACTACGTATTATCGGAAAATCCGAACAGGAATACTACTGGGATAATTCCAGTGGTAAACCCTATTTTTATAGCGAAGTTTTTGATTTTATACATTTTATGTCTACAGGTGATATGTGGGAGTATACGGGAAAAGCCGAAGCACGGGTAATAGAGTCGGAATCCTTTAACAAACCGAGGATTATCGAAGAAATTGAAAAACAGATAGAAGATACGGGTATAAAGGACACAAACGTTAAGGCTGTAGAGGAGGGGATTTCTCTTACGATGGAGAATATCCAGTTTGACCCTGAATCAGCAGTGTTGCTGCCCTCAGAAATTGAAAAGCTGGAGAAGATTTCTCAAATCTTAAGGAAATATTCTGACAGGGATTTACTCTTAATTGGGCATACGGCAAAGGTTGGCACAGAAGAATCCTGCCGTATTCTATCGGTGAAAAGGGCTGCATCCGTAGGAAATTTTTTGCTAAGTAAAGGGATAAGAAGGAAAGATCAAATAATCATCTGCGGAAAGGGATTCCTCGAGCCGATAGCTGACAACCTGACACGGGAGGGTAGGCGCCGCAACAGAAGAGTGGAGATCATA
>CAZEKV010000035.1:7711-18082 GCA_964512945.1 uncultured Spirochaetales bacterium | reverse complement strand
TATATAGCGTTTATCCTCCGTAAGGAAGCCATAAAAACTGCAAAAGAATTGCTGTCATATGTAAATCTTTCAGACAGGTTGACACATTATCCCTCTCAGCTCTCGGGAGGGGAACGCCAGCGAGTGGCAGTTGCCCGGTCAATAATAAATAACCCCGATTTTGTGCTGGCTGATGAACCGACAGGGAATCTCGATGAAAAGAATTCCAGGGGGATTGAAAAACTCCTTTTTTCCATGGTAACCCATTTTGGCAAGACATTAATTCTTGCTACACATGATGCCTCTCTTTCCGAAAAGGGCGACAGGCATTTCCATCTGATAAATAAGGGGCTGAAAGAAATATGAGATATCGAGCCTCCATGTTCCTCTGCCTGTGCAATTTCCGCTTTCAGAAAAAGAAGAATCGGGGATTCAAGAGGCTGTATGGTGCGGTACTGGGGATTGCTATAAGCCTGATACCCCTCATCGTGGTTATGGAAGTTGTCAACGGTATGATTGAGGGCATAACAAGGCGGTTTCTTGAGATTGGAACATTCCATATTCAGATAAAACCCATTTTTACGGATTATTCTGATAACATCGACGGGATTATCCGGAAACTAGGGCGGGATAAAGAAATAACGCATATAATCCCCGAAATACAGGGTATCGGACTTTTGTATTCCAGAAAGAATGGGACAGGGATAGGAATCAGGGCTCTGCCTGAAGATTTATACAGATCTGATACTCTTTTCAGGAAGTACATGAAGGTGACATCGGGAGCCTTTGATCTTTCAAAAAGGAATTCCATGGTTATAAGCAAGGAAATTGCCGAAAAATTGGATGTAGTGGTGGGGGACAGGGTAAAACTCTTTGCAGCAAGAACATCTTCGAGGAAAAGATTATTGAGACCCGTTATACTTACAATATCGGGAATTTGCTCGACAGGGTATCATGAGCTGGATTCCTCCACTGCCTACATAGAATACAAAAAGGGCAGGCAAATTTTCAGTGGTTCGGGACAGAATCTAATTGGAATCAAGGTGGGAAATCCCTTTTCTTCCTTGAAAAACATAAAAGAAAGTATTTCCAGGCTTGTACCGGAGGACTGGTATGTCCTTTCATGGTTTGATGAAAACAGCAGTATTTATAATTCCTATCAAACGACGAAGTTTCTCCTTCTGTTTATCATGTTTCTAATTGTTCTCGTAGCCTCGGTAAATATTCCCTCGGCACTTTTAATGCTTGTAATGGAGAAACAGGAAGAGATAGCCATTCTGAAAAGTATGGGGGCAGATCCTGGCAGTATTTCCCTTTCTTTTATATGTACAGGTCTGATAACGGGTTTTCTGGGAACACTTCCCGGGATTTTCCTCGGGCTGGTCATAGCCGTAAATATAAATGAAATCATACATTTTCTGGAATTTATTCTGAATTCCGGGATATATTTGCTTTCACAGTCGGATAGTTTTAGCATAAAACTACTGGATCCCGATTACTACCTTGAAAAAATACCGATAAAGATTGAATTGCTTGAACTATTGTACGTAGCTTTCCTCTCAATTTTTCTTGCCGCCTGCGGTTCATATTTTCCGGCCAGAAAGGCCGCAGCGATACGCCCGCTGGATATCCTGAGAAAACACTAAGAAACAGGCAGGCATGGGGATTATAGAACTGCTGTAACAGATTCTGTACGTTTTATTAGAAACCACTTATCCGAAAGATAGTGATTGTCTGTACTTTTTTGATTATTTTTATTATATTTTTTAAAAAGTTACCGGAATTCTGATGGTTTTTTTGCTATGATAGTAGTATGGAAGGAAAAATGAGATGTGAAGTTTGTGGAACAAAAGAGGCTGCAATACATATTCAGCAGATTATTGGAAGTAAGGTCGTTGATCTACATCTATGTAATTCCTGTGCTTACAGGAAGGGAATTTCGAGTGATGATGAGAAATTTGAACTCTCGATAACTCATCTGCTTAAGGGTTTGGTTACTTCCGGAACATCGGATACAAGAAGAAAAGTGGTGTGTCCCTCCTGCGGGATGAGTTTTAAAATCTTTCAGAAGGAAGGGAAACTGGGCTGTTCCGAATGCTACGGGGTTTTCAGAAAGAAAATAAGCCTTCTTCTGGGAAATATCGCCGAAATAACCAACCATAAAGGGAAGTACCCCTCAAAACTTCTACAGTATAAGTCTCTGTTAATAGATAAGGAGATCCTGCGTGAAAAACTTGAAACAGCAGTTCAGCAGGAAGATTACGAAACAGCAGCCGTTATGCGTGATAAAATAAACGAGATAGAGCTGTCCCATGGAGACAAAAATGGAGGCATTTAGGGATGTGAAGAGTACCAGTGGGTGGTTTACTGAGTCCGGGCCGGAATACGATGTTGTTATATCAAGCCGTGTCCGTCTTTCCAGAAATCTATCCGGACATAGATATCCCGGAACCATGGACAGCATGGAAGAGAATGTTGTCCAGGATAAGATTCTCAAAGCTTTTTCCTCTATTGATATGGATGGGGCTTTTCAAACTCCGGTTCTGGAAACCCTCTCTCCCCTGGAGCGGCGTATTTTGATGGAAAGGAACATAATAACCCAGGAATATTCTTTACAGACCCGGAAAGCTGTCGTGCTTCATGAAAATCAGCTGATATCCAGCTTGATAAATGAGATTGATCATCTTCGTCTATCAGCAATACACGGCGGGCTGGATCTCCGAAAAGCCTTTAAGGAGGTCGATTCGCTCGATACGAAACTTGAAGATAGTCTTGAATATGCAGCCTCAATTGATTGGGGATATTTAAATACGGAAATAGAAAATATCGGTACCGGAATGCGGGCATCGGTTATGCTTCATCTCCCGGCACTGGTATCCACCTCTATTATCAAAAAAGTCTTTAAAACGGGAGTTCAGATTGGTCTGGGGATAAAGGGTTTTTTTGGAGATAACAAACATTCTCTTGGAAATATCTATCAGATTTCGAATCAGATGACTCTTGGCTACAATGAGGCTGAAATAATTAATAAGATTGAGAGTTTTGTGCTTCAGATTGTGGATTTCGAAAGAAAGGCGAGAGAAGAGCTCATGGAAAAGAAAAAAACCGAAATGGAGGATATGGTATTCAGGGCATATGGAACTCTAAAATATTGTAAGCTTCTTGCTTCAAAAGAGGCAATTGATCTTCTTTCAGCAATTCGAATGGGTATTTCTTTCGGCTGGATAAAGATTCCATATGAGGCAGTTACAGCTTTGCTTTTTTTAACCCAAAAATCTCATATTCAGCAGATAATAAGAAGTCAGGAAACGGGAGGGGATTCAAGGCATATTGATTATACAAGGGCAAAGTTTGTTCGAGAAACTATAGAAGAGATTGAACAATGATGGAGGACTTACATATGTTCAAAGGACTTACACAGCGTGCACAAAGGATACTCACGACTCTTGCGCAGGAAGAAGCCCAGAGATTCCATTCGGATTCACTTTTACCCGAACACATTATCCTGGCTCTGCTGCGTGATGGAAAGGGTCTCGGATACAAGGTTCTGCTTCAGGAAAAGATCGATATAGTTTCAATGAAAACCGAGATAGAGAATAGCATTGCGCGAAGTTCAGATAGAGCCTTTACAGAAGAAATTTCCCCTTCATTCCGTGGGAAGAGAATAATAGAAGAATCGGCTGAGGAGGCGAGAATCCTCGGTCATGAGTATATAGGTACAGAGCATCTTTTACTTGCATCGGCCAAAGAGAAAAACAGCCCTGTTGCGAGATGCTTCGCCCGGTATAATATTTCCATCGAGGATCTACGAGAAACCGTTGCCGGTCTTAAAGGTAGTTATCCGGGGAGTGAAAAATTCGAGCAGGGTCAGCACCGCTGGAAAAACCAGGAACAAAAAGAGAAAAAAACTCCCACACTCGATGAATTTTCAAGAGATCTTACTTCCTATGCCGATAAAAAAAAGCTGGATCCTGTAGTCGGGAGATCCAGAGAAATACAGCGTCTCATACAAATTCTTGCCAGGCGTACAAAGAATAATCCTGTTTTAATCGGTGAACCCGGGGTTGGGAAAACGGCAATTGTTGAGGGCCTTGCCCAGAGAATTGTGGACAGAACCGCTCCCGATCTTCTTTCGGATAAAAGGGTGATAAATCTGAATATCCCCTCACTTATTGCAGGGACAAAATATCGGGGTGAATTTGAGGAACGATTGAAGCGAGTAATGACCGAGATCGTTGAATCCGGTGATGTTATATTGTTTATTGATGAACTCCATACAATCATTGGTGCGGGAGGTGCAGAGGGGGCTGTTGATGCCTCAAATATGCTTAAGCCTGCCCTTGCAAGGGGGGAATTGCAGTGCATAGGAGCTACGACCCTGAATGAGTACAAGAAGTACATTGAAAAGGACAGTGCTCTTGCCAGGCGTTTCCAGCCCATTTTTGTTGATGAATCAACAGTTGGGGAAACAATTGATATACTGAAAGGGATAAAAATAAATTATGAAAAACATCATAATGTGTTTTATACGGATAAATCCATTGAAACTGCTGCGAATCTTTCACGTCGCTATATCCCCGAGCGTTTTTTGCCGGATAAGGCTATCGACCTCATAGACGAGGCCGGAGCGAGAAAAAGAATTAACAATAGTATTCAACCAAAGGAATTTATCGAAATAGAACGCAAGATTGGTCTGCTGACCGCAGAGAAAATAGAACTTGTCAATACGCAGAATTATGAAAAGGCTGCAGCTGTAAGGGATAAGGTCAGGCAGCTCAAACAAAAAATTGAAGAAATGAAAATCGAATGGAAAAGATCCCTCCAGAAAGAAAAAACTACTGTTACAGATGAAGATATCCAGCTGGTAATATCCACAATCACAGGAATCCCTTTGATAAGAATAGCCGAGAGTGAATCTGAAAAACTCCTTAATACCGAAGATGAACTCCATAAAACCATTGTTGGCCAGGAAGAGGCAATAAGTGCAATTGCCTCTTCGATAAGAAGATCCAGAACCGGGTTAAGCTCTCCAAAACGCCCCATGGGTTCTTTTATCTTTATCGGGCCGACGGGAGTCGGGAAAACCTTGCTTGCAAATACACTCGCAAAATTTCTTTTTGGAAGCGAGGATGCCCTCATCAGGATTGACATGTCCGATTATATGGAAAAACACAATGTATCCAGGCTTGTAGGGGCACCTCCCGGATATGTGGGGTATGAAGAGGGAGGGTTTTTAACAGAAAAAATACGGAGGAAGCCCTACAGTGTGGTTCTTTTTGACGAAATAGAAAAAGCCCATCCCGATGTGTTTAACTTACTGCTTCAGGTGTTCGAAGAAGGAGAACTCCAGGATAATCTTGGGCATAAGGTTTCTTTTAGAAATACTGTGATGATAATGACATCAAATGCCGGTACCAAAGAAATATCCAGAGAGTCGGGACTGGGTTTCCGTTCAAACGATACCATAATGAATTACCGGGAAATAAAAGCATCTGCTATGAATGAATTAAAAAGAATTTTCAGACCGGAATTCCTTAACAGGGTTGATGAGATTGTTGTTTTCCACAGCCTCTCTGAAACTGATCTTAAGAAAATACTTGAAATAATGCTTAGTGAAATCCGGGAAAGATTATTTGAAATGGATATAATGTTTAGTGTTTCGGATACTGCAAAATCCTATCTTATCAAAACAGGATGGGATGCTAAATATGGCGCACGCCCGTTACGAAGGGTTATTCAAAGAAAAATTGAAGATCCCCTTTCCACGGAATTCCTTAAAGGGAACTTTAATAGTGGAGACAAGATTACTGTTGATTATAAAAATGAAGCTGTTGTTTTCTTAAAAAATGAAAAGTAATTCTTCATGTTTCTGCTGCGGTAAAAGCAATGAAAGCGGTCTTAAGCTTGATTATATTTATCCAGAAAAGGGCATCGCCAGAGTTGAGCTTAGAATTCCCGTTTTTTTCACAGGATGGAAGGAATACACCCATGGAGGGTTTATTTCCATGATTCTTGATGAGACAATGGCTCATGCCTGTTTGAGTTCCGGATTACATGCAGTTACGGCAGAACTGAGAATACGTTATATCTCTCCTGTGAAAGTTAATACCCCGGTTATAGTAACCGGCAGTATTGCCGGACAAAGGAACAAAATCATAAATATTAAAGCTAAGATGGTAAGCCTTTCCGGTGTTTGTATTGCCCGCGGAAAGGCGAAGTTTTTTATTATCTAACACAGGGTACGCCAGCGGATTTCTGTAAATAATAGAAATTTCCCATTGACTTTTTCTTATTAGATAATATAAATTCGTCTCGAGCCGAGAAAAAAATATTTGTATAATGATCTAAATTCAAAAAAAAAATAACAATACGGATAATTCTATTATTGTAAATGAATGTAAATAGACTTCTGCTCGTTAATATTAACACTTGTAGAGGGAGATGCTAAACTCAATAAAATTCAATATTACTTATCCCACATGATGAAATTATAATAAAATTACCGCTAAATATATTTTTTTTAACAAAACCGTACTATGTGGCATGCTAATTGCTTTAATAAATTTGTTAAAAATATTGGCGAGGTAAGGCATGGAAAATGATTTAACAAAAAGGATTATTAAGTATAAAGCAGATGGCATGGGGCTAAAGGAAATAATTGATTCAATATCGTTACTGGCATACAATTATCCCCAAAAAAAATACGGGAAAAAAGATGAAGATGATTCGGGTGATTTTTTTTGTTTTTTTTATCCAAACATATCAAAAATGATAACCAGATATGTTTATAAGGGGAAGCCTTTTGAGGCTTATCTGCTAACGGCATTAAAATGGCAGTATAAGTCCTATATTGCAAAAAAAAATAGCGAAAAATTAAAATATAAACTGCTTTCCAATCAGGAATTTTGGCATCTAAACGAAGAGCCGGAATTATTAAATTGCATATCAAAGACGGCAGTATCAGAAACGGCCAGAAAGGTTCTGAAAATAAAGGATAATGGCCGAATTGAAAATCGAACAACAATAAATAGAATTCTTATTTTTGCTTTCAAGAGTGCGGCTCAAATAGACAATAGATTAATCGAGCATGTAGCTATTCTAACCGGGAATAAAAAAGAGTGGATTTTTTATTGTATAGAAAAATTAAAGGAACACATAAAACATAGGTTGGATAAAATTAATTCGTTAAAAGAGAAAAGAAACAGATCGTTCTATAATCTATTCTTTTATCAGGCCAGGTACAAAGACGAATCGGATCAAGCAGCGAGAGCATTATTGTATGAGAAAATAATAATTGAAAAAAAGCGATTAAGACAAATGAACAATAAACTGTCGGGGATATCCAGTACCCCCTCAAATAAGGAGATAGCAAAAATTCTGGATATTCCAGGAGGAACTGTGGATTCAGGAATTCATTATTTTAAATCAACCCTGTCGAGGCTTTTCAAGTGAAGTAGAGAATAATGATACCGGGAGTTTCCGGCTGTTATGGGGGGCTTTCCTGAGTGTGTTGAATATTCAGGATTTTTAGAGCCAAAAAGTCAAAAAAGATAGAATTTGAATTGCTGTAATCTAAAAAATAGAATATCCTCGCTCTGTATGGACATTATTCTTGCATCGCAAAATCTTCACAAAAAAGAAGAGCTAAGTTCCATTATTGACAATCACAGGGTTCTTTTGCCGAAAGATCAGAACATTGATTTTTTCTATGACGAAACCGGATCATCGTATATGGAAAATGCGTTTGGAAAGGCAAAATGTCTTTTTGAAATCTCGGGTAAACCGGTTATAGCCGATGATTCAGGTTTGTCCATCCCGGCTTTAAATGGAGAGCCGGGTATTTATTCTGCAAGATACGGATCCGTAAATCAGAAGAATCTTTCAGCTGAAGAGAGGAATGACTATCTTCTTGATAAGTTAAAAAATGTTAAAGACAGGACTGCCTTTTTTGTATGCTGCATGGTTTTGCTGATTGATAATTACCGGTTTTTCGTTATCCAGGAGACGGTGACGGGAAAAATAATGGAAAAATCGGCGGGGCATAATGGATTCGGGTACGATCCGGTTTTTTATCTTCCCGATTACGATAAGACCATGGCTGAATTAAGTCCGGAAATCAAAAATAAAATTTCTCATCGGGGTAAAGCCGGAAATCGGATAAAAAAAATACTTGATACAATTTGACACCAATTAATACGGGGAATTAACCCCAAAAAAGGAAGCTATGAATGAATAACAAAATACCGAAAAGAAGCGAACTCAAAAAAGAAGACTGCTGGAATCTTTCGAAGCTCTTTGCCGGTGATACTGAATGGGAAATGTCTCTTAAGGATTACGAAAGGAAAATGGCTGGAATTGAAGATTTTAAGGGTAATCTGGGCAAATCGCCAGAAAATCTAAAAAACTGTCTGGATTTTATGATGGAGATGGAAATCCTTGACGAACGCCTCGGTTATTATGCCTACCTTAAGACAGAAGAGAATGCAGGAGACAGCAAGAATCAGGAGCGTCTCGCCCGATTTACCTCACTCTCCAGTAAAAAGGAAGCCCTTTCGAGCTATCAGATCCCTGAAATTCAGGCTATACCGGATAGTACAATGAAATCATTCCTTTCATCAAAAAGCCTTGAGGACTATGTCATTTTTTTAACGAAAATTCTTAGGCTCAAACCCCATGTGCTCTCCGAAAAGGAAGAAAAGCTTCTCGCCATGCAGGCAGAGGCAAACCAGACGGCCTCTAAAGCCTTTTCTGTTCTGACAAATGTTGATTTTGAATTTGGGTTAATTGAAACCCCGGAAGGCAAAAAACCCCTAACCCAATCAACTTATTCAGCTTTCCTCTTAAACCCCGACAGGCAAATTAGAAAGAAAGCCTATGATCAATTCTACAGTGTCTTTGAGAAGCATAAAAACACCCTGACGAGCCTTCTTGCAGGGAGTGTGCATCTGGATATATATAATTCCAGGGTAAGGAATTTTCCCTCTGCAAGAGCGGCGAAACTCTTTCCTGATAAAGTATCAGAGAAGGTCTACGATAATCTCATATCTACAGTTAATGATAATCTTGATTTGCTTCACCGCTACTATGATTTTAGAAGAAAAAGTATGAATCTGGATTTTCTTCACTTATACGATCTATATGTTCCTCTTGTGAATGATATGGATGTCAGGCATACCTATGATGAGGCTGTAGAAAAAGTGATTGATTCTCTTCATCCTCTGGGGGGCGAGTACTGCAGTGTTCTGAAGAACGGCTTATTAAACGGATGGGTTGACCGCTACGAAAATCAGGGGAAAAGTTCGGGAGCCTTTTCTGCAGGATCATATCCGGGGGATCCGTATATACTGATGAATTTTAAAGAAGAGGTTCTAAGGGACGTTTTCACCCTTGCCCATGAGGGGGGGCATTCAATGCATTCCTGGTACAGCGTTGCAAATAATCCTGTACAGCATTATAACTATACAATATTCGAAGCGGAAGTAGCCTCAACATTTAATGAGCAGCTCCTTGCAAAATACATGCTCGATGGATCCGAGTCTAAAGAAATGGAGGCCTATCTCCTTGGAAAGCAGATCGATGATATAATAGGAACAATTTACAGGCAGACAATGTTTGCGGAATTTGAGCATATAATCCACAGAATGACGGAAAATAATCATCCCCTTACGGTAGATTCTGTAAGAGAGGAATATACTAAGTTGTTGAGAAAATATTTTGGGAACAGGGTGAAATTTGAAGACAACAGTAATCTTGAGGGATTGAGGATCCCACATTTTTATCGCTCCTTCTATGTGTACAAATATGCAACAGGACTGGCTGCTTCAATTTCGTTGTCAAAAAAAGTGCTGGAAGGAGGGGGAAAAGACCGGGAAGATTATCTAAGATTTTTAAAATCCGGGGGATCAAAATATCCAGTTGAATCATTGAAACTCGCCGGGGTCGATATGTCAAAAACGGAGCCTGTCGAAAATGCCATGGGGGTATTTAAGGATCTTCTTACCCGCCTGGAAAAATTGTAGGAACCTGCTGTTCAAAAACAATTGAGGCAATTGACAGATACATTGCAAATATATAGAATGTCCGCATTGCGGCGATGGTGAAATTGGTAGACACGCCAGCTTGAGGGGCTGGTGATCGCAAGGTCGTGGAGGTTCAAGTCCTCTTCGCCGCAGGATAAATTCTCCTCCGGTGGAGTGTTTTTCTCTTGCCGGGGGTGGGGCGGAAAAGACTTGAACCGACCGAGCGTGCGTTGAGTAGACGCAGAAACCGGACAGGATGTCTGGTGCCAGCGAGGAAGGCGGATCGGAAGAAATAAACACGAGGTTTATTGCTGTAGATCAAGTCCTCTTCGCCGCAGGATAAATTCTCCTCCGGTGGAGTGTTTTTCTCTTG
>CAZEKV010000035.1:0-7611 GCA_964512945.1 uncultured Spirochaetales bacterium | reverse complement strand
CCGGGGGTGGGAATCCTTGAAAATATTCATGCATTTTTAAATTTCTCCTTTTTTACCGTGGCCTTTTACCATTGGCGGTTCGGATATAGGCTCTTTTCTGTTTCGGAAAAAGTTTTTTTCGACTTTAAGTTGAAGATTTTGTGTGGAGCCACTAAAGTAGGTATAAGAGGGCGGTTTCCGCCATAGACTACGTACTGAATGCTTCTTGATGGGGTTGTTGTATCCGGGGGGCTATTGGAGGGGAGATGGCAGAAAACGACAAACAGCTGCAACTGGTAACATTTCAACTTGGGAATGAGAAATACGGGATTGACATAATGGAAGTCAACGAGATTGTTAAGATGCAGGATATAAGACCCATCCCCAATGCCCCGCCATATGTTGAGGGAATTTATAATCTGAGAGGGATTATTATCCCTATAATTAACTTACACAGGCGGTTTAAGATCAAGAAGCTGGATTTTTCCGAAGAAGATGTCCTTTTGAGTGGATTTATCATAATTTCAATTAATAATACCCTGATCGGGGTTATTATTGATAAGGTTTTGAGGGTTGTCACAATCACAGATAACAGTATACACCCCCCGCCCCGTATGCTTACGGGTATAGGGGCGGAATATATTAGTGGGGTTTACAAAGAAGATGATGATTATTTAGTAATACTTGATATTGAACACCTTTTTGATCCCAGAGAACTCCAGCAACTGGAAAAAATAAGTACCTGATTTTTCTCTGGATTATTCCGTTTTTCTTGTTATAAATATATATATTTTGGTAATTGCAAATTTTATAATTGCCCCATATAATAATTCCAATCTGTAAGAATTGGAGAATAAGAGTATTTATGAGCGTTCCCGTATTTCTACCCTCTATCAAGAGAAAAGACATGGATTCCGTTTTGACATGCATGGTGTCTAACAACATTGGGCCGGCCAATCTAAATAAAAAATTAGTCTCAAAAACAGTGGATTATTTGAATATTTCCGGTGGAATTGCCGTAAGGGAATATGAGCGGGCAATAAGAACGGCAATTCTGGCTTTGAACCTGGACGATAATGCAAGGGTTGCATTATCCCCTTTATGTCCGGAGATATACCTGAGGGTATTTAATGAATTGAAAATAAGGCCGGTTTATATTGATATGGATAAAGATACAGGGGCAATTTCCGTGTCATTAATAGAAAAATACATGGAAAACGGACTGGATGCCGTCATTGTTTATTACCATCTGGGCTGCATTCCCGATCTTGAAACCCTTATTGAGTATAATCTGCCTATGATCGAAGATATTTCTTCCAGTATTGGCGGGAGCACCGGGGTTAGATCCTGCGGCAGCTATGGGAGGTATATTGTTATGTCCATGGAGCAGAAGGATCTGATAACAACAGCCGGTGGGGCACTCTTGTTGGCAGGGAGTAAATCAGAACTGCAGAATCTGAAAAAAATAACAAATAAAATTCCTGCGGGTTCCCTCCTGCCTGATTTAAACGCTGCTCTCGGACTTATTCAGATTGATGCATTGGAAAAATACATAGAGACCCGGAAAGAAATTGCAAAGCTTTATAATGATGCTGTAATGAAAACCCGGCATAAAACCATTGTCCGGACAGAAGAGGAGGGGAACATACACTATTCTTTTCCTGTTTTTCTGGACGGTGGTATGAAAGAGGTTATCCAATACGCTCAAAAAAATGGTATAGAGGCTGTCCCTGCTTTTCAGGATTCTATTCTAGCCAATTCTGAAATAAGAGATATATCTCTGCCCAATGCCGAATCTCTTTTGCTGAGATGTGTTTTGTTTCCCCTGTATCCGGGGTTGGGTAAAAAAAATATTGAACAAACGATAAAAGTATTATCTACTCTTCCATGAAAGGGAATATGATGGAACGGACAATTCAGAGGGTATTAATAATAGTCAACACAAAGAAGGATGAATCGATTGGACTGGCTTCGATCATCATGAAATATTTCAGAAATAATGGAATTGATGCGGTTGCTATTCCTTCAAGTTCTGAGATTGATAAATCTGATATTGCAGATATAGATCTCGCTTTTTCCCTTGGAGGAGATGGGACGGTGCTCTATTCTGCCAGGATATTAACTCCACTGTCTATTCCTATTATGGCTGTTAATTTGGGGGATTTCGGTTTCATAACGGAAGTCGCCAAGGATGAATGGGAAACTTCATATGAAAAATACCAGAAGGGTATTCTTGGAATAAGCGAAAGATTGATGCTCGAAATAGAAGTGAAACGCGGAGGTAAAAGAACAGCAAAATACATTGCACTGAATGATGCTGTTATTTGTTCCGATGGTATCTCGAAAATAGTAAAACTGAAAATTAATCTATCAAATATCTCCCTCGGGAAGTATAGAGCCGATGGGGTAATTATATCTTCTCCTACCGGTTCCACCGCTTATTCAGCTGCTGCGGGAGGGCCGATTCTTGATCCGAGGATAGAAGCGATGATAATAAACCCCATTTGTCCCTTTACTCTGTCAAATCGCCCCATTGTTGTCAACGGCAAAGAGATTATTAATATTATTGTTGAAAAAAAGCAGAGAACAAATCTCCGATTGACAATTGATGGCCAGCTCGATTATCCACTTGTTCAGGGTGATGAAGTATCTTTTAAAAAATATGTTAAAAAGGCAATGATTATTCACTCAGATAAAAGGGATTTCTTCGAAGTGCTGAGGGAGAAATTAAACTGGTCAGGGGCCCCCGATGCTTGAAGAACTCAATGTTCACAACTATGCCCTTATTGAGAGAGCCTCTGTTTTCTTTACTCCTGGTTTGAATGTACTAACAGGAGAAACAGGGGCTGGAAAATCGATACTGGTCGGAGCCCTTGGACTTCTCTTCGGTCTTAAAGGCGATATAAAGACAATCCGTTCCGGTTGTGACGAGGCGGTTGTTTCAGGAGTGGTTAATCTTGATACTAATTCTGAAGCCCTTAAATGGCTGAAGGAAAGGGAAATACTCCCTGAAGATAATAGAATTATTATAAGACGAATTCTGAAAAAGAAAACAGGAAGAGGCTCAATATACATTCAGTCTTCCCCGGTTTCAGGAAGCGACCTTAATGTGCTTATGTCAATGCTCTTTGATATGCATGGACAGCATGAACATCAATCATTATTAAAGGTAGACAATCACAGGAAATTGATTGACAGATTTGGAGGTTATGACGAGGCGGTCAAAAGCTTGTCCGAAGATTTCATTAATCTATCCTCCAGGAGAAAGCAATACGAACGCCTGTTAAAAACGGAGCGTGAGATTCTAAGAGAAATGGATATACTCGCTTTTTCTGTAAAAGAGATTGAAGAAGCCGAGCTAAGGGATGGAGAGGAAGAAGAATTAGAGAGAGAGAAAACCATTCTTTCCCAGCATGAAAAACTCTTCAGTCTGTTTTCCGAGGTCTGTGAAGCCACATCTGAAAATAGAAACGGGTGTCTTGCTGGGCTAAGAAAAGCAAGATCGGCAATGGATGGCATTATAGCAATTAATCCGGACATGGCTTCTTTTGGTAAACGTCTTGAGGATTCGTTTTTTGAAATAGAAGATATTGCCGATACCATGAAGCAACAGCATTCAAATATGGAATTCTCTACTGAGCGTCTGGAAGCCTGTGAAGAAAAACTTTCGGTTATATACAAGCTGAAAAAGAAATATGGAAATACTGTAAGAGAAATTATGGAATACTGTGAAAACAGCAAAAAGCAAATAGAAAGCATGGAAAACAGGGAGGAAGAAAAGAAAAAATTGTACTCTGAAATATCCGTACTGGAAAAGAGGCTCTATGCTGCTGCACAGGATCTTTCGGAAAAAAGAAAGAAGTCGAGCATTGTACTGAAACAGGCAGTCGAGGAAAGGCTAAAGCTTCTCGGGATGCCGAAGTCGGAGTTCAATATAGAAATAAAGAAGAAAAAATCTTCCTCTGGAAAAGCGATTTGCGGTTCAACCGGAATCGATGATATCGAATTTACTATTTCCTTAAATCATGGAGAGCCCCCTCGAAAACTCAGGAAGATAGCCTCCGGCGGAGAAATATCAAGAATAATGCTCGCAATTAAATCGGTAATAGCTGAAACTGATAACATTGGATCTTTGATCTTTGACGAAATAGATGCCGGAATTGGAGGAAAGATAGCTGTTGCCGTGGGGAACCATCTTATGGAATTATCCAGGAATAAACAAATTCTTTGTATATCACATCTTGCTTCCATTGCGGTTTATGCCGATAATCATATAAAGGTTGAGAAAAAAATACTGGATAACAGAACCCTGACGGGGTTTCGAAGGATTGACAAAGAGGAAAAAGTAAAAGAGATTGCAAGGATGCTGTCCGGTGATCCTTTGAATAAGGTTTCCCTGGATCATGCAAAAGAGATGCTGGATAAAAGGGCACCGAAAGGAGCAGCTTATGGCTAAGATCAGTAATGAGGCAAAAAAAAGTTATTTCGAGAAAATTAAGGAATATAAAAATATTATCGAACAGATAAAGAACAAGGAAAAAACCCTGTTAAAGGAAATCAGGGATGATCCGGATAATGCCGGCTATAAGCGATTAATTATGGGGGATGAGAACATTACAATAGTCTCATATTATCTTTTAATGAACAGCCTTTCTCTATCTCTTCTCGGAATAAGAAATGAGGCCTTTTTAAACGATGCGAGAAAGGGCTGTTATAAGGTTATTATTTACCTTGAAGAAATTGTTTCAGATTTGATAGATGCTCCCTTTTCGGAATACTCCGAGCGTCTGGAAACAATCGTTAATTTTTCTGATGATAAACGCTATGAACTTATCAAAAAGCTTGGTTTTGCCATACAGTCTGTAGTTGAGGGATTCGGGGAAAATTCGAAATGGAAATGGTCTTTTGTTGAGATTGAAGCAAGATTCGCTACGGTGGCAAAAAATCTGATCAATATGAAGACCCTCGTTGCCGGTATGGATCCGAGGGCAGATCATTATGAAAGTAGAATGGCGTATCTGGAGTTAATCAAAAAAATCATGCAGCAATCGGCTGATAAGTACAGGCAAAAATATGAACTCTCGACATTAAGAATAGATGATTTTAAAATTGCTATTAGTTATCTCCAGGCTTTGAGAAGGTTTCATATTCTTCTCGGAGAGGTAGAAGAGGCTGAGGTTATGAGGAAGAAAGTAGAAGTCTGGAAGGCAAAGATGGAGACTGATCTAAAAAAACATGATCAGGAAATCAAAGAGGCCAGAATGGGAAAACGCTTATGATTCACCCTTGCAGGGGTAGATATTTTTTATAATCATCCCTTTCGCCCCCTCACTCCAAGCCGCAGAGGTGGGGATATCTATTGAATACGAATCAATAATAGAGTCATACGCCCGGAGAAAGGGCTGCATATAAAAAAAATCTATTTATTGACCCATTTATTCCAATAATATAGGATATATCAATGAAAAAGTTTTTCAGGTTTTTTTTGATTGCCATTATTTTCATACTGTATTTTCTTATTGTGACGCCCGGTACAACAATGGAGGAGTTCTTTGTTCCGCAGTGGGCGAATAATTTTTACAAATATGAAAGGGAAAACAACTCTTTTGATAACCTAACGGATGTTTATTCTTTCAGACTTGGGAGTTTCTATGGATATATTTCCAGAGACGGCAGGCTGAAATATATCAGTACTATATCTGAAAGAGAGAATGTTGCAATTTCCGATTCTGCTTTTATCCACTATTCCGCCACAGATGAAAATCTTATCCTGCGTGACAGCAACTCCGATGTTATAACAAATCTGGACATAAAAGGTTATCCCCTTATAAATAAAAACAGGATTTTTATATTTCCTACTCATCGTGAAGGGGTATTTGAGTGGGATGACACAGGAACCCCTCTCTGGGAAAAAGATTTTGGGAGTATAATTACCGCAATCGACATAAATCCCGGCTATTTTCTGGCCGGCATGCTGAATGGAAGTGTAGAGCTGGTAGACAGGAGCGGCAGCACTATTTTTAGTTTGTTCGAAAATATCGATAAAAATGAGATAATCTATGGTTGTAGTATTTCCAGCGATGGAAAATTTATAGCACTAACAGGGGGAATATCTCCCCGGATGCTGTATATTTATCAGAAATCAGAAAATGAATATGTGCTAAAAAAAAGCTTTCTTCTCGAAACAGATTTTCGCCGCCGTATTCTTATGAAATTTTCCCCGGATAATTCTTACCTTTTTACAGAAGGTGTTAATAATTTAATCTACATAGACATTAACCGCGAGAAAATGGGTTTTTGCCGGATGGAGGGCAGGCTTGAAAATATTGTATTTAATAAAAAATATGGTTATACAATCGCAGTCTCAAAAAAAGAAAATAGCTGTCAGCTTAAAATTATGAAATCTCCTGAATCCTGTTTTTCCGATATTTTCTTTCCGGGGAATGATCTTATGATAAGAATGACGGAGGATTTGCTGTTTATAGGGATTGACAATAGAATACTCTGTATTAGCATCCAGGAGGCATGAATGAAGAGGATGTTTGTTTTTATTCTGTTTGCTGCAACGGGAATCCTTTTTCCGCAAGATTTTAATTTCAGGTGGCCGGTCGATGATAATACGATTACGGCAACTTTCGGTGAAAGTCGTTCCACTCACTTTCATAATGGTATTGATATAGGAGGAGGGGAGCAGAATGTGTATCCTGTGGATGATGGGGAAGTAGTTTACTATTTTGAAGAAGGAAACTCCCCCGGTGATATTCCTACGGGGTTGGGGAATTTTATTGTTGTTGAGCACGGGAAAGAAGTAAGATCTGTCTACTGTCATTTGAAAAAGAATTCTATTTTAAAATCAAAATATAATGTCGAAAAAACGGACTGTATAGGTCTGACAGGCTCTACAGGTTTTTCGAAAGGGATTCATCTCCATTTTTCACTAATTGATCTTGAAAGCGGATCGTTGATAAATCCATTATTGTTTTTGCCAAAATATGTAGACAGGGTTTCTCCGCATATTGGCAGGATTTACGCAGTAAGAAATGGTAAAAAAATTGAACTTAAAAACGGTATGTCAATATCTCCGGGGAAAGTTAGGATCACGGCTGAAATCTACGACAGGATTACTCTGCGGGGAATGGAAGTTTCTCCCTATCGTATTGTTTTAAAAATTGGAAAGAAAGTGGTTGTGGATATTGTATATGATCTTTTGAAAAGAAAAAATGGGAAAACAGTTTTATCAGGGGTAGACGGCGTATTCTTTAAAGATTTCTACACTTCCGGTAAAATCTCGGAGTGGGAGGTCAGCCCCGGTATTCTCAATCTTAAAAAAGGTAGGGTTGAACTTGAAATATCCGTCTGGGAATTTTCCAGGCCTCCGGCTTCCTTTAATGGGAAAAAGAGCGTAAAGACTGTTAGTTTGATTGTAAGTAATTGATAGATGAAAACCTTTTCTACTATCCCCGGAAAAGAAAATAAGCAGGATGTCCCCTGTGCCCTCTGCGGAGCTGCACACCAGGACAGTGTATGTCTCGAATGTGAGGGGTTTTATTTTGTAAAGTGCAGAAAATGCGGACTTGTATTTCAGAATCCGCAGCCCCTGTCTGAGGAACTGCTTGAGAGATACAAAAGCAA
>CAZEKV010000034.1:0-18132 GCA_964512945.1 uncultured Spirochaetales bacterium | reverse complement strand
CAATGAGGGTTTGGGCTATTCTGCTGGAATTTGATATGGAAGAACGGATGGCCGCCGAGAGTTTTTCGTTGAGTACCCGATAATGTTCATTAGAAAGATTTTTTGATCCGAATGTTACAAATCCTATCCGCAGCCCCCAGGCGTAATTTTCCTTCGTGGCTCCATCGACTTTCACTGCGAGGACGTTTTCATGAAGATTTGAGAATAGAAAAAAGAGGGATTCGATCCAGAGGTCTTTTTCGTAACAGAATCCGGAATACGCGTCATCAATTATTATTAGGATATTCAATCCGCCATCAGCAAGTTTCTTTATCGAATTTTGTAATTCCTCTGCTTCAGTTTTTGTAGGAGTATACCCCGTAGGATTATTTGGAAAATTCAGGATAAATACTATTTTATTATTTCTTTTGTTATTTTTTACAGCTTTCTTTATTCCCGATATATTAAGTTTGTTCTTTTCAAAAAGGGAGGGTGTTATTATTTTTGCCTGCCTTCTACTTCTGAAAATCAAGTTATAATTATCCCAGTACGGCTCTGGAATAATAACAGGATTATTTTTATCAACAAAAAGATCGGCTACAAGCGATATACCGTTTGTGATGCCGGAGACAACAACAGGCAGAGAGATGTCAGGATCATACGAGCCCCGGTTTTTGACTTTCATCTCTTTTTGCCATAAATATCTCAATTTTTCATCTCCCGACGTGGGAGCATATCCGACAATATTCCCGGGCGGAATGTCCGGAACTTCTTTCTGGATGGAGGGAAGAATAAGGGGAATCCCGTTTTTGTATGCCATTCCGACTGAACAGTTGTAGCTATCGGCACGTCTGGCTGCTTCAGCGGCCTGGGAAGCAATCCCTGGCGGGAAATATATTCGTTTGCCGAGATCCGATAAGAGCTTGTAGGCAATCGTTTTTTTTAAAGAAGAATTAAGTTTTTTTACCGCCATGTCCATCTCGACGATATTAAACAATGATTTTTTGTTTGTCAAACATCTAAACCCCGAAGCAGGCATGGAAGACATCTAAGCGGGACAAATAGATGCCCTCAGAATACATCCAATACCGATTTATTTTGACAGGAATTTTCCAGAATGCCGGATCAAAGAGACTAAATAGAAATTTTAATTGACAGTTAGAGCTTTTTCTCATACGATAGGAGCATGGATATCGGGGATGTTAAGAAAGATAGCTCTTCCGAACCCAGGAATGTTTTTCAAAGATTATTGTCTTTTTTGTTCTCAAGTTCGGATCCGGAGAAGGAAAAACGAAAGCAGCTTAAAGAAATTGCAAAACAACTAAGCCGCCATCGTTTTAAGTTTTATAAACCGAAGGGTGAAGAGGCTCTTCCTGGATTCGCCAAATTTATCTACAGCATATACAAGGTTTTATCGGCCGCACAGGTTTTTCTCGAGCATGCGGACTCTTCTTCGGTTTTAAAATCGATAATTATCGAAAGCTATTTAACTAAAGAACAACTTGCCATCAAGGAGTTTATTTCTGAAGAAAAGCTGAAAGAAAGGTCTTTAAAAATCGACGTAAAGACCCTTTCGTCAGAATTAAAGGATAAACTGATATCTTTTTACTCAGCTTTCGATATTGAAAAGGTTAAGCATATAAACGGAATGTACAATCTTATGGAATCCTTCTGGCAGGTTATAAATTTTGATTATTATTTTTTGTTAAGAAAATTCGATTCAAATTTACCCGAAAGGGATTTTGTATATACCCCGAAATTCGAAAGCATCAATGCTGAATATATCGTTAATGACATTAAAGATTTGCTTGAAGTTCTTCCCTTGCTGGAACAGAATACCGATTGGGATAATCTTTTTAATATCCTTAAAGAGTACAAAAAGAATGATGTAGTGTCCCGGCATAACTGGAAAAAAACAATCAAGCTGATTAATGATGTTATTAAGTCTAGTGTTATGGTGTTGATGGTGCGGCATATTGAAAAGAAGCCCGGATTCAGGATGAAAACTTTTCCTCCAAAGGATAAGATTGTTGAGGAATATCTTAGCCGTTTGAAAACGCAATCAGAGTTAATAATGCAAAAAATAATAAAAGAAAGAAAAGAGGGAAAGGTTAATGAGCTGCTAAAACAAATTTTTAATACGACAGCCATATCCCGTGTTAAATTTTATACCGAGAAAGCCAATCTTTCTTTTTCTAAAAAAATGCTGGGGGGCTATGTCCATGTGGCTTCATTGAATTATCTGAAAGCTTTCCTCCTCGATTTTATTAAAAAAGATATTAAAGAGATTGTCGATATATTGCTTATAAGGGGAACGTGGACCACTAATTTACTGTCTCAACAGTTGTCAGACTCTTTTCATAATCTTATTGGTATTTCCGACGAACTTGTCAGGTTTGACGAATCTCTTTCCGAAGAGGGCGATCTTGGCATTAAAGTTAAAAATAGTATTCATTTAGTCGATCGTGATAAAACAAGAATGAAACAATTAAGAACACTTTTAAAAAAGATTAACGATGAGGCTGCTGCCATTATCCAGAATGCCGGGAATAATATTATCATAGTCGGTAAAAACCTAAAATCGGCTCTGGATGACTATTCTCGCGAACATCATGAGCTGATAATTAACTGGAATGAGATTGATACCGCTACAGACGGACATGTTAAGCAATTGATTGTGGATGTATACAAAAAAATATATCTTTTTATACAGCTTATTAAAATAACAAAAAAATGATTTGCTTATTTTGATAGTATTTTATCACAGTCGGTTTGTATGCCCTGAAGCTATAAACCGGGATTAATGTTTAAATAATATCTTTTCCCTTTTTAACAGCCCAGAGGTTCCCAACGTTGTTGTAGAATTTTTCAATTGGTAGTTTTGTTTTAAGCACGGAGTTAAAGAAGTTGTACTTTGCCAGATCATGATCAATTATACTGTCTTTGACCTCTCTGTAATAAACGGTTCCCGGCATGGGGGTAAGTATTGTATATCCTGCATAGGTCACCTTAAATGAAGACGCATACTCTCTCATCGCTTTGAAATCATCTTCACTGTAATCGGGGGGTATGACGTAATTACCCCTTATCAGAACATTGTTTGACTGGAAAATATGTATGGCCTCTTTTATTAAATGTGCTTCCAGATTTTTGTTATACTTTTTAAGTTCTTTTTCACGGAAGGATTCAAACCCCGATATAACTACTTTCAGGCCGTTTAATGCCATTTTTTCAATCAGCCACGGATATTTTACGGCCGTATCAACCCTGATATCCATTATATAGCTTTTTTTTATTCCCTCCTCTTCGATCCTGCTGAATAAACGGTCTATAAAGTCAATATTAACAACGGTATTTGCATCTGCAAAGCGTACAATGGGATAATCCCTAATATCCTTTAGTTCATCTATAATACTCTCAATATCCCTCTGAAAATAATTTCCTTTTTGCTGGGGCCATATTGAACAGAAAGTACATTTATAGGGACATCCGAGGGATGTATAAAGATATGTTGACGGGTCTGTTTGATTTCCAACCCTGTATGTTGATATCCATCTCTCTATCAAAGTACGATCCGGCATTAAATAATCTTTACCGGTTGTATCGTAATTTTTTACTCTGTTTTTTGTTCTAATGAATCCACTATCTGTTCTATACAGAATTCCGCCGATTGATTCGTATGTTCTTTTTGCTGCTGCTGCATTCGCTATTTCGTTAAAAATATGCGCACTTTGTCCGGGGCAGATAATATCAACATAAGAAGTGTAAAAATCTTCAGGGCATAGAGTCGCATGCAATCCCCCTGCAACTGTTAAAATTTCAGGCTTGTACTCTTTTACTGTTTTTAGAATTTCCATGGAGGAATTGAATTCGGAAGAAATGACGGTAATTCCAACAATATCCGGATCGAATTTTTCGAGATATTTTCTTGTTAATTCTGTCGGAGGGGGAGTGTCGGGATTTAGATCGTATTCACCCTTCATTTCAAGGACATCGACTTGATGTTCTCTAACAGCAGAGGCTACGGTGAGGAGACCCAGGGGAGGTCCGATTAATTTCTTATGGATAAATTTTTTAACAGACTCAGGAGCAAATTCCCTGATTTTGTTATGCGGAGATCTTGGTGGATTAATCAATAGAATATTCATTACTTTTTTTTCTGCTTATGTATAATTTTTTCTGCGGTCGTCTGGATATTCTTTCTGTCGACGATTAGATCGATAAGCCCTGTTGATTTTGCCTCATCGGAGATGAGGGCACGCCCCGAAAGAATAAGTTCAATGGCCTTTCCCTTTTTTATCAATTCCGGAAGACGTATGGTACCCCCGCTCCCGGGGATTAATCCGAAAGTTGTTTCGGGGAGGGAAAAAAGAGCAGACGGGGAGGCTATCCGGTAACTACAGCATAATGCCAGCTCAAGACCAAATCCGATACAGCAGCCGTTTATTGCAGCGACAACAGGAAAGGGCAGATTTTCTATAGCAAGAAAACTTTCGATATTTTTTCTTAGAAAATGATTTTTTTCTCTTTTGTTGTTCATCAACGAGGTTAATTCATCAAGCTTTGCTCCTGATGAAAAATGTCTTCCTGATCCTGTTATTATAATTCCTTTTATCTTTTGAGCCCCTTTTATAAAAAAGTTATTCTTTGTTAAGCGTGATAATTCCTCACAAAACAATGTATCCATCTCATTTTTTGGGGGATTGTCAAGAAACAGATAACCTATCGAATTTGATACTGAGAACCTCAGAGGGGACTTTGTCATTTTTGTATCACCTGGGCTGCTGCCAGTCCACATGCAGCTTTTCTGGTATGGGAAATTGAGACATGGATTTGATTTTCTGATAACTCCAAAGTAGTTTCAGGATTCCGGGAAAAGGCAATTTTCAATATGTATGGAGCTCCATTTTTTTTGTGAGAGATTATTATATCCCTTTCATCTACATCTACGCCAACTGCTTCGAGGAAAAGCTGACATACAGCCTGTTTTAAAGCAATTATACCGCTGATCGATGCGATGTTCCCGGGTATTGTCTGCCGGCTATTTTTTTCAAAACTCCTGGATAGATAACATTCATAGTTATTTTTTACATCAGCAATATCTATTATTTTTGTAATTGAATAAGTAGTTTTCTTCATTTATTTGTACTGTTCTTTTGCCGCTTTGTAAAATAATAATGATTCCGCTTTCAGTGCCTTTTCCCTGCTCATAAGGCTTCCGTTGTGTATTGATTTCATTACCTTCTCTATCAGTCCTCTTGTTCTGTTATGAACAAGGGATTTTATGTATTTTATTGCTTCTTCTTCCAGACGGCTTGATTTAATACTTCTGTCTATTATGCCGATCTTTTCGGCTTCCGCAGCCCCGATCATTTTCCCGGAAAGAACGAGTTCAATAAGATCGGGAATCTTGATAATACTCCGGGTTTCAACAGTACCTCCAAGCCCTGGTAATATCTGATTTTCCGTTTCGGGAAATCCGAACATGGCGTTATTTGAGGCCCATCTAAAATGACACGAAAGGGCTATTTCGAGTCCGGCCCCCAGACAGCTCCCCCTTATCAAAGCAATAACGGGAATTGGCGCAAACCGTATCAAATCAAGGAGTTTTTTCCCCCTGGACAGGAGGTGCTTAAAGTTTTTCCCTTTGTTTATATTGTATTTCAGGCTTTCAATATCTGCTCCGGCACAAAAATTCCTTCCTGCACCTTCTACAACAACAGCTTTTAGCCCCTCTTTGCTCAGAAAAGCCTTGAGGAGGTTATAATCCCCAAAGACGGGAGAATCGAGGGTATTGTAGGGAGGATTAAATAATTCAATTCTACCAATATAATCAGTTGTACTATAGTTTAGTTTCATATTCGCCCGGGCAGCCAGAGTTTTGATGGTTTAAAATAGCGTATGGAGGTTTTATAATATAAATCCCCTATAAATTCAAGGTTCTCTTCAGTCGCATGTTCTCTGGTGATTTCATCTATCGGTTTTTCAATCTGGAAAAGATTTTTAAGCAGAAAATTGAGACGAGCCTCTTCAAGCATGGACAACTCTATAACGTTAAGGCAGGTATTGATAAAAATTAGAGTAAAGGTTTTTTTAAGAATATCTATCCTTGCGGCATCATTTTCTGTAAGAGATCTCGTATTAAGTCTGATTTTTCCATCATCCGTTTTTGATAATATTCTTTTGATATTACTTTTCATTATAGAATAGTCTTTGCGGACATTCCGGGGCATTTTTTTTATATAGTTTTTTATTGAAACATATATTGTTTCAAGCCCTACGCTGTTCATCAGTGAGAATTGCCCCACAGGCAGCATGTCAAAAGAGGAGGCTGTGTCAATAATCAAGGGATCTTCGTTGTTTTCCTTTTGGCGGAAAGATTCTGCCTGGACCGGCAGGAGAATCCTGTTGGCAATAAATGCGTTAATGTTATTCTGGGCAATATGATTGATCCCGATACTTTTAATAAAATCCATAACATTTTTTTTCCGTTGTTCATTGATGTTTTTAGAGAAAATAAGTTCTGCAAAGTTTGTCAATTCTACAGGGTAAAAAAAATGCAGACCGATGCAGTTTTTGTGGATTCTTTCCGGAAGGATTGAGGAGGAATTGGAAAAGATTATGGTAGCCTCAGATGTACACGATTTTAAACGCGATAGCACATCCCTTTTTTCTTTTAGATTTTCATTTATGGATTCAATGATTATATCGCCTGAAGGAATGGTCTTTTTATCGTAGGTATAAAAAGAAGGATGGGTGTAGTCTTTGTCTATAAGCCCTCCACGTTCCAGACGAAGAATTCGTTTTTCGGCTTTTTTCTGAAAATTATTCAACCTGACAATGTCTCTCGACAACCAGATTATTTTAAATCTTTTTCTGAGTAGAAATATTCCAATGTCCAGGGCCATTTTCCCCGTTCCGGGGAGTAATATTGTTTTAATCAAATATTCAGTTTCCTTTTAGAATTTTTTAAATTGACATATGCAGGCTTGTTGTCTATAAAACGTCCGTTTTGAGTAAGAGAAATTCCAGGCCCGCATTCTATCAATACCTTGATATCCATATCTTTCAGACTGTTAATTACTTTTTCCCAGTTAATCGGAGTATACAATTGTTCAATAACAAAAGCTGATAGATCTTCTTTTTTTATAATTGGTTTTTGATTTATTGAGGAGATAAAAGGTATATTTCCATTCCTCCACGGCAATTCCCTCAGAAAATACTTAAATGATTCCGGGATCCTGTTTTTAAGAGAAGGATGATGATATGGGAAGTCTACATTAAGGGTAATAGTGTTTAGAACATCGTGTTTTTCTGCATATTTGTAAAAAATGGTGATTTCTTTTTTTGATCCGGCGATAATTTTACAGGTATCGCTGTTTGAATTAACAATACAAAGATCGGATAAATTGTTATCTTTAATGATCATATCTATAGTATCTTCAGATAATCCGATGACTGCACACATCCCCGAGTTTATTTCCCGGCATATTTCCATCATGCAATTATATGCACCCTCTACTATTTTGAGACCGCTGGAAAAATCAACAGCCCCTGATACGCAGAGGGCGGCATATGCCCCGAAACTATAACCCGCAGTAACCCCGGGACTCAGCTCTTTGCTAAAAACCGCTGCTGCTCCCGTACTGAAAGAATAAACAAAAAACTGATTTATCCTGTCATCCAGGAGTTTTTGATTATCGGTTTCGAGACAGTTGACAAGATCCGTCTTTATAAATTCCGAAGCCTCAGCCAGGAAAGGCATCATGATCTCTCTATGCCTTGAAAAAAACAGCTTTTCGAATCCCTTTATCTCGATTCCCGCTCCCGGGAATGCGAAAACCATATTTGTTTTTATCATTATTGACGTTTTACAGAATAGCCCGCCTGCATGAATTTACTGACTTCAGTTACAAAGCTGACGATTCTCTCATCCTTTTTCAGGCTTTCTTCCCTGATGATTCTGTCCAGACATATCAGAGCCATTGGGGGACCGCAGTATCCCAGTTCGTCCAGTTTGGTATAGAAAGAATCTTCGGTTAATCCTATTTTTTTACATTCTTCCATTATTGATTCTATAATATGCTTTGTAGGCATGTTGACCTGGAAGAATCTTATTTTATCAACAGGTAAATTTTCTTTTTTGAGCATCCGTCTAAAACCGTTAAAGAAGACAGAGCCGTTTTTTTCCTGAAAAATATCCGTTGAAAGTGAATTGCGGAATTCCTGTCTCAAATGGTGTAATCCCTTTTCGTATTCACTTCTGGGATTTATCCAGTAGGCCGGTCTTTTATTAAACATTAGAGAGGGCTTTTTCCCTCCAATGGATTCAGTGTAGGAGGCTTCGACTTCGTATCCCCTGGATATCGATTCATTGTCGGAAAGAACTACAGCTCCGGCACCGTCACATAGAAACCAGCGTAAGAATAATGACTCTTTATCAAGTAATTTTTGATTATAATATTCGGCGATAAGTTCGGAAGAAGAGACATTTGAAGATATAACAAGGGCATTATGGTTTTTCCCGTTTTTTATTAGTTCATGGGCAAGATAGAAAGCCTTATATGCCGAGGTACAATTGGCGTGTATTGAAAATTCCTCGCATACTTCAATACCTAATCTTTCCTGAATACGGACAGATGCTGTCGGCATCTGGTCTTGATGAGCCGATCCGTAACATATGAGATCAATATCGGAAGGAGCAACACCCGCCATATCCAGGGCTTTTTCTGCGGCCTTTACAGACATTGTAATATTATCATCAAAGTATTCTCTTGTTACAGGATCAAAGGCATAGTGAAGATATTTTATATCGAGTATTTCTCCCATTAAGGATTTTGTTCTTGATTCCCACTTCTGGATTTTTTCAGGGGCATCTTTCAGTTCACCCAAATATCTTCCAATATCGCAAAAAGGGATGGGATCTCCCGGCAAGTATGTTCCGCTGCCTGCAATAAACACTTTTTTATGCAAAAAAATCTCCTCTCTATTTTTTGTATTTTGAGAAAATGCATACCCCGTTATGTCCGCCGAAGGCAAAGGAATTCGAAAGTACATTTGTCAAATCCTTTTTTCTTGGTTTGTCGGGAACGTAATCAAGATCCAGTTCGGGATCCGGCACCTTGAGATTCATGGTCGGAGGTATAATGTTCTCGTTCAGTGCCTTACAGCAGATAACCGCTTCTATTCCGGCGGTTCCCGCAAGGCAATGACCTGTGGTCGATTTTGTTGATGAGACAGGAATATTTTCGGCGTGTTTTCCAAATACACCCTTAATTGCCAGAGTCTCATATTTGTCGTTTAAGATAGTTGATGTTCCATGAGCATTAATATAATCAATCTTATCCGGTTCCAGATTGGAATTTCTTAAGGCATTTTCCATTGCGGCGGCCATTCCCCTCCCGCCGGGTTCGGGGGACATTATGTTGTAGGTTTCCGAATACAAACCCGGGAGTTTCATTGTGGCATAAATCCTCGCTCCGCGTTCCTCTGCATGCTCCATTGATTCCATGACAAGCATACCCCCTCCTTCTCCCATTACAAAGCCGTCTCTGTCCCCGCTGAAGGGTTTTGATGAGGTCTCTATATTATCCTTTTGTTCAGCCAGGGCGAGGAGGGAAGAGAATCCCTGAATATCGGGATAATTTAATGATGAATCTCCTGCCCCGGATATTACAACATCACATTCCCCTGATGTTATAAGCAAAAAAGCGCTGTGCAGGGCGTATGCCCCCGATGAACATGCCGTACTTAATACATATGAGGGTCCCTGGAGTTTCCATTTCAGGCTGATCCAGGCAGCGGGAGCACTCGCCATATTCTTTAAGATTCTATTTCTGTCGATGTTTCCACCGGCATTTGCATATCCCGTTCCTGTTCCCCCGATAACAGTTCCTATCCGTGTTTTTGGGATTTTTTCCATATCGAGTCCCGAATCAGCTATTGCCATTCCTGCTGTAGATATGCATATTTTTGTGCCCCTCGTCATCTGTCGCCGGCTGCGTGTGATTATGTTTTTTTTGAATATCTCTTCCGCACCATCGGGGAGTTGTACACCATAGTTCGGAGAAAGACCCTCTGTGTCAAACGAAGACAGATGCCTGATGGTTTTTTTCCCGTTGATTATTCCCTCCCAGGAAGAACCAAGGTCAAACCCCGCTCCGCACATCAATCCAAGACCTGTAATTGCTACTTTCTGTTGTTTGATATTTTTCATACCTGGCATATCCCGCTGATAGTGTTAAAAAAATTATTCGGAACCGGTTCAATTTGTTTTGTTTCAGGGTTAACAAAGGCCAGGGTGCTTGAGGCTTTTGCAATTAAAGTACTGCCCCGTTTTAGTTTATATCCAAGATCCAGGCTGAAGTTATTTATCGATTTTATAAAAGCACTTACTTCCAGTTTATCGAGGAGAAAGGCCGGTTTCAAGAAATTCATATCCAGTTTGTATAACACAAGATTTATTCTTTCCCTTCTGAGATCCAGGCCGTATTCTATCAAGAATTGTACTCTTACACGTTCCAGATAGGCTATAAGCTTTGTATGATGAGCAATCCCATACGAATCAACATCCTCAAATTCTACCTGAACGCTTATTGTAAAATCTTTCTGCAAAATTTTTTCCTCATTATGCGGGGAATACCCCCCTTTTTTCTGTAATAAAACACGGGCACTTTTACCTGTACAAATAAACCCCCGCCACACACTCGTTATCCGAGGGGAAAACGAGTTTTGCAACAGCCTTCCTTATATTGTACTTATGAGAGAGGGATAGAGCAAGATCAATCTGCCGTGGTTTTGCAGACGGACTAAAAAAGAATTGGCAATCAGTATAGTTATACGGCTCCTCTATAGACTTAAACAATGCCTCTTTTACGCAGAAACAGGCACAAAATCCTTTTGCCGGATTATCCAGAGAATAGTTATGACTACTTTCCTCCGGGGTAAAAGCCAGTTCAAGGGGATTGCCGCTGCCGGACAATAACCTCCCAAACCGCTCTACAAATTCCATATCAACGCCGCAGGAGTAGAGTGAGCCCGATGATTTATAGTTCCACGTTAATGATATTGTCCCCATGTTTTACAATAGCGATTGTAAGGTTAACTATTTCTCCAACCGTACTTGCCGGTTTTTTCATTAAATGCTTTCCGAGTGTTTTCAGCTCTATATTAATCCCGTACTTCTTCCTGACCATCTCAACAAGCGAGAGAAGCATCAAAGAATCACCCTCGAGATCGTTAATTACATCCGTATTATCATTTATTTCCTCTCTCAATATATCACATTCCTCTGAGAAATAGTTATATACGAGATCAATTATCTCTTTTTTCACATCTTCACTTACTTCAGGCATCTCTTATTACCCCTAAACTGGTTGGTATACGTGGATGAATTAAAATTGACAAACAATAAAAAGTCAATACTCAAAGGTATTGAAACGGTTGTTTTGAGGGGATGTGCGAAGGGAGGCAGGAAAGATTTTCCCCGTAGATTTTCTTTATTCGAAACTCTTATGTGAATTTAAAAGGGAATACTCCGGGATTTCGATTAAATTTCCTGTTTTGAAGACCTAAAAACCTGTGGAGACCGGGTTTTAGCTTGACAGAAAAAAGCTTTACAAATAGTTTTGCGTATGGTTGTAGTTTTAAATAGAAATATAAAAAATGACGATAAAAAGCGGGTCAGGGAGTTTCTTGAAAAAAAGGGTTTTGTTGTCCGGGAAATAGTCGGCGAGGAAGAAACCATTTTTGGGGCTGTCGGATTGATCCCTATTGATAAAAGAGAAGTGGAAACCCTTTCTGGTGTTGAAAGAGTTGTCCCTATAACAAAACCCTATAAACTTGCCTCGAGGGAATTCAAAAAAGACGATACTGTTATTTCAATCGGTGGTATCAAGATTGGGGGATCCAGAATAGTTGTGATTGCCGGCCCCTGTGCGGTCGAGTCCAGAGAACAGATTCTGGAGTCCGCCAGAATAGTGAGGGAATCCGGAGCGGTTATTCTGAGGGGCGGAGCCTATAAGCCGAGGACATCTCCCTATGCCTTTCAGGGGCTGGAAGAAGACGGTTTGAGGTTCATGAAGGAAGCGGGAGAGAAAGAAGGGCTTCCCATTGTTACGGAGATTGTTGATCCCGGGCTTGCAGAAATGATGGCTGATTATGTTGATATCTTTCAGGTAGGAGCCCGGAATATGCAGAATTTCGAGCTGCTGAAAAAAGTGGGAAGCATCAAAAAACCGGTTATTCTAAAGCGTGGTCTTTCGTCTACCATTCAGGAATGGCTTATGGCCGCCGAATACATCCTTGCCCATGGGGCGGAGGATGTCATACTCTGTGAAAGGGGAATCAGAACCTTCGAAACCTATACCCGGAATACCCTGGATATCTCGGCCATTCCCGTGATAAAAAAACTCAGTCACCTCCCGGTAATCGTGGATCCAAGCCATGCTACCGGCATAAGGGATAAGGTGCCCTCAATGGCACTGGCCTCGGTAGCAGCCGGAGCCCATGGCCTGATGGTCGAGGTTCATCCCAATCCGGATAAAGCCCTCTCCGATGGCCCCCAGTCTTTGTATCCGGAGCAGCTGGAAAAACTGATGAGGGACATTGAAGCCCTCTCTCCTGTCATAGGAAAGGAGGTAGCGCATCATTCCAGGAAATTCAGGGAAATATACTCCGTTTCTGACAACAAGAAAGACGATAAAAAAACCCGGATTGCCTTTCAGGGAGAACGCGGGGCTTACAGCGAAAAAGCCCTTTTTAGTTATTTCCAGAATGACAATATCATGCCTCTTCCCGTATCGAGTTTTGGAGAGGTTTTTTCCGCTGTGTTAAAGGGATCTGCAGGTTACGGGATTCTCCCCCTGGAAAATTCCCTTGCCGGTTCAATCCATCAGAATTACGACCTCCTTTTGCAGTATCCTGATATAAGAATTGTCGGGGAAAAGAAAATCCGTATCTCTCATAACCTGATGGTTCTTCCCGGTGTAAAACCTGGTAGTATAAAATATGTATATTCCCATCCCCAGGGTCTGGCTCAATGTTCGGTATTTCTTGATAAACATCCTGAGTGGGAACGTGTACCTTTCTACGACACTGCCGGTTCAGCCGCTTTTATAGCAAAGAATAAAAGAAGGGATTGTGCGGCAATCGCCGGTATTGAGGCTGCAGAAGTCTACAAAATGGATATCTTAGAAGAGGGTATTGAGACGAACCCAAGAAACTATACACGCTTTGTTATAATATGCCGGGAAGATCAGGCGGAAACTGAAACTGGAGCCAATAAAGCCTCCCTTATTTTTTCCATTCCCCATAAACCGGGAGCCCTGTTTTATGCCCTTAAAATTCTCGCTGATAACAGGATAAATATGAAAAAACTCGAATCCAGACCGATTCAGGGGAGTCCGTGGGAGTATATGTTCTATGTTGACGTTGAAATACCCGATGAGACTGCTGTATTTGAGAAGGCTGTTTCGATGATGAAGGCTGAAACGGAGGATTTTCGTATTCTCGGGATGTACAGGACATAGAAAGGGGTTGTCAGGGAGGGGGTGCTTGATTTTCCGGGAGAACCCCGAGCTTTTTCAGCTGTTCTGCCTCTTCCTTTCTTGCTATGTAGTCATGTCTTTTTTGATTTACCTTTATTGAAAGGTTTTTCAGGGCGTTAAGTTCCAGTTTTATGTCTTTATACTTTGCTCTTTCATTTCTGGGAATTTCTGACTTAAAGAAAGTTGAGAGGGCATCGAATTTTTTAATATTTTCCTGTACCTCTTCCATTTGCTTGCTTATGAGCCCCAGAATTCCATCTTCCTGCATTTTTTCAACTCTCTGATAGGAGGTGCTCATTTTATTATTGAAGGAATAATAAAGGTTTATTCTTTTCAGAATTTCTTCCGAAAACTTGTTGAAATCAATCCTGTGGGTTTTCGTGGCTGATGTCTGCAGATCAAAGTAGTCTACTATGTAGATATGCTTTTCGTCTTTTTTGGTTACCAAATTCTTTAACCATTGCTTCAGCCTTTCTCCGAAACTTACTTTCCTGTTATCGAGGATCCCTGTGTTTATTTTCATTTTTCTGATTATATCCTCATACTGCCGCCCCGATTGAGCGAGGAGCCTCAGTGCATCAAGGAGAATGGATTTATAGGACTCGGTTTTCTGTATTTTCTTTTCTTCTTTCTTTTCAACCCTTAATTTATTTATAACTGTGGTTTTCCGCGCATCCCCATCCGGAGAAAATTCTTCATTTATAATTTCCAGCAGAAGCCGCCTGTAAAACGGAGTATCACCCAGTTCGGCGGTAAAGTTACGCTTAAAAATTCTTATTACCTCATCCTCATTCCTTGAAATTTCCGGGGTGAAATGGAGTTTTGGAAGTAATTTGCGGCGGACATTCAGTTTATACCTTTCTTTTTGCAGTTCCGCTATGGAGCCCGCTTTTTTTAGTATGTTGGCAGTGCAAATAGAAAGCTGCTTTTGCAGATCAAGAAGGATCTTTGACGAGAATTTATCCGATCCACCCTTTATTCTGTCCGCAACTTCAGCCACAAGCTGAGTTGTTGGATTCTTTGAGTTTTTGGAGAGATTCTGCCAGTCTACATATTTCGTTATACCTATAAGTTTTTTCAATCTTCCAGGATCAAGAAAATTCAGGCTGAAATGGTAGTAATTCACAAGAAAATCCAGCTGGATTTCAAGCCCCGAAAGTCTCATACTCAACTGGTCTGCCTTTTCCGATTCTGTGAAGGGCCCAGCCGGGGGTATTGTTACCTCCGAGATTTTTTGTTCGTATTTATATGGATCTTCCCTGATCAAAGATTTTCTTTTTAACAAATCTAGAAGATTTCTGAAACTCTCAAGGAATTTTTGGAACTCCCTCCTGAGGGCGGGAAGCTCTTCTTTTTCAATAAATACGACCTTTTCTTTTAATGCTTCCTCCAGCCGCACCTGGAAATTATTATTTTCTCCCATATGTGCTAAATTATGAAAGAAAATATCCCAACAAGCAATTTCCTGGAGGATTTTTTATGGGTCAAATAAAAAAATTTATCAATGAAAAAATGCTTATAGGAGTCCTCGCTTCAGATACCGCCTATCTTAAACCCCTGGAGGAAAGACTTTTAAGGGAATTCGGGAGGATTGATTATAGAAGCGGAATCTTGAATTTTGATTTTACAGATTATTACAGGCGGGAAATGGGACCGGAGTTAAAGAGAATCTTTTTTGGCTTTGCGAAACTCATAGACCCCTCTCTTTTATCGGAAATCAAAATTAAGACAAATGAGATCGAAAATTCCTTTCTGAATGACGGAAAGAGGTGCCTGAATCTTGATCCGGGATTACTATCCTTAAACAAATTTATTCTGGCTACAACCAAAGATAATGGTCATAGAATTCCTCTAAAAGACGGGATATACGGGGAACTAAGCCTTTGCTTTATAAATAAGGGCTTTCGCCCCCTCGAATGGACATATCCCGACTACAAATCCGGGGAATATATTAATATTCTTGAAGAAATTCGCAGTATATATAAAAAAAATTTGAAGCAAGAGAGAGGGGAAGGGCGTAGATAATATTATATGAGGATATTTTTATTCCTGGTTATAGCAGTTTTTCTGCCGGGTTGTGATTTTTTTGATAATTCAGTCGAGGTGGAACTGGCACTCCCGGGGCTCCCCGGTTCCTGGGAAAACAGATGGGGGAATCTCCCCTTTATCATAAGGTATTATGATCCCGGGTACGGTATAAGAGAAAAGAAAACAGCCCCCGGACAGAGGTTTTCGACTATTCGCCTGTCCAGAATCACAAACAACCCGGTTACGGCGGTTCCTCTTTTAGAAAAAGGGAACGGAGGTGTATTCCTCAAGTCTGCGGGCTGCTTTTTTCCCCACGACATTGGCAATTCGGGAGTGATGAGGCTTGAGTGGGAAAAGGGCTTTGCCGCAGAGATTCTTATGGATCTAAACAGGGAGGCCTGGCTGTCATTAGAAAGTCTCAATCTGGAACGCTTTCTTTGCGAAATAAAGAAAAAATCGAAGGGTGATCCCTGGTCACTGAACCGCAGGAGAATAGTTGAGTATCTTCTAAAGAACAAATTCCGTGCAGATAGGATCAAGAAAATGGCAACACATTCCCTCACGATTAATGCTGATGAGGGAATATGGTTTTCGGATAATCCCTTCTTTCCCTCCTCCGAGAGCGGAGCTGCAAAGAGGCTGAAAATCGATGGTATATACCCGGGAAAACATGTTTTTTTTCTTTCCGGGGGGAGTCAATTAATTAACCTCTACATAACAGAGAGAAACTGGTACGCCGTGAATCCCTCTACGGGAAGTTCAGAATCCGGGACCTGGTGAGTACCTCCATGCCGTTTTCCGTTATCAGGATGTCATTTTCCAGCCTTGCCCCCCCCGTCTCGGGGTAATACAGACCGGGTTCGATGGTTATTATCATTCCGGGTTTCAGTTCGGTTTTATTTGTCCGGGTGTTTCTTATCAATGGGTCTTCGTGGGCATCGAGTCCTATTCCGTGGCCCAGAGAGTGGGGCATGAAATAATTGTTCTTGCTGAAATAATCATCCACATTTTCAGCAAGTGAAGAGCTTAAAACCCCGGGAGCCGCAGTTTCAAGAGCCAGATTATAGGCTTTTTCAACATGGAAAAGGAGCTCCTTTTGCTTTTTGGAGGGATTTCTTGCTATTGTCATTGTGACATCGCTGGTATATCCCCTGTATTTTATTCCAAAGTCAAGGATGCTAAGACCCTGCGTACCTATGGGCTTGTTTGTAAAGGAAGGGAAAGCATGAATGGCGTAACTTCTTTCCGATCCTGCTGCTATGGTCTCGAAACCCACACCCTCGGCTCCGTACTTTCTTGCTTCTGTTTCTATGAAGACTGCAGCATCGAGCTCTGTTTTAAAAAGATTTTCCGAAAAGGATGTCTCTATTGAATCTATTATACTATTTGTGATATCCGCAGCTTTCCTCATAATGGATATCTCTCCTTCATCCTTTATGATCCTCTCTTTTTCAATAATGCTGTCAATCCCTTCCTCGCTGCAGACCATTTCCATTTCGGGGAGCCTTTTTTGATTTCCATAAAAACAGGATGGGGAATTCTCGATGTCAGCTCTATCTTACTTTTTTTCTCTATTTTATTCAGAGATATTATGCCGGGCACAGCATCCGGCAGACTACGCCCGAATTCCGTATAGGGTATTATTTCATCAGCCGTGGCGTACTGTTCTGCCAGGTTTATATCCCATGGAGAGAGTACTGATTTTCCAGAGGCGAAGAGAAACAAAAGGCTGTCGGAGGGCATTCCTGAAAGATAGCGCACGGAGGAATTCCTTCTACCCTCGGTATCCTCAATAACAGCGAAGGCAATTTTCATTTTTTTCAGGTAGGAAAATGCGGCCTTTTGCCGCCTCCTGTATACTTCCTTACTTTGCAACGATGTTTACCAGTTTGTTGGGGATTGTTACAATCCTTATGATGGTTTTACCCTCAAGGAGTTCCTTTATCCTGTCAATTTCCAGAGCCTCTTTTTCCAGTGTCCCGGAAGGGGTATTGAGGGGTATGAGCATTTTGCTCCTTACCTTGTTATTGATCTGTACAACTACTGTTACTTTCTCATCAATTGTAAGTTCTTCTTTCCATTCCGGCCATATAGCGAGGGAGATACTTTCTTTCTCGCCCGATTTTTCCCAGAGCTCTTCAGCTATATGGGGAGCATATGGAGCCAGTAAAAGCAGAAAGGGTTTCCAGACTCCTATGTATAGTTTTTCAACCTTAAAGCATTCATTAACGAAGATCATCATCTGTGCAATCGCTGTGTTAAATTCAAGCCCCGAAGTATCCTGTGTTACCTTTTTGATGGTTCTGTGAAGGGTTTTTTCGAGCCCCTCAGGGGGAGAATCCTCGGAAGTCTCACGCAGCGAAAGCCTCCAGACCCTGTCAAGGAATCTATGTACTCCCGACAGTCCCTTTGTGGACCATGATTTAGAGACCTTCAGGGGTCCCATAAACATCTCATACAAACGCATCGAATCCGCACCAAACTCTTTTATTATATCATCGGGATTAATAACATTTCCAAGACTCTTTGACATCTTGACCCCGCCCTCGCCGAGTATCATTCCCTGACCAAGCCTGAG
>CAZEKV010000033.1:0-18207 GCA_964512945.1 uncultured Spirochaetales bacterium | reverse complement strand
TCTCAAAACACTTGCAGAGCGGGAAATTCTTTTCCGTGAAATGCTCGCGGAATTTCTGAAAGAAGCTAATCCGACTATTTCGCCGGAGGATGAGGCTGCATCCACAAATTCCGCGCAGGAAACATTGCAGCAAAGATATAAAAGCCTACATGAAGCACAGATAAATGCGTATTACACCAGTTATGATAATTTCCTGTATAAATATGACCCGCAAGAAAAAAGTGATCATGAAATAAGGATACAATTACAGAAGTATGCTACAGCTTATGCCAATGCTGCAGTTAAGGGCGATTTAACGTCAAAAGAATCATTAGCGAGAATAATAGAATATGCGGCATATCTAAGAGAATACAAAGATTTTGGTAAAGTAGTGGATGATCTGGGATTGGTTGTAATTGGACAAAGAAGAGATGGGTTAGATTTACAAGATGATCTAACTTATTACACGGGAATAAATTTTGGAGCTACCGGGTTTGACCCAAAATATGCTCGAGAGCCTGCTGATCATCAGGCAAGACATTTCATAGGATATTTGTTGGGAGCAAAAGCTGTGGGTCTCTGTTCTCCTCTATTTTCCTACTGGCGGGAAATAAGGCAAGGCGCTCCCGATACATGGCAGGACATAGATTTAGCAGCATTTTGGTTTTATCAATCATTTACTCCAGATCCTTATGGATGTAGAATAAATTTAAATAGATCAGGAGAATGGATCAGGGAGAAATTATGAAAAAGAAACTAAAATTTCCTAAATTTATTATTTTCATACTCATTATCATAGTTATGATAGCAGCATTCCTAATTAATGAAGACCGTAAGTGGGATACGGATAAATATGTTAATGCCTTTTTAAAAGCACTCTATACCGGAGATAACGATGTTATTACAAAGCACTCGGATCTTGATCCGGCAGATATTCTATGGCGTGATAAAGTGACTAAGAAATATTTAATGTATAAAGATGGTGGCATCAACTATATGGAATACTGGATTGAATTTGAGAATGGATTTCAGATTTATATGGATATTTTTGTAGATATGCACGAAAGAAGAAAAGATGGTACTGAAAAATACTGGGATTGGAAAATTCGAAGCGTATGTAAAACTAATCGACCCAGGGATAATTTTAAAGATGTATGGTACAGTTTTGAGTGAAGAATGGATTTTTGATACCATTCTGGAGTTTCGCTATTATTTGTAGCCGCCCAAATTATGACTGTCTTTTTTACCAAAATATTATCATAACGAAAATCGTCAAATTCCCCGGTTTCTAAAAGGCATAATTTAAAAAAAACTAATTGAACAAACAAACTATAAAGTATATAATTCCCTCATAAAAAGATGGATCCAAAAACAAAAAACCTGCTTCCGAATCTCCTCTGTCTCAAAACCTTGATGGAAAGGGAAATTCTTTTCCGTGAAATGTTCGCGGAATTTTTATGCGGGTTGTACTTCTATGGTACTGCCGGAAAAGTGAAGGAGCCTGGAAACAGAGAGGAAGGCAGGGCGGTAAGGTTCGAGTATAAAAAGATCATGGGTCAAAATAATGATTATTGGAGATTTGGTGGAACAAGGTGGTAAATAAAATGAGGCGGATTTTAAATAAAATCACGAAATATTTGTTTATATTTTTGATATTAATGTTAGGATCATGTTCAGATATGTTTTATGAAAAAAAATTTGCTATTGAAGGTTATGAAAATGATATTTCTGCTTTCGGCAATAAAAAACGAAGAGAAAAGGTAGTATACGAAGATGGAAATTTAAAAATCAAATATTACTGTTTGATAATTTACAAAGAAGGAGAATCAAATTCCCTTCTTTCAATATCTAAGAAGAGTGGAAATGATATTCGAATAATGAATCTAAAATGGCTTCATATTTATAAAGGTATAAATCTGAGAAACGAATATTTAGACGATGACAGTATAAATGATAATAGAAAAGCACCATATGTAATTTTAAAGAATGAGAAAGGAGTGTGTTATGATTTTTACACTAATAAGAAATCAAGCGATTTTAAGTATGGTGATATAATTAAGGTAGTAGTAAAATTAAAATATAAAGTGAATGATGAAATTAAAGAGATTAATGAATCAGTTAATATTGTCTGTCATAAGCGGAGAAAAATATTTGAGATGCCTTAGTGCACCCGCCCAAATTATGACTGTCTTTTTTAGCGAAATATTATCATAACGAATTCCCCGGCTTATAAAAAGGCATAATTTAAAAAAACGAATTGAACAAATAAACTATAAAGTATATAATTCTCCTGTAAGAATATGGATCCCGCAGTGTTTTAGATAGTAAGGAGATAGTGAAGTGAAAAAAAAACATGACAGGAATTTTCTATTAAAAGTAACTTTGTTTATAGCTGTGGTACTTTCTTCTTTTGGCTGTAAAATAAAGAGCCATGGAATAAATAATAACCAGTGTCGACCCTGTTTTTCACCTGATGGTAAAAAAATATTGTTTTCTGTTAATGTCGATAATTTCGGTTCCCTTTATGAGTGTGAATTAAAGACAAAGAAAATAACCAGAATTAAACTTGATATTGATGCAGATGAACCCTCGTATTCTCATAATGGAAAAAAAATTGTATTTCACAGCAGTAATGATGAAAAGGACTCAACTGATTTATTTATCTTGAACAGAGAGGATAATACAGTTGAAAGATTAATTGAGGCAAATGAGGAGGAAGGACAGTTCAGTCCTATTTTTAATTACGGTGATACAAAGATAATTTACAGACAGAGGAGCAAGCACGACGGAAGGAGTACAATATGTGCCATTAATATAGAAACAAAAGAAATAGAAATACTATCGGAAAAAAAGTATGTAGTGATAGATGATCTGAATCTGACAACGGATAATAAGTATCTTGTTTTTTCTGAAGAATATTATGATGAAGGGAAAAAGGAGCGAATGGCCAGGATAGTTAGAATTGATATTGAAAATAAAACTGATAAAATACTGTTGGATAAGAAAATAGTTTATACAACAGTGATAAACCCCGTTGATAACAAAATAATGTTTTTTTATTTTAATATGGCTATTAGAGCCTATAAAGGGGATGGCATGAGGCCGGATGTTTTGTATTCTATGGATTTGGATGGCGGTAATATAGTTGAGTTTTTCTGGATGTCTGTGGATTCTAATTATTTAAGAATATCTGCTGATGGAAACTACGTTCTTTTTGGTGGTTTTTTTGGTTCTTATAGTATATACGATATTCGAACCGGGAAGATGACAGATGACTTTTCGCTATTTAAAATGATGAATGAAGGTATACAAAAGGAAAGAGAAAATAAATAAATCTCTATTCATTTTTATAGATTTATTAATTACAGGAGAATTATTTTATGATGAAAATATTTTGTTTTATTTTATTTGCATGTACAATAAATATACTGGCAGATACGCCATTGAATGAGATTCCGATGTATGGGGGTATTGATAATCTTTCTGCCTATTATCAAGAAATTAATAATAAGTTTGTTGAGAGTGTTTTAAAGAAAACAAGCCGGGAAGAAGGTTCTATGTATTTTGTAAAAAAAGGCTGGGAAGCCCTTTCAAAAAAGGATTATAAATTTTCTATGAAAAAATTTAATCAAGCATGGTTGTTGAATGATAAAAACCCCGATGTTTACTGGGGTTTTGCGAATTTATTGGGACTGGATGGAAAATTTAGTAAAGCAATTAGAATGTTTAAGATGTATATAGAGTTTGGCGGTAATGATATCTATGCTTTATCAGACATGGCTTACACATATACTCTGTCAGGACTGGTGTCTAAAGCTTATGGTAATTTAGAAAATATGAAGGAAAACCTAAACCAGGCAATTTTGATAATAAAAAAAGCTCTGGAAATAAACAGGAAAGAAGGACAATTATATTATCGATGGGCCGTCTGTCTTTTTCATCTTGGTAGGTCAGAAGAAGCCCTGGTTAAAATCAATCTGGCAATTAAATATGGAGAAGAAGTTCCAGAAGAGTTTATTGATATATTAAAAGAGAAGAAAGATTAACTCTCTTTTTCTGGATCAAAGATTTTGTAGATAAATAAAACTTCCGCAGTCAAAGAAACGAATTATATAAAGTATATTTAGGCACCGGTGTTGACACGATGAGAAGGAAAGTGTGTAAAAAGCACTTGATAGTTTATTTTCCCCGGTGTATTCTTATGGAGAGTGAGAGAAAATCACGCCCCGGGACTATTTTGTTTTTAGTGAATAATAGTTCTTTTCTCTGGTGGAGAAAATAAGGTGAAGGATTTAGCGGGAAACCCCTCCTTTGACGATATACCGGGAGCAGAAAAAGGTAAACCGGGCAGTTTGACACCCGATTTTAAAGACGATTATTTTGACGGGGATTCTGCTTCAAAGGAAAATATGAACATGCCAAAGAACAAGGATGCTGCAGGCAAATCGGATTTGCAGCAGAATATGAAAAACTATCTTTTTATTCTACTGGCAATCTCCTTTTCAGTTGCTCTTGTGATTTTATTGTTTGAGGGCAATATAAAAAATATATCATCTGTAACCGGATGTAAGGGTATTTGCCTGTTTCTGCAAATAGTTGGTATTCTTCTTCTTTCGTTGTTCGGTTCGGCTTTCTCTTACTTAACGGGGTTTGTAATTGCAGAAAAAAACTTTGCTTCGAAAGATTCCGAAATAGTTAAAACTATCCTGGTAAATCGGATATATCCTGCAAAGCAATCATCCATCTCCGCACGCTATAAAACGCTGGTTTTCGTTTTTATTTTTTTTAGTATTCTGGTAAATTCCAGTAAGCTTTTGTCGCTTTCTGTTGATAAAATTGAGATAATTAAGTATCTCGGGAGTCTCCTCCTTCTGGTTATTGTCTTCTTTAATTCGATAAATTACGCCTCTCTTGTAACGGAAGAAGCCAGATATGAGGGGCGCCTTAATAAGATGAGCGTATTAAATTCATTTTTTTCGTTTGTTCAAATATCAGTTATCTGGTTATGTTATGCTTTTCTGTAAATATAATTTCCATTTTTTGTAAGGGCGTTTTTTGGTCTTGACGTTGTGTGGGAGACTTATTATATTTCAATAGACAGACCAGTCTGTCTATTGAAATATAAGGAGCACCACTCATGATTATTATGCCAAGAATAAGAAATAATATATGTCTATCAGCACATCCCGATGGATGTGCCGCAAATGTCAGAAATCAAATTGAATATGTGAAAAATCAAAAAAAAATTACGGGTAAAAAAAGAATTCTTATCATAGGTTCATCAACAGGTTATGGGCTATCCTGCCGGATAGTATCAGCTTTTGGATACGGGGCTCGAACTATTGGAGTAGCTTACGAAAAAGAGGGAAGTGAAAAATCTCCCGGAACAGCCGGCTGGTATAACACAATAGCCTTTGAGAATGAGGCAGCAAGTGAAAATATAGAATCTTACAGCATAAACGGCGATGCCTTTTCGAATGAAATAAAAAAAGAGACGATAGATTTGATAAAAAGACGCTTTGGTAAAATTGATCAATTAATATACAGTGTAGCCGCCCCGGTAAGGACTGATCCTGTATCAAAGAAATTATATTCCTCTGTGATAAAACCGATTGGAAAAAAGATAAAAAGCAGGTCTCTTGATTTTTTAAGCGGAGTTATAACTGAAAAAACCATTGAGCCCGCGACTGAGGAGGAGATAAGGGATACTGTCAAAGTAATGGGAGGGGAAGACTGGAGCCTCTGGATTCAGGAGTTAATCAATAATAATCTACTGGCCCGGGGATTTACAACCGTAGCGTTTTCGTATCTCGGCCCTGAATTGACCAGGCCATTTTATCGTGAGGGAACAATCGGCAGGGCTAAAGAGGATCTTGAAAGAACTGCAGGCTTAATAAATAAAAAACTGGGGAAGTTGGACGGGAAGGGGATAGTTTCAATAAATAAAGCACTCGTAACAAGGGCAAGTGCGGTAATACCTATGGTTTCACTATATATATCGATTCTCTATAAAATTATGAAGAAGAAGGGGATTCATGAAAATTGTATCCAGCAATCTTTCCGCTTATACAGGGATTACCTGTCCTGCGACAACCCGTTGCAGGGTAGCAATATTGATACGAAGAACAGGATTCGCCTTGATGATTTCGAAATGCGCGGGGATGTCCAGGAAGAAATCTCGGAAATATGGAAGAAGATTAATAATGAAAATCTGAGTGACTTAGCCGATTTAGAGGGCTATAAAGACGATTATCTTAAATTTTTCGGTTTTAATCTTGAAAACATCGACTATGATAAATCGGTAAGATTGGCGATATAGTTTCTGAGATAATGGACAGGATTTTAAGTTTCATAATTGCTTTCCCATGAACAGGATTTTTAGAATTGGCTCTCTTTGCGAAATATGTTAGATTTCTACCATATTAGGGGAGGGTAGGAGAATTTATACAAAACCCAGAATAACTGCAAAACTTTCAGTCCGGGAGAGAATACTAAATGTTTCCACCTTTCTCTTCTACAAACAGGGAATAAAAAGTACCGGCATAAATCAGATTATCTTAGAATCAAGTGTGGCAAAAGCCAGTTTTTATCAGTATTTTTCTTCCAAGGAAAAATTAATAACCGAATGCCTCAATGAATATAACAGGGTGCTCTCCACAATCCTTAAGCGCCTGATAGATAATTCCTGTACAATAAAAGAGTTCTTTAAAAAATGGATCAGAATCATGAAGAAAAATGCCGAGAAAAACAATTCTTTTATGGGTTGCCCTGTTGCTAATATTGGTTTTCAGGTGACACCCGACAAGCAGGAATTAAGGAAAAAATTCAATGAGATAATTGATGGATGGTTTGATATTCTAACAATCCTTTTTAAAAAAGCCGTTAAAAACGGTGAAATTCCAGAAACATCCAGTTTCAAGATCCTGTTTCGTGAGGTTTTCTCTATAAACGAGGGAGCCCTCATTATGTGGAGGATGACGGGCGACAAAGAGTATTTTGACAGTATACTTACTTCAATTGAAAAAGTATTGAGATAACTTATTTGCCGTTCCAGCCCGCAAGACGGCAGAAAAGCCACCAGACAGCATAGGCTTTCTGATTTGCATTCAATGGTTCGGAATGTGCTGATTCGCAGTTATACCACTTTCCCGGATTCTTATTCTGCCAGGCCGCAGCCCAGTTTTTATCCCTTGAACCATCGTTGTTGCTGTCATAATTACACCCGTCATCCGGGATTTTATCCCCAAAGTAATTCAGATCGGGATCATAGGTTTCGATATCTGCAAAATCAAACAGCCACTTATTGTTTTTCGAACAGTAATTTCTTATTTGTTCATTTCTCCTGTGAAGTGTTCCTGCTAATCCGCTTCCATTCAAATGTCCTGTCATGTAGACAAACTTAACACCGGGATATTCGGTTTCCAGAAGATTCATGGGAAGAAGGTAGTGTTTGTTCATCTTCTTTTCGCTATAGCTTCCGGCCTGTCCGCACCACGACCACATGACTACATTAATATCGGAATTGGCAGGGTTGTTCAGGAATTTTCTTGTTTCGTTAACCCAGTCCGGGTAGTACCCGCAGTCCATTTTCATGGCCCCCCTTCCGTAGCCATCGCCTTCTCGTAAATCAAGAGCCCCTCCGCGTCCCCCTCTGTTCCATCTGAAAAGATTCTTTGGATAGGCAGTTCTCAATCCCCCGGCATTAGCAAAGGCGATAAGCCCGTTCATTCCGGTTATCAACTGGCTTCCGTGTGAGGTATGGCCGTAGGCTATGTGGAGTTTTGACTTTGCATTCTGGATTGCAGATAGGGGTATTTTGCCCAGTCTCAGGAAATTCACTACTGAGTGATCGGCTTTTCTGGAAAGATTTCCCGAATTTTTTCCTGCCGTGGAGGGATCCCCCGTATCTGTATTGCTTGAGACAAGGTAAATACAGAAAAATAGCAACATAAAAATTTTCCGTCTAACTTTCATAATTTTCACCTCACTTTCTTCTCTCAGTATATCATATTTTATGGGAATTACTCATTATATTTGAAATTCCTGCTTATTATGAGGAGTTTTTACTCCTTTTTTCTGCAATCTGAAAGCCGGCTTTCCCAAAAGGTTTTCCTGAGGATTTCGGGGTAAATATTCTTAGAAAGAAAAACGGATGGAAAAAGAAGCGCCTGGTCAGAATCGAACTGACGGCATCAGCTTGGAAGGCTGAGGTATTACCACTATACGACAGGCGCCTTATTCATTTGGTAATGGAATATACAAAATAGACCCGATATTGTCAAGCAGGCTTTACACTGCAGGATTAAAATATAGCAAGGGATTTTGCCAGTACCGGAGGGCAGAGTTTTTTTCTCCCGATATTGATTTACTTCCCAAAAGATAAACCCCTATTTTTTTATATTATTCCCATTTTTTGTTTTTGTATTATTTTTTCTTTTATCCTTTATGTATATCGACCGGGAACGCCCGTTATCCTGGATTCTCTCATCAATGTCAAATAATTTTATAGCCGCAGCAAGGTCTCCAAGTTTATTAAATCCGTAATTTCTGGTGTCAAATTCGGGAACCTGCCTGGCAATGTTGCTTCCAACAGCCCCTAGATGAGCCCATCCGCTTTCATCCGACGCAGCCGCAAGGGCGTTTCTCAGGAGTCCTACAAGTTTTGTATCACTCTTTAAATCTTTGACGGATCCTGATTTTACCTCAATATCAGAAACTTCCTGAAATCTTAGAACCTCGGTAAAAATAAATTTATCACATGCAGAGACAAAGGCCCTCGGAGTTTTTTTCTCTCCGAATCCAAAGACAAGCACCCCTTCTTCTCTAATACGCGATGCCAGGCGGGTAAAATCACTGTCACTGGAGACAAGACAGAAGCCATCGAAACGGTTTGTATAGAGTAAATCCATGGCGTCAATTATCATCGCACTGTCTGAGGCATTTTTCCCGGAGGTGTACCGGAACTGCTGAACAGGATGTATGGAATGTTCAAGTAAAAAAGACTTCCAGCCCTTCAGTCCGGGCGTTGTCCAGTCGCCGTAAATCCGTTTTACGCTTGCAACCCCATGTCTGGCGATTTCTGTCATGAGCCCCTCTGTAATTGAGGGCTGAGCATTTTCAGCATCAATTAGAACGGCCAGATGTCTTTGAGATATATCACTCGTTTTCAATTTCTTCCTCTTTTATTCTGTCTATTCGATGAAATGTCAGCAGGAAAACAGAAAATCCTGCTAAAATAAAATTCCAACTCCAGAGCTGAGAACCTGCTGTACATCCCGGAATACCATCTCATGTCCAATATCCGGAGAGATGCTCCCCAACCGGGGAGCGCATGCAACAACAGATTTATATTCAACTCGAAGGGCAAGTATACAGGGATTTTTGATATTCAGTCAAATAAAAAATCAATAATTAGGGATATATCGCTGAGATAAGCTGTCTTCTTAAGAATATTTCCTTATCCTGATATTTTAAAAAAATATTTAAATTATTTTGATAATGAGTCTTTTTTCAAAACGTATGGATATCAGACGGTAGATCTAAATGCTTGATTTTTAATGGGTGTTGATATAATATCCTGTAAGGGAAAAATTAAGGTGGGGATATGGGAATCAGGGGAGAAGTTTACTCAAGAAAAATACTTTTGGGAAAAAGAACATATTTTTTTAATGTGAAAGAGAATCGTCATGGAGATTTGTTTTTGAATCTTGTCGAGAGCAAAAAACATGGGGAAAACGGGTTCGAACGTCATTCTATTATAGTTTTTGATGAAGAATTAAATGAATTCAAGAATGAATTTGATAATGCAGTCAGTTTTATTAACAAACAAACAAAAAAGAATGATAAAAATCATCAGCGATACGGTAATAGACAAACCACATAATTGTTGTCTTTCAGGTCTTACTATCTCTCTATTTAGATCAGGGAATTCCCTGAGAGTTTGGAATCTATTATCGAGGTTCCCGTAGCTTTATAAAATTATGTGTGTTAACAAAGTACAAAAAAATAGAAGAATGTTCTTGATAAAAAACTGGGAGTAAATGTGTTTTTAAAGAGTATAGAAATATTTGGATTTAAATCATTTGCGGAAAAGAATGTAATTGAGTTCCAGGATGGAATTTCAGCATTGCTGGGTCCAAATGGATGCGGAAAAAGTAATATAGTCGATTCGGTAAAATGGGTTCTGGGAGAACAGGCTACAAAATCCCTCAGAGCCGAGAAGATGGAAGATGTTATTTTTAACGGAACTGAAACACGGAAGGCATTGAATGTAGCAGAAGTGAATCTGATACTATCTAATGATTCAGGGATACTACCCCTGGATATTCCTGAAATTTCCGTGAAACGCCGATTATATAGATCCGGTGAGAGTGAATACTATATTAACAATACCCCTGTTAAGCTGAAAGAATTGAGGGCGATTTTCTTTGATACAGGAATTGGAAAATCCTCATACTCTATAATGGAGCAGGGGAGGATTGATCAGATTTTATCAAATAGGCCGGAAGAAAGACGCCATATTTTTGAAGAAGCAGCCGGGATAACAAAATATAAAATAAAAAGAGCAGAGGCTGAACGGAAATTAGCGAAAACCGATGAAAACATGAAGCAGGCGGCCAATATTCTTTCAGAAGTGAGGCGGTCTTATAATATTCTTAAAGCACAATCTGAGAAAACGACAACATATAGGGAGCTAAGGGAGGATATTTTTGTTATCGAAGTTGATATCCAGTTGCTGCGGTTGAAGAAATTCTCTGTAGACAAAGAGAGTAAAAATAATTTTCTGGACGAAAGGCTAAAAACAAGAGACAGAATAAAAAGCGAGATTGACCAAATTAATGAATCTTTAGAAGAGAATCTGGATATCGTCAATAATATGGAATCGAAGTTGATCGAAAACCAGAAGAAATTATATGGACTTGATGTTGAGAAAAATAGTAAAGAAAGTCAGATAATCATGCTTCTTGAGAGGAAAAGCGACCAGGAAAGACAGATCTCGGCAAACAGGATTAAAGAGACCAACATAAAAGAAAAAATTCAGATTTTGCATGATCAGATCAAAAGTAAAGAAAAAACACTGGTAGATTTCAAACAGAGATTAAACGAAGTAAATCTGAATATTAGCGGATTTGAAAATAATATAAAGAATGCCGAACAGAGAATAATCAAGAATGAAGATCATATAGCACTGAAAGAAAAAGAGAATCATCAACTTGAAAATACTCAAATAGAAAGGCAAAAAGAACTCCGTTCCATAACAGATGATATTGTTACACAATTAGACACTCACCTTAAAGCAAATGGATATTCATATAAAGACAGAAAAAATCTTGAAGATGAATTGTTTACCATGATTGAAACTCTCAAAATATCTTTTAATGGAAAAATAAAAATTGTAGATGATTTTATAAAAATCGAAGAATGGGATAAAAAAGAGGTGGATAATTTTCTGGGAGCAAATTTAAATTTTCTGAATGATGGTCTTGATAAGCTTTCCATGATTACGAATTTGTTTAAGGAATACAGAAAAACAACACCCTCTTTTATCGATGACTTTCTTGCTCCTGAGGGGATAATAACAATTAAACGAAAAATGGATAAGGATATTGAAAATATCCTTATAAATATAAAGAACAATCGAGAAGCGATTACTTCTTTGAGATTTGAAAATAAAAATTTGCAGGATAAAATAGGTGAATACAGGAAAACTCTCGAAGATCTCAGAGTAAATAAGGCTAAAATAAATGCTCAGAAAATTGGGATAGAAGAGAACATCAAGTTGAACATCAGGAACGTAGAGGAGCAAAAAAGCATACTGGATGATAATGAGAACGAGATTAAGGAATCAATGCAGAAAATAGATGTTTTTAACAAAAGAATAGAAAAAGCAAAATCTGAAAAAAATGAGCTTGAAAAAATTGAAAAAGATCTCCAGAAAAATTTGTCAAAGCTTGAGGGCGGGATTCTGAAGAAAAACAAGGATCTTGTTGGAAGCGAAAAAAAATTGAAGGATCGAATGGCATCTCTGGGCAAAGTCCAGAGCGACGTGGAAAAGTTACAAATAGATATGGCTTCTATGTCAACTGAAATAAAAAACATACATGATAATTTCAAGGAAAAACACTCAAGAGAATTGAGGGAGTTTGAGAGTAAGACAACTCTTATTGATAAATCTATAAAAGATCTTAAAAAAGAGATCACCCTTAAAAGAGATGATTTAAAGAGACTTGGACAGGTGAATTTAATGGCTCCTGAGGAGTTTGCAGAGGTTAAAGAAAGGTTCGACTTTCTGAATGATCAGTTGAATGATCTTGAAAGAGCCAAAAATGATTTAATTCAGATAACAAAAGAAATCAAAACTGAGTCTACCGAGATGTTTCTTGAGACATATGATAAGATTAAAAAGAACTTCCATGTCATGTTCCGGCGGTTGTTTGGCGGGGGTAGGGCAGAGCTGAAATTAAGCGATACTGAAAATGTACTTACATCAGGAATTGAAATATATGCTCAACCCCCCGGGAAAAAACTTGAGAATATTTCCCTGTTGTCGGGTGGGGAAAGATCAATAACGGCCGTTGCACTTTTATTTGCTACATATATGGTAAAACCCTCGCCGTTTTGCATACTTGATGAAATTGATGCCGCCCTTGATGAAGCGAATATTATTAGATTTGCCAATCTTTTATCGGAATTTAGTAAAATGACGCAGTTCATTATTATTACCCATAATAAAAAAACAGTTACCAGTGCCGGCACCCTGATTGGAGTTACAATGGAAGAATCCGGTGTATCAAAAATTATATCAATGAGACTAAAAACAGAAAAGGATGTTTGAGGGATTGATAGAGTGTAGACTAAGATATTAGATCAGGAGGGGGAATGATAAGCAGGTATATGAAAATAAATAATTTACCGGGATGTCTGTGCATAATTTTTTCTTTCTGTTTTTCCGGATGTGGTACCACAAAGAATGTTGATCCGGTACAGCAACCGAAAGCAGATGAAAAAACACCGGTATGTGTATCGGAGGAAAAACCTGAGGCAGAAGCAAACGAGCCTCTGTCCCCTGATTTGAGTTTTCTGCTCCCGGCTCCTGAATTTCAGAAGGAAAATAAGAGTGTAGGTGAGAGTGAAAGTGAAAGTGAGAGTGTAGATATTTCGGATGATAGTAAAGATAAAAGCAAAAATAAGATAGAAGGCACCACTCCTGCAAGTTATAATGAGGAAAAGCTAACTCCTGATGTCTATGAAAATACCAGATTAACAGCGACGGGAAACAAAAAGTGGGATACCAGAAATGTTTTTGCTAAAATAAATGAAGAGATATGTATTTTTTTCCCCGAAAGCGGGTGGGTTCTTTTAAATAGCGGGGATTGGGGTAGAGGGCTCAGGTTTAAATCAAAGGAAAGGAAAAAGAATAGTGTAAATTTTAATTTTGTTGCCCTGAAAGAAGGGAAGTATACCCTGAAATTTCAAAAGAACAATATAAGAAATGCCACTACTGCCTATGAGAAGGTTTTTGTAACGGTATTAAGGGGTGAGGATTTTATCCCCGATTCCAGAGATATAATCAGGAAGGGTGATTTTAGCATTGCCGATGATCTATACGAAAAAGGTAAGCTAAAGGAAGCCCTCTATGAATATCTAATGGCATATAAAAAGGGAAATCCTGATGTGGACAATAGAATCGGAGATATCTATTTCCGGCTTAACGATTTTGATAATGCCGTAAAGTACTGGAAGAAGAACCTTAATAATCGAAAAGCAGCATTAAGAGATCAGGCGGTGAAGGGAATCATTAAGGCAGCCATAAATAATAATGATGTTGAATTATTAAACAGGACGATAGACAGGTTGCTGAAGATTAGATCGAAGGATGCGAAGGAGATAATACTGGAGGCGGCTGCATTTTTGAAAGATTTCAACAAAATTGACAGGGCAGCAAGCTTGTATTCTAAATATATAAAACTTTTCCCGGACGATTTACTAATTGATCAAATCTATTATTTGCTGGGACGAATATATGAGATGGATTCGGTCGTTATGGATTTTAAAAAATCCGTAATGTATTATACAATCGTTATAGAAAATTTCCCCTCAAGTTTGTACTGGGATAAATCAAAAAACAGGATAAATTACATCAAACGACATTATTTACAGATCAGATAACTCATATCCAGAAACCTTGACATTTGGAACAATTAGGGTATACTGACTGGAAATATTTTACAGGGAATTGGGTCATGCTCGACAGCATATCAAACAGAATAACGGCAATAATAAAAAGGGTTTCCGGAAAAGCGGTTATAAGTGAAAAAAACATTGGCGAGATCGTTGATGAGATAAAAATAGCTCTACTTGAAGCCGATGTCAACCTGCGGGTAGTTCGCCGATTTGTAAATAGTACTATCGAAAAAGCAAAGGGGATAACGGTAGTAAAATCTGTTTCGCCCGGTGAACAATTTGTTAAAATACTGCATGACAGGATGGTGTACCTTTTTGGAACCGAAAATCAGGATCTATCTCTGAAGGGTCCTGATACCCGTTCTGTAATTTTGTTTCTTGGCCTGCAGGGTTCGGGGAAGACTACCACTGCAGCGAAGATAGCATTAAAACTAAAGAAGAATGGAAGGAAACCCCTTCTGGTTGCGGCTGATACGGTTCGCCCTGCGGCGATTGAGCAGCTTTCAATTCTGGCTGAAAGCATAGGTGTTGAAGTTTATGAAGAGGGAATAAAAGATCCCCTGATAATTGTTAAAAATTCCCTGAAATACGCCTCCAAAAATCAATATGATACAATTTTGATAGATACTGCGGGGCGTCTGCATATCGATACTGATATGCTGCATCAGATAAATCAGATAAAGAAAATAACAAAGGCGGATGAAACACTACTGGTTGCCGATGCAATGACAGGGCAGACAGCGGTCGATATTGCCAGGGAATTTGATACAAATGTTGGAATTACCGGTATAGTTTTAAGTAAATTTGATTCAGATACAAGGGGTGGAGCCGCTTTCTCGTTAAAGACAATTACGGGAAAACCAATAAAATTTATAGGTACGGGTGAGAAAGTTGAAGATATTGAATTATTTCACCCTGAGAGGATTGCATCAAGAATCCTGGGTATGGGCGATGTTGTAACCCTTGTTGAAAAGGCTCAAGAGACATTTGACCTTGAAGAGGCCGAAAAACTCCAGAAAAAGATGGAAAAAGCCGCTTTTACGCTGGAAGACTATCTCGAACAGTTCCAAAAGATTAGAAAAATGGGTAGTATACAGTCTGTTATGGATATGATCCCCGGGGCTGCAGGGCGTGGGGCTGAGGTCGATGAAGGTAAGATTAAGAGGGAAGAAGCGGTTATATTGTCGATGACCCTTCATGAAAGAAGGAATCACAGGATAATCGGGCCATCGAGAAGACGGAGGATAGCACTTGGAAGCGGAACTTCAGTATTTGATGTGAACTCCCTCTTAAAAAAGTTTGAAAAAACGCGATTGATGATGAAAAAGATGATGAAAAATAAAAAATATCAGGCTGGGATGCTGTCTCAGTTAGGTATCCAGTAGAATATTATAGGAGAATATTGTGAGTGTAAAAATTAGATTGAAGCGTCTTGGAACTAAAAAACGCCCCTATTACAGAATTGTAGTTATGGATTCGAGGAGCCCCAGAGATGGACGCACACTCGATGAGGTTGGCTTTTATCATCCGATAGAGGTTGAGGGGAAACAGATTTCAATTAAAGAGGAAAAAACGCGAGAATGGCTTAAAAAAGGTGCAAAACCAACTGATACTGTTAAGAGGATATTGAATAAAACAAAATTTTATCTAAATTAAAATGCTGTAAAGTTAAGTAGGGGGAGAATATTGTGGAAAAAGATCTTATCGAATACATTGCAAAATCACTGGTGGATGAACCAGGGAGTGTTAGCGTAAATGTTATTGAGGGAGAAAAATCAACAATCCTCGAATTAAAGGTTGCACAGCCGGATATTGGAAAGGTGATAGGGAAACATGGTAGAATCGCCAAAGCCGTGAGAATAATACTCAGTGCTGCCGCATCTAAAACAGGAAAGAGGGTTGTTCTGGAGATACTCGATTAATAATGGAGCTTTTTGTCATAGGAGTTGTTGGAAAGCCTTATGGAATAAAGGGCTATCTGCATATCAGGAGTCTTTCAGGGGAAACAAGTCATTTTTTGAAACTTAAAAAGGTCATTGTCCGTAATAAACAAAAGGTTTTTGAGGTTAATGTAGAGGATGTAAAGAGATTCAATAAGAATATAATAATGAAGTTTGATGGAATTGACAATCCGGAGGATGGGCGGTTCTTTCAGACCTGTGAAATACTTGTTTCAAGAGAAGGGGGGTGCCCGTTAAAAAAAGATGAGTATTATTGTGAAGATTTAAGCGGCTGTAAGTTAAAGAAGGATGGTAGAATTCTTGGAGTTGTCAAATCAGTCTGTGAGGGGGGGAATTCTGATTTTTTTGAGATTGTTGATCAGGAAAATCGGGTTCACATCGTTCCGTTTATTGGGAAATTTATCGGGAAAATTGATATAAAGAATAAATCAATAGAATTAAAAGAAGATTGGATAATAGGATGATATTTCGTATTCTAACCCTGTTTCCCGGAATACTGGAATCGTATTTTGGAAGTTCTGTTATGGCGAGGGCTGTTGACAGGGGGATAATCGCTTATGAGTTGATAGATATTCGGGATTTTGCTGTTGATAAACACAGGACATGTGATGATTATCCCTACGGTGGTGGAGCCGGGATGGTTTTGAAGCCAGAGCCGCTGTCTGCTGCAATAGAGAGTGTAAAAAAAAAAGATCAACGTATAATCTATCCGACACCTTCGGGGCGTGTTTTTACGCAAAAGTATGCTGAGCTCCTGACAAAAAACGATGATATTCTAATAATCTGCGGGAGATATGAGGGGATTGATCAGAGAATTATTGATGAATATGTGGACGATGAAATATCTATTGGGGATTATGTCCTGTCCTCTGGAGAGGTTTCGGCCATGGTTATAGTTGATTCGGTATATAGATTACTTGAGGGTGTAATAAACGACGAGTCGTTGTCTGAGGAAAGTTTTTTGAATGATTTGCTCGAATACCCCCATTATACCAGACCCGCAAGTTTTAGAAATAGGGATGTTCCTGAAATATTATTATCAGGGCATCATGCAAAAATAAACAAATGGAGATTTGAAAAAAGTCTTGAAAAAACAAAGAAAATGAGACCTGATATTATTGAAAGTTGTAATTTTAGAAAAGAAGGAAACGAAGAAATTAAAAGAAATTATTGAAGACTGCAAGGAGATAGTTATGGATATTATTAAGTCGATTGAACTGGAACAAACTAAAGAAGGTGTGGAGAATTTTCATATTGGAGATACCATAAAAGTGTTCTTTAAAATAATTGAGGGAGCAACGGAGAGGATCCAGGTATTTGAGGGGCTATGCATTGCAAAAAAGAACGGCGGTATCAGAAAAACCTTTATTGTAAGAAAAATATCTTACGGCGTAGGTGTTGAAAGAATTTTTCCCTTACATTCTCCCAGGATAGCTAAAATTGAGGTTGTCAAACATGGGCGCATACGAAGGTCAAAACTCTACTATATTCGTGACAGGGTTGGAAAGGCTGCCAGGGTTAAGGAAAAAATAATCAGGAAAGACAGGAAAAGTAAAATAAGACAGGAAAAATGATTTCTATAGAGCCTGGTCTTAACAGAAGGATTTTACAACCTCCCGCTAAAAAAGGGGATTCTGTAAGCTTCAAGGTGCTAAGGAAAATTTCCAAACAAAAATGGCTTATCCAGATAGGTGATAGCAGAAAAACTGTAGTTTCCATGCTTGGTTTGAGGGAGAATCTGTCTTACAGCGGTAGATTCGCCCGGGATAAAAATATCATAATCGTTAATCTGTCTCCTGATACTAATTCGGTTGATCAGTTTATAAAGGATAATAATCTAATTTTTGATAGTTTAACGAGAGATATATGTTTTTCGATGATAGAAATTGGATCCATATTGATTCCTGAAAAAATAAGGGAATACTATTCTTATTTCTCAAAAAAACAAAAAAAATACAGATATCTGATGAAATTTTTAGCGATACTGGATGAGAAGAACATAAAAATTTCTGGTGATCAACTTGAAAAGATATTTGGTTATTTATCCTCCGACAATGGCAAAAAACAGAAGAACGAGAAACGT
>CAZEKV010000032.1:0-18372 GCA_964512945.1 uncultured Spirochaetales bacterium | reverse complement strand
CCTGCCCATAGGCATCGGTATTAACTATGGAGAGGTGGTGGTCGGGGCAATCGGAGGGGGGGACTCCCTTGACTGGACAATAGTCGGCGATGCGGTAAATATCGCTGCCCGCCTTTGCAGTATGGCTGAGGGAGGACAGATCTGTGTATCTGAAATAGTCTTCAAGAAGGCAAAAACCACCCAGAAACATATAAGCAAGAGTATTAAGGTAAAGGGTAGAAAACATATGATAAACACATATATCTTCTCTAAAAGAAAATAACTCCTTTTCCTGCGGCCAGCAAGAAACTTGACTGGTGATTTACTGGACGCCTGACCGGAATAAAAAACTCCACCACAGACAAGCATGATTATAGTAATACAAAAAATATTTTGCTATACTGCCGGAAAGGCTTACTGGAAAAGCGGTGTAAAAATGATAAAAATACCATCCGGGTTAATACATCTTTCAAATATATTTAAAAAAAATGGTCATACATGTTACCTCGTAGGGGGAGCCGTCAGGGATTTTTTACTGGGGAGGAAGGTGAATGATTTTGATCTTGCGACAGACGCCCTTCCAAAAAAAATTATCCGAATGTTCAACAGGGTCATTCCCACCGGGATCAAACATGGCACCGTAACTGTCCTGTTTGAAAACAGGGAATTTGAAATTACAACATTCAGAGTCGATGGGAAATACAGCAATGGAAGGCATCCCGACAGTGTAGAATTCACACCCTCAATTATTGAAGATCTCAGGCGCAGGGATTTTACAATCAATGCCATTGCCTTTGATATTCAAAAAAGAAAAATCCTTGATCCCTTTTCAGGGAGGGAAGATCTAAAAAAAGGAATAATCAGAGCCATAGGAAATCCCGAAGATCGGTTTACAGAAGATGCCCTCAGAACCCTCAGAGCCTGCAGATTCATGTCCCAGCTGGGATTCGAAATAGAAGAAAGCACGGAAAAAGCAATAAAAAAACTCTCAGGGCTTGTAGAAAATATATCGGCTGAACGCATAAGGGATGAGTTTATAAAGCTGATAATGTCTCCGGCTCCTTCCCGCGGAATAAAATTCCTTAAGAAGAACAATCTTCTGAAATTCATCCTTCCAGAACTGGAGATATGTGCTGGGGTTGAACAGCCGGAAATGCATAGTTTTGATGTCTTTGAACATTGCCTCTATTCCTGCGATGCTGCAGAAAGAGATCTTTTGATCAGGCTTGCAGCTCTTTTTCATGACATTGGCAAACCCTCCGTTTTTCAAAGGGATCCTAACGACAGAATAAGGTTCTACGGCCATGAAAAAGAATCCAGCAAGATTACAAAAAGAATCCTGACCCGCCTGAAATTCCCTAACAAAACTGTAAAAGCGGTTTCTCATCTTATTCTCCATCATATGTTCGGCTATGATTCTTCATGGACAGATTCTGCTGTTAGAAGGTTTGTAAAGCGGGTTGGGCTGGAGAACATTAACAACCTTTTTGCCCTACGGAGGGCCGATTCCTCAGGGATGAACAGAACAGAAGAGAAGGGTCCTGACAGCATGAGGGGTCTCCTCGAATTCTCGGACAGGATAGAAAAAGTCCTTGCCAGATCCTCCGCTTTATCCGTAAATGATCTGGCTATTGATGGAAACGACTTGATGAAAGCCCTCTCCATTCCCCCAGGAGAGAAAATAGGAATTATTTTAAAATATCTTATGGAATGCGTCATGGATTCTCCCGAACAAAATGAAAAAAGTCGTCTCCTCAAAATAGCAGTAAATTTCTACAATGAGCGCATGAACCTGGAATAGAGAAGGTATTTGTAGAAACAATATGACAAAAAAGCAGAGGATACTCAAAAACTCTAAAACCTGTTAGTATTGGTACTAATTGGTACTATAGGAGCGCAGGTTAAAACCTCTTGCACAGGGAGAAGGAAAAATGAAATCATATAGAAAAATCCTGACATTAAACATACCGAAAAGAAGAGATTATATAAATATTACTCCTGAAGTAAAAAAGGGTCTTAAAGAAAGCGGAATAAAAGAGGGGTTTTGTCTTGTAAATGCCATGCATATAACTGCAAGTGTTTACATAAATGATGATGAACCCGGTTTATTACAGGACTACGACGATTGGCTTGAAAAACTTGCCCCCCACGAACCCATAAGCCGGTACCGCCATAACGGCTACGAAGACAATGGGGATGCTCACCTCAAGCGCCAGATTATGGGAAGGGGGGTTATGGTTGCCGTAACAGACGGGAATCTTGACTTCGGGCCCTGGGAACAGATTTTCTACGGGGAATTCGACGGGCGCAGGGCAAAAAAGATCCTTATCAAAATAATCGGGGATTAAAATCGAAATGAACGACTCTGCAACCAGCCCCCTTAAGAATCACCGCACCGGCATATTTCTTTTCCTCCAGAGTAAATTCATGGATAAACCATTCTTTCTCATCTATTGCTTTATTATCAATATAGCACAATCTTAAATTCCCACATTCCCCCAGAAGGAATTCGATACTTTTCAGGGGGCGCAAAAGCCCTTCTCCAAGAGCTTTCAGTAAAGCCTCTTTATGTGTCCAGTATCTGAAGAAGATATTCTCTTCGCTATATGCAAACTTTTCCAGATTGAACAACTCTCTTTTTGAGAGGGCATACTCCATCATGCTTTTGATATCGCCAGGGTTGCGAACATATTCGATATCTATTCCAATTGTCCTATCATATGCAATTCCATATACCACACGATTCCCTGAATTTGAGAGGTTAAAACTTAGCTTGTCCTTATTTTGCCCGGGTTTGATATAGGGTTTTCCCCCCTCTGTCTTCAGAAAAACAAGCTCCGGCGGAGTTTGGCCTGAATACGCAGCCAGCAATATACGGAGGATGGAGCGTGAGAAAATAAAGGCTTTTCTATCTCTGGCGAATCTATAAGAAGCGGCTCTTTTTTTTTCGGGCTCGTTTAAATATTCTTTACAACGCTGCAAGAACCAGCCGGGCTGCTCGAAAGAAGCAGTCCATATGTGCAGCTCCCCAGGCAATAGTTTCAAATCCCCTGCCCCGAAACTCGCCAAAAGCCTTCCTCTCTATCAGTCAACTGCCTTCTGAAGAGTTTCCATTATCAAATTCAAAAGACTGTCCCTGTCATCCCTTAAAAACATATGACCGCCTTTGAAAACCCTGAAATCAAAATTTTTGGCAGTGTATTTTTTCCAGGCCTTTACGTGATCCAGGGTAAAAACAGTGTCATTTTCTCCGGCACATGCAACTACAGGACACTTAAGGGGGGGCTCCCCGTTACTCTCATAGCGTTTACCGAGAAGAATGTCCGCTCTTATTGAGGGTAACAACTCTTCCATTAAACTATTGTCTGAGAGAATTTCTTCAGGAATCTCAAGATTGCGCATGTGTTCAAGGAGTTTCGGCTTTCCTGACTCGTTCATGATCTCGGCTTCTGAAATTTCTTCAATAATTTTGAAGGGGCTCTTCATATGAGGAGCAAGCCATCCTGCGGCGAAAAAAACAACGGGTGATTTATTGTATTTCTTCACGAGGTACTGGGATAATTTATATGCCACTGCCGCCCCGATACTATGACCGTAGAAGGCAAATGGTTTGTCAAGAAGGGGCAGCATAACCTTAGCAATTGCCTCAACCAGTTTGTTTACATCATCATAGGGCTTCTCCCCCTTCCTCTCTTCCCTGCCGGGATACTGTACGGGGCATACCTCTATGTCCGACTTAACAGCATCCGCCCAGGTGATAAAAGATGAGGCGCCGCCCGCCATATATGGAAAACAGAATAGACGGATTTTACAATTCCCATTACCCCCGGATCTAATGATCCATTTCTCAACCTCCGGCTTTTTCTGTTTTTCAGAACCGGCTTCATCTTTCGTCTTCTCCACCTGAAAGGAAGGATCTGCAAGAAGTTGTTTTGATAATTCAACAACACTTGGCCCCCTCATGATTTTCATCATTGAAAAGTCGATATCCAGCTTCACCTGTATCCAGTTCCGCAGCTGATTCGCCATTAAAGAATCAAGCCCCATATTACTTATAGGATCATTTTTATCTATTTTGGAAGCGGAAGTCCCTAGAATTCTTGCGATACTGTCTGTAATATTCCTCTGAATTATTTCCATCCGTTCTTCAACATCTGCTTCGAGAATCGAACTCTTCAGAGACAGTTCTCCGGACTTTCTTTCCTTTACCTCTTCCATTAAGTGGGAAAACCTAAAAGAATCCTTATCCTTTAGAAAATATTTAGATATCGCCGGCCAATCAACATCCAGAGCGGTTCTATGGGGGTGATTCTGCATTATCAATCTCTCAAGAACCCCGAGAGCCTCATCGGGTGAAAACCCCCTCCATCCCTGGCTCTCAAGAATCGAACTTACTTTCTCGTTTCTGGCAACAAATCCAACATCGGTTATTACACCCCAGCTGACAGTTATCCCGGGAAGACCATTAGCCTGTCTGTAATATGATAGTATATCGAGAAAAACATTCGCTGCGGCATAATTGCTCTGGGCAAGAGCACCATATTCCCCGGATATCGAAGAAAAGGAGGCAAAAAAATCAACGGGCTGATCAAGCGTAAGGTTATGCAAATTCCATGCTCCCATAACCTTGGGTCTAACTGCCTTCATAAATCGTTCATGGGTCATGTCTGCAAGTATCGCATCATCAAGAACCATAGCACTATGAATAATTCCCCTTATCGGTGATTTGGTTTTCTTGATTTTTTCAATTATGCTTTTTATACTTTTTTCATCAGCGATGTCGGCTTTTTCCTCGTAAACAACAACACCCCGGGATGTCATTTCTGCAATAAATTTTTGGGCTTTTTCTGTCTTAGCTCCGCTTCTACTTATGATAGCAAGACTGCGGACACCTTTTTTTACAAGCCACTTTGAACACTCCAACCCGAGACCGGAGAATCCGCCCGTAACAATGTAGGTTCCATCAGATTTTATAATAGTCTTTATATCTTCCGAAGGAGAAACTGTAATTGTCTCACCACCCTGAGTAATAACTACTTTTCCTATGTGATTCGCAGCAGCCATAAATCGGAAGGCCTCCGGCACCCTCGAAATCGGAAAGGTCTTTTTGGGATGCGGGATTAATTTTGAGGCATTTTTTTCAAAAAAGGACATATACTCAAGGATAAGCTTCCTGCATAATTCCGGCTTTTCGGTCAGAAGTTTGTCTATGTCAACGGCAAAGTATGAAAGATTATTCCAGAAGGGTCTTAAGCTAATACGGTTATTTTCATAGATATCGGTCTTGCCTATTTCGACAAATCGTCCGTACTTACGCAAAACGGTAAGGTTCTTATAAATTGCACTCCCTGAAAGGGAGTTAAGAACCATATCAACCCCTTCCCCGCCGGTAATTTCCTGAATCTCTTCAGCAAAACCTGTAGATCTTGAATCCATCACATGTTTAACGCCGCTTTTTCTAAGATATTTCCGCTTTTCTTCATTCCCTGCAGTAGCAAAAACCTCTGCACCAAGGGCGAGAGCCAGACGCACAGCAGCGAATCCCACACCTCCCGAAGCGGAATGTATGAGAATCCTTTCCCCTTTTTCCAGTCGCCCTAAATATATAATAGAGTAATACGCCGTAAGATAGGCGAAAGGGATTGTCGCAGCATCTGAAAAACTGAAAGATTCGGGTTTTTTTACAACAAAATCAGCCTTTGTAATTACACTGGAAGCTATGGCATCGGAAGCTATGGCAATAACCTCATCACCCTTTTTAAAATCAGTTACTCCTTTCCCCACAGCGGTAATGGTTCCGGAACATTCCATTCCCGGGGCTTTACCGGTGTAGCCGCCTTTTGGAGCATCTTCATGCAGCATACCAGTAGCAATCATTACATCCTTAAAATTCAATCCAGAGGCCGCAACCTTGATTTTAACCTCTCCAGATCCGGGAAGGGGAGTAGCCTTTTCCTGTAAAAACAGATTGTTGAGCATACCGCTTCCATCCGTTGTAAGGTGGAAGGAAGAAGCATCCGCTTTGAGTTCTTTTTTTGCCCTTCTTGCATCCTCCTCCGGGGCAACCCTCGCAAATTTATGGAGATACCGCTTCCTTCCCCTCAGAGCGACCTCTTCAGCATGGGTTTCCTCGCAGATCTCCTCGAACAGGGATTCTATTTCGATATCGGTAATGTTATAGCTAAGATCAACGAGGGTTGTATCAAAATTCTGATACTCGTGCATTATCGTTCGGCAGGCACCCCATACGGATGTCTGAGAGAGGGATAATTTTTCTAAATTATCAATGGGCGAGGCATTGGATGTAATTACCCAGAGATTCGCCGGATGCTCTCCCCATTCCCTGAAGAGATTGTATAAAACTGTAGTCCCCGTATTGTAACTATCTTCAAGGGTTTTCACGCTCATTTTATCTGTAGAGACCTGATCGAGATTCCAGAAATGAAGAACCCCGTTTAATTTCTCTACCCTCTTGCCAAGCTTATCAAAAAGATTTCTCATATCTTCCTGACTCCCGGGGTTGATAAAGAATTTATCATCACCTTCCGCTTTAAAAGTTTTACCGGGAAATACATAAACAGGATTTTCATCGTACTTTGAAAGAGAACTCCCTATCTTTTTTCCAACACCTTTTTCATCGCAAAAAATAATCCAGTTCCCATTTTTTTCCATAAATGAGGGGAGTTTTAGAGGCTCCATGCTGGTTTTCTCATCAGCCCTTCGGGCAATAAACACCGTCTGAGCGGAGACTTCCTTGCTTACAGCCTCCGATACAGCGTTGATATCATAAAATCCGTTCTTGCCGAGAACTTTTATCCATTTTTCCCCTGTCAGAGTCGGATGGGAAGGACGGAGATCGTAATCTTCAAACATCCACCATCCTTCGGTCAGTCCAAAAACCAGATCCGTCCACCATGGGCTTTGAGTGACCTCAAGCATAACAAGAAGTCCATTTGGAGATAGAAGTTTATTCACATATTCCAGTGTTTTATTAAGATCGGTAGTTGTATGCATTACATCCGAAGCAACAATTATATCGAAAGAATTCAGATCATACCCCTGCCCCGAAGGATCCTTACTGATATCAAGAATACCGTAATTCACAAAGGAATAGTCTGAAAATCTTTCCTCAGCTTTAACCAGAAACATTGGGGATACATCGGTAAAAAAATATTCAGTTCTTTCAGCAGGAAGTATTGAGAGAAGCCCTCCCGTCATTCCTCCCGTCCCCGCTCCTATTTCAAGAACCCTCAGGGTCCGGTCGGAGGGCATATCTTTTAGTAAATAATCCAGATGACTTCTGACAATCTCGTTGTACTTCTTAAATGAGTATCCATTGCTGTAGAATGCCAGTGTAGAATCCCATTCCTCATCCGGAAAAAGGAGGGTAACCGGATCAACCGCCCCGCTGAATATTTCATACAAAAACGGACCGCATTTATGGAGCATTTCCAGTTCATGAATTAATAATGAATACCGCTTTTCCTGCTTGAGGGTTTGATATTTCAGCTCCGTATCAATTTCTTCCGGAGTTTTCAGCACCTCCCATTCTCTTTTGCCGGTACTCTTTAAAATTCCGCTCTCGGAAAGGATTTCGAGGGTTCTCTGAAAAAGCTTTGAAAGGTATCCCTTTTTTATGCCATGGTTCTTTATAAAGGAATCCGTCGAAAAAGTGATCCCGGGCTCAAAAGAAAATCCCAACTTTATAAGGGCTGCTTCGATATAAGCGGCTGTAAGAATATTTAATTCAGGCTCAAATTCAGTATCATATATTACTCGCTCAGGCCGGGCCTGAACCTCTTTTATAAATCCGGGAGAAAACTCTGACAGAGAAAGAGGTGATGGGATATATTCACCGGGCTCTCTATGCCTTGCCTGACGAATACGTTCTTTTATCTTCCATTGATATTCATATATACATCTATCCAGCCTGTTTTCATTTTCCCCCCTGGATCCCTCAATAAACCGGCATTTAAAGCCCTCTATTTCAAGGCATAATTTCCCGTTTTCGTCATAGATTCTAATATCGCCCACAGCAAACATGCGAGAAAGTTCCGTTAAGCAGGTGTAAGAATATAATTTTTTTGTTGGCTTCTGATGGAATTTTAACCGTCTTATGTGAATGGGAATACAAAATCCAAAATCTTCACTGCCGTCTCCAACAAGAACACTTCCGAAGAGGGTCTGAAAACAGGCATCCAGAACAGCGGGGTGGATATTGTAATTTTCAACACCGTAGTCAATTGAATCGGGTACGATGATTTCACCAATTGATTCACCCAGATACTTACTTTTTTTGTTATTTCTGCGGCATGTTGTGATTCCCCTGAACGCAGGACCCAGCATTAGCCCGCTATCAAAAAGCTCTTTGTAGAGCTTTTCCATATCTACTTCTTCCGTACAATTCTTTTGAGCGGTCTTGAGAGAAATATCTTCCAGGGAAAATCTTTCACCAAGATGGCGCAATTTGCCTGAAATATGTTTTGTCCAGTTCCCCTCATTGCCTTTTCTCGAAAAAATCCCGAAAGAGCCGTCATCGGAAGAAAGATTTAATTGAATCTCCGGGGGAGAGCCATCATCGGGGAGGAAAACAGCTTTATCAAAGTATATATCCTCAATAAAACAAAAATCCCTGCCGAAAGCCTCCATACCGCAGGCAAAAGCAAGTTCACAGGATCCCGCTCCAGGGTAAATAAGGGGACCCTGAACGCGATGATCCTCGATATAGGGGGTCATCCCTTTGTCAAGCTGGATGTCCCATATATGATCGGTTTTATTTGATGCAAAACAAACATGATTTTTTAGATGGGGATGATTGAGCTTGTTGCCAATACGCCGCCTTTTAGATTCTTCCGATTCAATCCAGTAACGATCCCTTACAAAGGGATAAAAGGGGAGATCGATAAAATTACCCTTGCAGCTTTCTTTCCAGTTTACGGGAAATCCCTTTACATAGAGGAGGCCGAGGGTCTTCAGTATTTTCTGTGACTCTTTTTGATTTCGCCTTAAAGAAGTTGCCATAATTCCTTCTTTTCCGGCCTCTGCGAGAGTGTCCTTGATACTGTTGGAAAGTATGGGGTGGGGGGATATTTCCAGAAATACAGAAAAATCATTATTAACTAATTCTTTTACTGCCGGATAAAAAAGCACGGACTGCCTGATGTTGCTGTACCAATAGGAAGAATCCAGCGAAGTCCCCTTATTCAGCTTTCCCGAAACGGTAGAATAAAGAGCAATATCCGTATCTTTACAGACGACATCCCCAACCGATGAGATAAAGTCATCCTTAATAACATCGAGATAATGGCTGTGAAAGGGTATATCCACACGCAGCATTCTATTAAAAATATCCTCTTCTTCCAGAGAGGCCGAAATAGTTTCAAGGGCTGCCGAATCTCCCGAAAGGGTAAGCATATTGGGGCCGTTAACAACGGCTATAGCTACAAGATCCTTATATTTTTCTATTCTTTCTTTTGCTTCCTCTATTGAAAGGGCAGCTGCCAGCATTTTCCCTTTTCCGGCAGCAACAGACTGGGAACGGCTTCTCCAGTAGATAATCCTTGTTGCTTCTCCGAGATCGAGAGCACCAGAAGCATAGGCCGCAGCCACCTCCCCAATACTGTGGCCGACTACGGCATCAGGGTGAATACCGAGGGATTTCCACAATTCAAACAAGCCAACCTGAAGTGCAAAAATGGCAGGCTGAGCTATTTTCGTTTCATTTATCCTGGAATCTTCCTCCGATTTATTCAGCTCTTCAATCAGACTGCTTCCCTCTTTTTTCAACCATCCAAGGGATTTCAGGATTTTGTTGACTTTTTCTACATAAGAACGAAACAGCTCGTTCTCAGCGAGGAGTTCCCTTCCCATGGCATACCATTGGGGACCCTGGCCTGAAAAAACAAAAACAATTTTAGGCTTTTCTTTATCATCATCCAGGCTGACCCTCCCGGAAGCCATTCCAGGAGATTTTTTGTCCTGAACAAAATTCTGCAATTGATCCAGAAGGTCGGTCTTTGAAGAAACAACCAGAGCAAGCCTGTGGTTATGATGGTTTCTTTTTACCTTTGACGTATAACATATGTCTTCAATTTTTACTTCATTGTTTTTCTTGTTTTTTTCAAGAAAGTCAATATAACTTTCAGCAAAAGCCTTAAGCCTTTCCAGAGATTTTGCAGAGAGAACAAAGCTTAACAACCCGCCCGTCCTTTCTGCAGTTTTTGCTTTCTTTTTATTGAAATAACCCTCGAGAACAACATGGGCATTCGCCCCACCAAAACCAAAGGAATTTATACCCGCATACATTTTATCGTTTTTGGGCCATTCCATCATTTTTACAGGAACCTTCATGTTATATTCTGCAAAGGGAATCTTTGAATTGGGAGTCTTAAAATGAACATTCTGGGGTATCTTCTTTTTTTTCATGGCCATAACCAGTTTTATCAAACCGGCCATACCTGAAGCAGGTTCAAGGTGTCCAATATTGGATTTTACGGATCCGACAATTATTTTTTCACCCTCTTTTTTATCTTTACCGATTACAAGACCTATGGATCTGGCCTCTATTGGATCTCCAACAGCCGTTCCCGTACCGTGAGCCTCAACATACTGGATTTTAGAAGGATCGACACCGGCTCTTCTGCAGGCATCTTTAAGAACGGCCACCTGAGCCTCCTGGCTGGGCATGCTTATCCCGTCTGTAGCCCCATCCTGGTTTATAGCTGTGCCTATTATAGTCGCATAGATTTTATCCCCATCGGCAACCGCTTTTGAGAGGGGTTTTAGAACTGCAACACCAACCCCCTCACTTCTTATGTAACCGTCTGCTTTTTCATCAAAAGTTTTACACCGCCCGGTGGGAGATAAAAAACCCCCCTTGCTGAAACTCATTGAAACTTCCGGTTTAATAACCGAATTCGCGCCGCCTACAAAGGCAACTGGACATTCGTTGTTCCATATGCCGTTACAGGCATTATGGAGAGCTACAAGAGAAGAGGAACAGGCCGTATCTATCGTAAAACTGGGCCCTCTGAAATCAAAAACATAGGAAATCCTGTTCGCCGCTATGGAGGCAGAACCCCCGCTTATTGTTTTACCTGTAATATTTGGATGTTCCGTCGGGGTCATTCCAATGTCACCGTAATCGTGGGCGGAAAGACCAATATATACCCCGACTCTCCTGCCCTTGAGATCCTTCAGCCGCAGTCCTGCGTCTTCTATTGCCTGATAACTGGCCTCAAGGAGCTTTCTTTGCTGGGGATCCATCCTTACGGCTTCCATCGGAGATATACCGAAAAAATGGGGATCGAACTTATCAACATCATCGATGAATCCGCCCCACTTTACACTGATCTTACCCTTTATTGTATAATCGGGGTGATAGTATGCCTCTACATCCCACCTATCCGGTGGAATCTCTGTAACGGCATCCCTACCCTCTGAAAGGACCTTATCCCAGAACTCATCAGGACTGTTTGAGCCCCCCGGAAAACAGCAACCCAGTCCTATAATCGCAATAGGCTCCCTTTTTACATTATTTTTATCAATCATTTAACTCTTCTCCACTATGACTTCATCCATAATCCAATCAACCATAATTTTATAGAGACGATAATTTAAAATGAAGCTATATTCAAGTAATAAAAATTCAAAAAATCCTATAAAGGCACTTTAATTATTCTATTTTTGATTTGTTTGTCAAATTTGTACAATGATTCGATATTGGCAATATCCCCCATTACAACGGATATTGAGCTGTCAAAAACCCCAAAAAGCCGCTTTTTGGCGGAATTTATGTCCCTGAATCCGGCGGATAGTATTTTTTCCCTTCGTTTCTGGCGCAGCTCATCCCTGATACCAAATAATTTTCTTCTGAAACCTATTATCGACTTTTCTCCGGGAGAAAGGGGGCGGCTTTCCTTCCCTACAACACCGATTATTGCTTTTTCTACAACGGAAGCGGGGATATCCTCCTTTCCAAGTGCATCCCTGTATATATTTAATGACCTCGAAATTTCAGGATCCCTGTAGGATAAGAAACTAAACAAGCCCTCCACTCCATTGGCAGAAGCAAAAGCCCCATAGGCTCCCCCTTTCATACGGATATTTTCCCAGAGATAACCGGTTTTCAATATATGAGCCAGGACCGATTCAAAGGCATGGAAATCCGAATCCAGAAAAGAGGCAGGAATTACTGTAGAAGAATATCCGACAGTAGAAGAGACCTGAAGAGCCTCAAGACCCGTATATTTTTTCAGAGAATTCTCCCCCCTTTCCCGGGGATCTCTTCTATTTTTCTTCTTGTTTTCTGAAGGAAACCCCCTCAATACCGAATCCAGAATATCAACAGATTTATTGATAAAATCCTTCTGAGTGGTAATATTTACCGAAAGGAGGGGGCGGGAAAAAATATCCCCCCGAATTTTTTTCAAATCAGCAGAAATAGACTCAATCTTCCCTATGGAAAGAAGATTATTCAAGAAAAGGAGCTGAGAAATCCCCGAAAAACTCTCTTCTCTTGCTGTCGAGGCAGATAAGAAACTTCCGGCATAAAGGGCGACAAAAGAATGGCCATTGGGAATAACTGATGACCGTATGTCATTTCTGAGTTCAAGAAGCAAGTTTTCTATTCTGTCAAGATTATCAAAATCGGCTTCCATGAGAATTTTCTGGACAAGACTGATGCCTTCTTCAAATTTGTGGTTCAATATCTTGATTCTGAAAAATAGAAACTCGCCGCATCCTGCACTATCCAGAATGTTTCCTGCCTCAACTCCCCCGGTAAAACCCCCTGTCTTTAAAGCCAGTTCCCTTGCCACGATCTCATAGCCGACATCCTTGAATCCGGAACTGCAAACCACCCTTGAAAACAGAGTCAGAAGCTGTTTTTGATATTCATCAAGACCGGAAACATCAAAAGCCATTTCAACATACACAATGCCATTTGTAAAACGTTCCTGGATATAGAATGCAGAATATGGACTTTCATTAAAAATCAATTCGATATTTTCGACCTTTTTCGGTAGATCGGAAAGATCAAGATGGGGAATTTTCTCTATGTCTTCGGGGTTGTCGGGAGTCTCCTGAAAAATGGCCATCTGCCTGGAAATGTTTTTTATTTCACTGATTTTATTCTTATCCTTTGTCAGCAATTTTTCTTTTTCCCTGAACCATGGGCTGTCAAGACTGTTTTCCCTGTGCTTTTTATCAGGTTCTACAATTATAAGGGCGTGATGCGGATTTTTTAGCAGATATTTACCAATAAGATTTTCAAAATAACACCTATCGGTTTTTAATTTGTTTTTTAGCAGATTCATCCATCTGGAGAATTCAAGGGTGTCCGCAGGGGATGCACCATGCATCCAGCCCCTCAGCATTTTTTCTAGGGCCCTGAGCCCATATGGAATCCCCCCTTTTATCTCCTTATTCCTGAACTCAACCCTGTTTATAGTGCCTCTTATGATATCATCGTGTATTTTCTGTTCTCTTAATTTTTCCAGCTCTTTTAATATCAGGGCTTTAATCTCAGCCTGATCCTCCGGGTTACACCCCCTTATCCCCACGGAAAAGACCGTCTCCTTTAAGTCGGACTCAAATCCACTTACAGGAGAAAGATCCTCACCCAATTTTGATTCGATAATAGCTTTGTATAAAGGTGAGGCATCGTTCCCTATAAGGATTTCCGATAAAACTTCAAAAGATAGGAGTAAAAAAGGATCGGAAATTTCATCCAGAAGCCAGCTGACAATTACCGAAGCCCTGTCTGGTTTCCCTTCCCCCGCCTCAACGGGGGATGTCCTTCTAACAACAATAGGGGAATCCCATCTCTTCTGGCAGGAAATATCTAAATCAATATCCTTTTTGTTAAAATGGCATAAGAAATTGTCATTAATAAACGATAAATATTTCTCTGTATCGATATTTCCATATAAAAATATTTTACAATTAGAGGGATGGTAGTATTTTTTATGAAAATCGAGAAATTCTCTATAGTCCAGCGAAGGAATCGAAGCCGGCTCTCCTCCAGAATCAAATCTGTAGGGACTGTCAGGGAATAAAACCCTGTAAGACCATTCATTAACGATTGAATCATGATTTGAATATGCCCCTTTCATTTCACTAAAAACAACACCCGCAATATTCAGCTTGCCATTATCAATTTTGTACCTGTAGCCCTCCTGGTGAAAAACCTCTTCTCTCAGCAAGGGGAAAAAAACAGCATCGCCGTATACCATCATCAGATTAAATAAATCTTTTTCAACAGTACTGCTTGCAGGGTAGATGGTCTTATCCGGATAGGTCATGGCATTTAAAAAAGTATTCATACTGCTCTTCAGAAGGCTTGCAAACGGATCTTTAATTACAAAGCGTTTTGAACCGCATAAAACCGAATGTTCAAGGATATGGGCGATTCCGTTGTTATTGTAAGGAATTGTTCTGAAATTGAACGAAAAGAGATTCTCGCAATCCTCGTTTGACATATGGAAAACCTCGCATCCGGTCTTAATATGCTCCAGCTCAATTCCCGTTGCTTTATATTCCTCGAGGTTCTTAACGGAAACGACCTTGAACCCATTCGAAAAACTTCCGGGTGTTAATTCCATCTAAATTACATTCCTTTACTGATTTGCCTATCAGAAACGGAGCCGCAGCCCCTTCTTCCAAATCAGAATTATCTTCCGCAATCTTACCCCGATTTTACAATCGTAACAATCATAAAATTGTCTTTAATACCATATCCTGCAGAATTTCTGTTCAACCTGACTTATCTATCAAACACCAATTGTCAATGTTCACGACATTGCCCCCCTGAAATCCCTATGTGTCAAGATAGATGAAGCATCAACTTAAAAGGAGTGTTTCAATTATGAGATACAGTTTACCATTTCCAAACGAAGCGATGAAGTGATATAGCCCGTGTTAGAAGAAGTTTACTTTCTTTCCGTTATAGATTTCACAGAGTCTATAAATACAAAATAAAAACTTGTAAAAGGCACAGAGCCAAAATAGAAAAAAGCGGTTATTACACGTTCTCCATACTTGTCAGTATTCATCACAAAGAATTGGAATATAACTATGAATAGTATAAAATAAACCAACCAGGTAGTTATGAATATAAATCGTTTTCTATTTTCATTTCTTTCTAAAATTCCACTCTTAAAAATATTTATAAATTCCTTTAGGCCGGAAAATCCAAATAGGCCATGTGTTTTTATACTATATAGGTTCCATTTTATTATGATTGGAAAGAATGTAGCAAAAGCAAATAAAACATCAATGAACTGAAATATAGGGTTTACATTTATCCCTATACAAACGATAAAACCTGTAAGTAGTGTAGCTACGGTTCCCACTTTTGAAATGATTTTTAACATAAATTCTCCATGTAATTAAAGTTTATTTATTCTAACAATTCAATATTCTACCCATCTTTATCAATTAATTTGCGTCAAAACAACTCACCTGAAAAGTATGCCCAACGAGTCCTTGTCGAGATGCGAATTTATCTTGTAGGGTTTTGCGTAGAATCTACATTCTTCCTGCAGATTCCTACGCCCAAAAATTTGTCACTTCCAACACTTTGTCAAATTCCACACCTCTCCGGGATATGGAAATTTGCCAAAAGTTAAGAGCTCTGCCCACAGAGTATATTCACCGTTATGCATAGTTCGCCTGGTAACTTTTATTTCACGTTAACCTTAACATTAAAATATGATAACCCCTGTATACAATTAATAAAATCCATCAAGTATTGTTCTTTATTTATTCCATTTTGATAGTCTATATAGAGTTTAACAAGATTTTTTGATCCATTGTCCAAATAGGCGATTAATTGCCTGTGACCATTTGGTTTTTCTAAAAAATCGTATATTTTAAATATATAATTATGATCTTGTTTAAAATCTGTTTTATACTCACTAAATTTTGCATCTGGATAATACGATAACAAATTATTCTTATCATAAGCTATATATTCGGATAGTTTTGAATCTAATTCAGGTTTTGTCGCTAGAGTCAAAACTATACCTGCTGGTGAATTTTTTATTCCATACTTCTTTATATAAAAAAACCCATTAATATTATTTTGCTGTGCAAAATCCATATCAACATTCCAATATTTAGGTAAAGGAATATTCACAATAAAGTCAGTACCATAAACCATAAAAACTTTTTTTTCTTCGTCAGCAAATAAAGTAAATGCTAATAATATTAAAAGAATTGGTAGTATTTTTCTCATAGTAGTATTCTCCTTTAAAATAATATCTCTTTAAAGCCCGGGATGTTAGTAGTATAACAAGACAACTCCCATATCCTGGCATTTTGCATAACATTCCGCAAATATACGACGTTTTCCCTTTCTAAAGATTAGACCGTATATCACTTTTAGTCACCCTTAAAATTTGCGTGAATTTAACACATCACCAAACTTCCCTGTATCCTACCATTTCTTCCCCGAATAATGCAATTATTCCAGAAAAACCGGTTATACGTAAAAGCGTTAAACCGGTTTTCCCCGTATAGATACAAGAAAGCCGTAGAACCCCCGGTTTCCGGTAGTTTTTACGCCGCGGCCGGGGATCGCCGGCCTGTACTGAGCGAAGCCGGCGCCGGGCGGGGTAAAAATCCGGTGCAGTGATTTACTATACATCCTCGTTTTTCCTTTACTGTAGCGTAATTTTACCTTTCTATTCCGTTGCTATTATCGATTCTTGTACTTCCTCTTTTTTTAATTGTGGGCTTTTCTGTGGAGGATTCTCAAGATATTGGACAATACCTGAATAGAAATTTATTAACATCTCTTCTATTATTTCAACAAAGCTCTTTGGATTTTCAAACTTTACACCCAAAGGTTGTATATAACTTATTTGAAACTCGATTATTTCCTTTCCTTTTAATTCATCTATAACATCATCTATTTTATTTATTTTTGTTATTGGAAATATGTTTCGATATTTTAGCATTGGTTCAAAATGGAGTCCATCTTTTAGTATTGTAAATGTATCGACATTTTTTGCATCACAATTATTTATTTGCTTTTTTAACCACCCTATCTGCCCCCGAATTGTTTTTTCTGGGGCTTTTAACTGCACTCGCATTGTAATAGTTCTTCTTTCAAAATGAGCAATTATTTCTATAGGCGATATTGCACCATCAATTTTCAGTTTGGAAGATAACAGTTTCTTATTTGTTATTGATTTATAATCACTTTGCCATCTTGTTTTCAAATCTTGCCGATTAGTACTTTTAACTAACAATCCTAACTGTTTGGAAAGTTTTAAAGACATGTCCTTTTCTTCTTGTTGCCAGCTCATTATTGCTTCATCAGTGCTATTATCCCCTTTTTTGGGAAGAGATCCAGATGTAAACAATTTTACAACATCCTTCCAGCCTGGTTTCATTCTATTGAATCCATTTATTCCAGATTCTTTTGCTTCGAAAAAATCGACAACCTCTTTCATTAATAATATTTGATCCTCATCAGCTATATTATGATCATTTTCAAAAAGTAATAATTGAGCGATAGTTAATAGGTATGACCAAGAAAAGTGATATAGTTCTATTCCTTTATAAAGTTTTATATTTTTACAAGGTGTTTGACTGGGGTCCGGAACAAACTGGTTTGAAATTGTTAGTACTTTGTTTATTCCTATATTTTTGCATAATTCTACATATCTTTGTATTTGATTTTCTTCAAGATCTACACTCTTATTCTTAACTTCAAGTATGACTGCATCCTTAATTTCATTTGAGACAACACTTAAAATTAATCCATCAGGTCTCGAATCATTTTGATCATAAAATGATACTTCAGTAAAATAATAATGAATACCACTTTTTCTAAATTTCAGGTCTGCAAAAATATCATCTCTAAATTCTTTAATAAGCCTCAAAGAAGCTAAAAATATTGATGTAAGTGCAAGCTCATTGCCAGGCTTTATGGCTGGAGGAATTAACTTTGCAGGTCTGACTATTATATCTTTTGCTTTAATTGCTTCATTAAATTTTTCAATTTTCATTCCAATAATTTTTTGATTTTTTGCTGCCATTATTAACTCCCATTTTTTATTAACTAAACTATACCACACAAATACTTACGAGTAAATCATTATCTGTTTCCTACAAACAGTGACACTCTTTTTAAAGATCTTCAATGCATAACGAGCCTGGAGAAAAATCCCGTTTTACAATACGCTTCTCTCCTTCCAATATTATGAACAATGCAGTATGCCTGATTCATTACTGTTTCCAGAAACTTCTACCCACACTACTAACGAGCCTTTAAAATCTATCATGGCAAATCAGGAAAGAACAGTCTTTTTACACTTTTTCTACAGGCCCAACGCCTACATGAGTGGAAGCCTCGCAGGAGCTTGCGACGAGAAGCTTTCCACT
>CAZEKV010000031.1:0-18456 GCA_964512945.1 uncultured Spirochaetales bacterium | reverse complement strand
TCCTTCCTCAATGTTCCTTGCCGCGCCAAAAAAACGTTTGGGTTTATGGAGGGCATTCGAATCAACTCCCCCTGAGAGAATTTTCCCTGATGTGGGAACCGTCTGATTATATGCCCGGGCAAGCCTTGTAATGGAATCAAGAAGGATTATAACATCTTTCTTGTGTTCTACAAGTCTTTTGGCTTTTTCAATTACCATTTCCGCAACCTGCACATGTCTACTGGCCTGTTCATCAAATGTTGAAGCAATCACCTCACCCTTCACATTACGACGCATATCTGTTACTTCTTCGGGGCGTTCATCAATTAAAAGAACTATAACAGTAATCTCCGGATGATTTTTCGTAATCGAATTAGCAATCTTCTGCAATATAATGGTTTTTCCGGCCCTCGGAGGCGATACTATCAAACCCCTTTGTCCCTTTCCAATGGGACAAAAAAGATTTATCATCCTTGTTGAAATATCCCCATCAGACATTTCCATATTAATACGTTTATCCGGATATAAGGGAGTTAGATTTACAAACGGTATCCTGGATTGTGCAACAGAGGGATCATCATGATTAACTTTCTCTACCCGAAGCATAGCAAAAAAACGCTCACTTTCTTTTGGAGAACGTATTTGACCTGCCACGATATCTCCCGTTCTAAGGTTGAATAACCTTATTTGTGAGGGAGACATATATATATCATCTGAACCTGGAAGATAGCTGTTTTGGGGAGAACGCAAAAAACCATAGCCGTCAGGAAGAATTTCCAGGGATCCATAGGCATGGATAATACCGTTCCGTTCTGTATGTGCTTTTAAAATAGCAAAAATTATTTCCTGCTTTTTTAACACTATCAGATTTTCCTTGCACATATCCATTTTTAGAGCAAAATCGCGCAGATCAGGCAGATTCATAACCGTTAGCTCATTAATGCTCAATTTCTCACCCGATTTTGACTCATCGGGAGTTTTTGCAGAATCGAATTTTACTCTGGGATTATTTCTCCCGTTTTTACCGTTTTTCGCAAACCCCCTGGACCTGGAATTGTCTTCTTTCTTGTTCCTCAACTCAAAATTCTGAGTTTTCATATCATCCCCCCTCGAGGAGTCCTCTTCGCGAATAATTTCTACCCTCACCCGCTTTTTCTTCGGCTTCACCTGAGCCACTACATCATCATCCTTTTTCTTTTTCCCATTAGTTCCCGTTTTTTCTTCCTCAATATTACTCATACCTAACTCTTTATAATTTAATGTTAACTGATCTTTGATCTTTGTTATTTTTTCTTTTCTCACTACTTTTGGTATTCTACTTTCATCCGTATTCTCTATAGACATAGTACATCCTCAACATAAATTCAATTACTCACTGCTTTTTATGATTAATAAAAACCCGCAAACAAACCGACATATCATTCTCTTTTTTCTGGAGTTAAAAATCAGATAAATAAAACTTTCCTCATTTTTCATTGTATTGCCAGTTTCCATGATTGTCAAGCGATTCATGGTTTTTAATCACTGTTTCAGCAATAAGCATCGCCGAAACAGCTGATTTCTGTCTTACTGTATTTCTATCCCCTTCAAAGACCATCCTGTATACGTATTGACTATCATCCCCGGCTTTCATAACACCGATCCATACTGTGCCAACCGGTTTGGTTTTGGAGCCGCCTCCAGGGCCGGCAATCCCGGATACCGCCAGTGCTATATCCGCATTGGATCTGTTCAAAGCACCTGAAAGCATGTTTTCAACGGTCTCTCTCGATACTGCACCGAATCTTTCTATCGCATTTGGGCTAATACCTAACATTTTTGCTTTCGCATCATTCGAGTATGTAACAAAGCTCCCCAAAAAAAAATTGGAACTTCCCGGAATATCCGTAATCATTTTGGCGACCATACCACCTGTGCAGGATTCAGCCAGTACAATTTTTTTATTTTCTTCCTTCAATGCTTTCAATAGATATCCGGAAGATGATAGACGACCCGCTTTCAAAAAAAAACATCCCATCTCGCTCACCAAATATGAATAAATACGCTCAAAATCTTCAGTACCATCAAGATGCATATTTATTACAAGCCTCAACCCATAGTCATCAATACTATAGCTTATTTTCCGATATCTATTTATAAGTACTTCCAGAGTACTACCTGAAGACAGAAAACACGTAACAGCTCTTTCTATCATATTATCATTCTATTAACAAACTGCCAGAGCAAACATAATTTAGAATATCGTTTTTACCATAACACCCCATTATGCAGTTTGAATTTTATCTTTGATATCCTGAATGGTTTTAGAAAATATATTAATACTATTACCGGACTTCATCATCTCGCACTTACCTTCAAAAACCACGCCATCGGCGATCCTTAATTTCAGGGTTTTAACATTTCCATAGACCTGCCCTGTGGAAAGCATCTCCAACTTTTCCACAGCTTCAATATTCCCCCTGACAATTCCTCCAATTACTACCGTTCCCACCCTGATGTCAGCCTTCACAACGGCTCCCTCATCGATATAAAGAAAACCATCTGATTCAATATTTCCGTTAAAATTACCAAGGATTTTGAGGGATGTAGTAAACTTCATTGTCCCCTTGAATTTCGTTTTCCTGCCAAGAACCGTGGCAACTTTCTCAATACACTTTACTTCGCCATTCTTAATCATACACGCCGTCCCCTGGAAGCATTTTATTTAACAGTATTCTACTTTCTTTAATTTATTTTTCCTATTTGGTAGTCATCACAAAAACCCCATCCCAATCTTCTGGAGGAGGGTTTGAAATAAAAAACTCACACCTTTCAAAATAAACACGGGATGGTCCATCTTCAGGATCAAGCTTTAATGCCCTGGAAAAGAAATCCTTCGCAGCAAGAAAATCCATTAATTTGTAACTCTTCCTGCCCTCAGAAAACAACTTTATTACTCTGGATTTCTTCTCAGAAATCACCCCTTTACCCCATCCAGTTCTTTTTGCCTATCGTGCAGGCTTATAAAATGCTTCTGGAACTTCTCTTCCAGCTCCTGAAGAATTTTCTCACCATTCTTATCTTCGGTATCCTTCATATTGAGATCTTTTATCTCATCCTCAAGTCCGTCAATGGCAGCAAGAATACTTGTAAATTCCCCTCTGGCACTTGTAATGAAGCGATTAATCCCATCATTTTCTGCATGTGCCAGCTTCGAAGATTGATCCAGTAACTTAACAACAGGAGCCTTCACATGCTGAGTAAAGTAAATTAGAGATTTGTTTAACGAACCGATGAGAGCAATTCTTCTCTCCTTATCAAGTAATTGTCTCAAAAGTTCACGGCTGTGAAGAACTGCTTTAATCCTTGCAAGAACCTCAGAAAAATTGAACGGCTTTGTTATATAATCATCTATTCCTAGCTCAAAACCTTCTATCTTATCCTTTACATTATCCATTGCAGAAAACATAATAATCGGAATATTTTTACAATCATCAAATTCCTCATCATTCTTTAGAATTCTTGTAACTTCCCACCCCGACAAATTCGGCATGATATTATCAAGAATTATAAGATCCGGCTTGCTTGCCTTTATCTTCTCAAGCGCTGTTTCGCCATCTTCAGCCCTGTCAACGACAAACCCAAGCTTATCAAGCATAACCTCAAAAAAATCCAGATTAATAGGCTCATCATCTACAATTAATATCTTCGTTTTATTTTCCATTTTCACTGCCCTTATATATAACTATCTTCCTATACTTACCCGATATTGTCAATTCCTTTTGCTAATTTACCCCATATCCGGCTTTCATTTCCAAAAAGACTGCTCAGCATACGAATAACCGGCATCAAAATGTACACAGCCTATATCTCACAACAGATAACGTAAAAACGATATCACACTCCGGGAAATCCTTTTAATCTTGATTTTTTTAAGAACGACCGGCTCACCAATACAAATCACTTTCTGAGCATCCAAACCAAACTTTTTATTTCTTTTCCAGGACGAAAGACAGCAACCCCATGCGTATCTACGGGAGTCAATTCACCGGTTTTCGGATTTCTCGCCCTCGGCCTGCCTTTCCGGGTTCTTACTTCAAAGGTACCAAAACCCCTCAATTCAATAACCATATCGTTCTTCAGCGCAGACTTCAGTTCTTCAAAAAGTTCATCAACCACCCTGAGAATGTCCCTCTTCTGCAGCTCAGAACTCCCATAAATATTCTCAACGATATTTGCCTTGGTAATTTTTTGACGCTTCAAACTATTAACCTATTTTTAGAAACCGACAAACAGGGGAATCAACATCCTATCCCAATCCAGTTAAAAGTCTATGCATTCTCGACTTTTTTCTAGCCGCATTCCTCTTGTGAAGAACGCCCTTCCCGGCTGCAGAATCAATCACTTTCACCATTTCCCTGAAGGCTTTCTCTGCCTCAGATTTTTTTTTATCTTTAACCGTTACTAAAAACCTTTTTGCAAGAGAGCGCATTTTAGTCTTAAGCATTTTATTTCTCGCTCTTCTAGATACGCTCTGTCGCTGCCTTTTTTCAGCAGATCCATTATTTGACAAAAACAGTCACCTCCATATCATCTCAAGCCCTGAATCCGATTCAGGACAAACAAAAACTTTCCAGTCTACTTCTCAAATTATTTAAAATCCCTCGGGCGTCTCTCTCTTCTATTACACTTCTCACACTCAGCCACATTCCGCATTTTCCCCTTAGCATAGATTGAACGCATTTTGACTTCACCCCCGCAAGGACATTCAAACTTCTGAGTACCAGAACTGGTTCTGGCGTTTTTACTTATAGCCATGGATAACCCCTCTAAATAAAAAAAAGCAGTTCTTTTCCAACCACCATCGAAAGCAGGAGAATATCATTTCAATAAAAACCTGTCAATATATTGTAGTCAAAACCTGAAAAGATCAGGATTTAATTTTCCATTTCCCTTTTTTGGAATCAAATATAAATCTGCAAAACGGTATATCGGTAAATATACCATCTCCATCCACTATCTTTACTATTTTTGATAATAAATTGACTCCCTTAACTTTTCTTGTTTCCCCGTTAAAAAGTACCTGGTCACCCTGACCGGGCAATCCTTTTTTTATACTGTGGTAGCAGTCAAATTCATAGGATAAGCAACATAGCAGACGCCCGCAGGAACCCGATATTTTCATGGAATTGAGAGAAATGCTTTGCTCCTTGGCCATTTTTATTGAAACGGGGCGAAGCTTATCGGTAACACCATGACAGCAGAATAGACGTCCACAAACACCTATCCCTCCCAGAACCCTTGATTCATCCCTGACCCCTATCTGACGTAATTCAATACGCATCTTGAATACTGAAACAAGATCTTTGACCAGGTCACGGAAGTCCACCCTGGATTCCGCCGTAAAAAAGAAGAGAATTTTTGGTTCATCCATAAGATAATGGGATGAAACAAGCTTCATTTCAAGATTGTTTTTCTTAACCATTTTTCGACAGATATTAAAAGCATCCCCTTCCTTTTCCCGGTTTTTTTCGAATAAATCCAGATCGGATTCCGTTGCAACTCTGATTATAGTTTCAGTTTCTTCTTTTGCATAATTATTATGATTTTTAATTTCACCGAGCACAAGCCCCAGATCCTTTCCATATTTTGTGGGAAGAATAACATGAGAGTTTTTTTTAATCCCAATATCCTGAGGGCATAAGCATACCTCAATCTCACTTGAATGAACGACCTTTACCAGAAAAACTTTCTCCCTGCCGTCCGATTTGCTTGATTCTATGTTTCTATCCTTTTCTTTTACTGCCATACACCCCTACCCCATTAAATCTATAAGCAAACCATATATTTCCTCAGTTTTGCCCAATATATCAATTTGTTCCCTCTGCATTTTTAAAACCTCAGCAGCAAGTCTTTCAAGTTTTTGATCTATTATTTTAATCAAAGTGAATCGTTTGCGTTTTAAGATATTCTTCCCTGATAAATTCTCTTCCACCCCTATCCCGTCTTTCACAATAAGCCTGATAAAACCCCTGACAGCATTCTTGTATTCGGATATGTTGGTATTTGTTGGATTTTCTTTAAGCTTTTCACCGGCCTGGAGTATTTTATCCAGGAAATCTTCTACAGGTTTCCCGTTTTTACAAATACTCCCCCCGGAAACAGGGCTTTCTACATTGTCAGCCTTAGAAACGGAAGAAAAAATCCGGGAAAAACCTGTTTTCGAAACATTTTTACCAACCTTCTTCTTCTTTTCCCTTTTTCGATGCAAAAGATAGGCGTTGTCTCCAATATTATTTACAGGATTCATACGGAAAAACTATCATCCATTTTGTCAGGCACTTTTTTTTCTCCCTCACCGCCGGAGGCAACTTTCCGTGCAGAATCATCATCCAGAGAGACAGGCCTCTGCTCCAGGGGTTGCTCCCTTTTTTCATAATCAGCTATTTTATTGTCAATATCTTTTTTTATAAAGCACTTCCCGGTAAAAATCACACCTTCTTCAACGATAAACCGGGGTGCCACAACGCTGCCGATAACAACTCCCGTTGAAAGAATTACAACTTTTTCGGTTGACAGGATATTCCCTTTTACTATCCCACCTACAACAACAGTACCTGCATTTATTGTGCACTCCGCCCTGCCATTCTTTCCCACAAGAACCTTGCCTCTTGTTTTAATGGTTCCCAGAAAATCCCCATCAATTCTCAAAAGTCCATCCAGATCCAGTTCGCCCCTGAACTTTGTGCCTTCACCAACAATAGAATTTATAAACGAGCCATCTAATTCGAGATTATCATCCATGTATCATACCTGTCCAATAATTTTTCAGCCTGAAGAGTTACCAGCCCACTTTTTAATATTTAGATACCTTTCAGGATCCACAACCTGAGAACCTATTCTAACCTCATAGTGGAGATGCGTACCCGTAGACAGACCCGTATTGCCCATCACCCCAATAACATCCCCCTGATTTACAATATCTCCCTCATTCACACAGGTTGAAGCCAGATGGGCATACTTGGTGGAAAAACCGTACTTATGACGAATAACAATGTAATTTCCAAAACCCTTACTGTAATCTTTCTCTACAACCTTGCCGCTTGCCGTCGCAACTATTTCAACACCCGTACCCCAGGCAGCGATGTCAACTCCCATATGCAAATACCAGACATGATCAAAGGGATGCTCCGCCGGTCCAAATTTGGCAGTAATTCGTCCCCTTACATCCTTAAGGGGCCATTCAGTAGGTAATTCCAGCAGAAGTTCTTTGTGAGAAACAAGCAAATTGGTTATTTCATGTAAAGCATCAACCGAATCATCCAGCTCCTTTATGAGAGAATTTATCTCTATAATTTCAGTATCGTTATCGGAACCGGAACTTACCGATCGGCTGCTGAAAGAGGAAATATCATTCCCACCCATATCAGCTATTGCCGGATCCATCTCCGAATACTCACCATCAACAACACTTAAAGTATCGTATAATTCAGACTTAAAACCCGACAGGGAAGTCTTCCAGTCGGATAGACTATCATAGAATTTCTCCAGCCTGGCCTCATTCCTCCGTAATTTGGATTCTGTTTTTGCATGAAACTTTGAAAACCCACCACCCCAGGTAATTATTACAAAAGAAGAAATAAACATGGAAAATGTAAGAAAAGCAAGAAAAATCAGAGCAAAAACCGAAATACGAAAATTAAAGATTTTCTTCTCCGAATGTGGGATAAACATTACGGTAAATCGTTGTTTCCCGGTGGTCATCACATTCCTGAAAAAAACAGATATACGGCCGCGAATTTTCCTGAAATGCTTTTTTAAATCTTCAACAAACTTATTTTCAATCTTTTTATACTGACTGGCAGGCGACACTCTTCTTCTCCTTCTTTGTCACAGAATATCATGCGAGAAAACATTTGTCAAACAAATACTTGAACAGTTATCTATAAGGTAATTCTAATATATATCCCTTCTGCTTTCACCCCCGAACAGACTCGCTTAATGCCTCTTTATAGTCCATAAAAGGAACCTCTGTCATACGAGAAGAAATCTGGCACAAAAAGACATCGGATTGTTGCTCTCCTTATCGGAATTTACAGATAAATTTAAGAATTTAGACAGAAAATTTAGCAAATTAGATTCAATAACAATCAGATTCCCGAAAATTGGAGATCATAACGGTCTACAACTTTACAAACCAATGGTTAAATGATCTAATTGAGCAGACTTCAGCCTGACAGCTCTAAAATCATCAGGAAAACGAAACAGAACTGACATATTCCTTAAAAATAGCAAAATAATCATCTGTCCTGTTCACATGCACAATTTTGTTTCGAAGTTCGGCTGACCCGGGTAAACCTTTTGTATACGCACATAAATGCTTTTTCATTTCTCTTTGTGCCAGAAGTTCTCCCTTATATTTTCTTGACAGGAGAATTTGCTTTTCCGCAGTACTAATTATTTTCTCAATATTTACTTTCGGGGATGATTCATGGAGTTCGTCTGTAAAAAAATCCCTTGTATCGGAAAAAATAAAGGGATTTCCAACCGCTCCTCTGGCAAACATAACACCATCGCATTTAGTGTCCCTCAGCATGTTACAGGCATCTCCGGGAGAATAGAGATCTCCAGATCCTATTACAGGTATAGGAACTCGTCTCTTTAATAGTTCTATGTGTTTCCAATCTGCTTTTCCAGAATAGCCCTGACTTCGTGTCCTGGGATGAAGGCATATCATATCCGCCCCCCCCTCAACCGCCATTTCAGAAGTTTTCAAAAAATTGATGGTTCCGGAATCCCAGCCTGAGCGTATCTTTAGTGTTACCGGAATATCGGTTTCATTTTTGAGAGCCTTTATAATTTCCTTAATAAACTCCGGCTTATTTAAAAGGGCAGAGCCGGCTCCTGTCTTAACAACCTTTTTTACGGGACATCCGCAATTCAAATCTATCAGAAAGGGGTTATACTTTAACTTTAGAATTTTTTTTATTGAATTCCCGGCGACCTCTGGACTACTTGCAAATATCTGAATTCCGTATACCTTCTCATTCTCCGCATTCATGAGTAAATCGGTAGTCTTTTTATTTTCTCTGACTATACCTTCACAGGACACCATCTCGGTATATGTAAAAAAAGCCCCGTTATCGATACAGATAGAACGGAAAGCCCTATCGGTGATCCCGGCCATAGGTGCCAGGAAAAGATTCCCCTTAATTGTAAAATTAGAGAGTGTAATGGGGTGAAGGAGATTTTGACTGCTAACCAATTCCAAAAAAATTTAAACTATTTTGAAAAATCGTATCTGCAACAGTTTCCACAGATTCACCCCGTAATTCTGCTATAAATTCTACTGTAGCGGAAAGATAAGAGGGTTTATTTCTCTTACCCCTGTACATTGAAGGAATCATAAAAGGACTCTCAGATTCTACCAGCATCCTCTCAAGCGGCATTTCTCTAGCAGTCTCATGTAAATTTTTGGCATTCCGGTATGTTACATTCCCCGCAAAAGAGATATAAAGATTCTGTTCGAGAGCCCTCTTTGCAAATTCCCAATTTTCAGAATAGCAATGAAGAACCCCTCCCTTTGAAGGAAGCTTTTGAGAAAGTATTTCGAGAACATCATTCCCTGCCTCTCTGTTATGAACAATAACAGGAAAATCAAGATGATCGGCTATCTCAAGCTGCCGCACAAAAAGCTCTATCTGGGAATCCTTGTTCCCAAACTTCCTGTAATAGTCCAGCCCAATCTCGCCAATCGCGACAACCCTGTTCAGTTGTGAACCCTTTTCAATTTTTTGTTCCCAGTTTTTGCCCGGCTGTGTAACCTCAGATGGGGACACCCCAATACTGTGAAAAACATTGGTCGCTGTCGATAAATTTTCATAGACATCAAAAAAATCATGAATATTATTACAAATACTAACTATATACTCTACCTTTTCCTGCTTTGCTTCCTGAGTTATAATTAATTGCTCTATCGGATCCTCATTTATCAACCCAATATGGGCGTGAGTGTCAAAAAGTCTCATGTTACTTTCCATTATTGATTATTTACTATAGTACCTGCCTCAATAATAACATGTTAGGCAATCATAAGTCAATACGTACGCCCTTTTATTCCCCTTATGAAGCTAAAATAAATCTTACTCCTCTTCTCAATACTAATCTTGCTTCCACTGTAATACCCCTGTTCAAGAGCAATAGAATTGGTGTAGAATGAAAGGGGTTATTACTTCTGCCCTCATCCCGGAGGGTTCTCACTGTCCTCCACACTCTCCCTGTTGTGGGATTCCCCTGCTTATTCTCAGTCCCGGACTTACCCTGCCTCACTTTTTTTCAGCAGGAATACCGATTTATAGCCGGGGATATACGTTAAGACAGCAGTATTTTTTTAGATTAGACTTACAATGAGTCAACAGCGGGGGACTGGACAAGCCACCTTTTTTTTGTTACATTCGCAGAATATTTAAACGGCGCCGTACCCAAGTGGTAAGGGAGAGGACTGCAAATCCTTCATGCATCGGTTCGAATCCGATCGGCGCCTTTACATTTAGTGCGATAAAAAGGGGTAATTTTCAGGTAGTTCAATATTCCCTGAAAAGATATATGAGTTTAGAGATTTTTGTTCTTGGGTGCGGGGGTATGATGCCCATGCCGAACAGACATTTGACTTCTGTTCTGGCGAGAAGAGAGGGGGAATTGTTCCTCTTTGATTGTGGTGAGAGTACCCAGGTCTCCCTGAAAAAACTGAATCTTCGATGGAAGAAAATATCCGCAATTTTCATCTCCCATACCCATGCCGATCATGTAACCGGATTGCCGGGGATACTGATGCTTTCTTCACAGGTAGACAGGGATGAACCCCTGTATATTATAGGCCCTCCAAAAATCAAAGAATATATTGAAACCAGCCGCAGGGTTCTGGATATGTACATCAATTACGAAATTATTGTAAAAGAGATTTCCGAAGCAGGGATAGTACATTCAGGTAAAGACTTCAATATAAGAGCCTTTCCCCTAAGACATTCAAAGCCATGTTTTGGTTACTCCCTTGAGGAGAATAAAAGACCGGGTATTTTTTTTCCTGAAAAAGCAATAGAAGCCAGTGTCCCGAAGGGGCCTCTATGGGCGGATCTTCAAAATGGGAAAACTGTCAGTATTTCAGGGGGAAAAGAAATAAAGCCGGAAGAAGTAATGGGAGTTCCCAGAAACGGAAGAAAATTCAGTTTTATCACCGACACCTCCTTTTTTCCCGAAATCTCAAAAGAGGTTTCCGATTCTGATCTTCTCATATGTGAAGGGATGTTTACAAACGATCTTAGAGAAAGTGCACGGGAAAAAAAACATCTTACAGCGGAACAGGCCGGTATTATTGCAAAAAAAGCCGGAGGAATAAAAAAAATGGGACTTATTCATTACAGCCCGAGATATACAGAGTGGAACCTGAGACAGCTTAAAAAAGAAGCCGGGCATTTTTTTCCGAACACCTTTCTGACAGAAGACGGACAAAATATTCAGATACCAAATACCGACTGATGTAAAATGATTGAAGCAGTAGATATTAGAAAAAAATTTAACAACTATCCCGCCTTAAAAGGTGTTTCTTTTCGTATAAAACCGGGAAAGATAACGGCTCTTATCGGAAAAAATGGTGCTGGTAAGACAACTTTGATGAAGATATTATCCTGTCTTTATTATCCCACATCGGGAAATGCTTTTATTAATTCACTTTCAATCCTTGATGATCCAATTTCGATAAAAAAAATAACAGGATACCTCCCGGAAAAATCTCCCCTATACGACAATCTCAGGGCTATGGATTTTCTATCCTTTATCGCCGATTCTCGATTTAAAAAGAAAAGAGACAAAAAGGAGAACATTGAACGGACAATTCAGGAATGTGGATTGGAAGAGATTAGAAACCGATTTATAGAAACACTTTCACCCGGCTGCCGCCAGAGAATATCCCTAGCAGCCGCTATTCTTCATCGCCCGGAGGTTCTAATACTTGATGAACCGACAGGAAGCCTCGACCCCGGACAGCTCATCAAAATACACGAGTTGATAAAAGAAATAGGAAAAACAAAAACAGTTCTCCTGTCAACACATATTTTATCCGAGGCAGAAAATATTTGTGACGAAGCAATAATTATTGATGATGGGATAATTGTTGCCATGGGGAAAATAGATGATCTTATAAAAAAAAATAATTCTGTTTCGCAGCTTTCCTTCACTTTAAAATCACCCGATGGAGAAAAAATACATTCCGATATTTCCTGCCTTAACAATATTTCGCTAAATTCAATAACAAGGATAGAAGGCGATTATTATAGAATTAATATAATAATAAGAGATATTGAGAACTATGAAGAATACATATTCGACTGGGCAGTAGAGAGGGGATACAAACTCCTCGATATTTCAAAGCGGACGAATTCGCTTGAAAGTATTTTTTTATCATTGACAAAAAAAGGAAAAAGATAAATTTTAACAGGATGCTATGAATATTTCGGCAATAATAAAAAAAGAGAACAGATTATTTCTTAATTCCCCCATAACCTATGTAACCTCGGTTCTTTTTTTGATATTAACGGCTACTGCTTTCTTCTTTTTTACGGATTCTGGATCTAAAGAAACCCCTTTGTTTAGATCGTATTTTAATTTTTTCCCGTTAATCTTTATTGTTTTTATCCCGGCTTTTTCAATGCGGTCATGGGCCGAGGAAAAAAAGAACGGGACAATGGAAATCCTCCTGACAATGCCGTTTCGAGAAATAGATTTGGTAATTGGAAAATTTGTTTCCTACTTTGTATTTTTCTTATTATCCATAATCCCTACCCTCTTTGTACCCCTGACATTATCCGGTACAGGTAGTTTCGATATTGGACAGATCGCAGCTGAATATCTCGGGGTTATACTCTCAGGGAGCATGTGTATCGCTGTCGGATTTCTATTTTCGTCCATCTCATCAAATCAGATATCGGCTTTTCTCCTGTCTTTTTTCTCACTATCTTTTCTTGTATTAATCGGCCATCCCTTTGTAACCATATATCTGCCGGATTCTCTTTTTCCTCTCTTAAGGTCCATATCCATCTACTTTCATTTTGATAGTTTTAAAAAAGGCATCCTTGATTCCCGTGATCTCCTTTACTTCGTCCTTCTAACCATATTCTTTCTATATCTAACAATAAAAACCATTTCTTTTAAAAAGTGGGAATAATACTGTAGATGGATCTAAAACGTCAGGAAAAAATTCTATTCCTCATAACACTCTTAACCTTTTTTATACTGCTTGCTTTTATACAGATCTTTTATTTTAGAATTGATATAACAATGGATAAGAAACATACAATATCGAAGGAGTCGAAAAATATTGTTTCAGAAATAAAAGAACCCCTCTATATTACATATTATCTTTCAAACGAACTGAAAAAGCATTCTTTTCTTCCTGGTCATATAATTGATTTACTAAATGAATTTTCAGCATCTTCCAGAGGAAAAATTCGTATTTCGATTATCGATCCCTCAAAAAAGAAAATTGAAAAGGAAATTGAGAAATATAACATATATCCTCAGAAGTTTCGAATAGATACCAACAATGGATTCAGCATCTCAAAAATATACACAGGAATAACACTGGAATACCTCGATCGCCGTATTTCCATTCCACAAATATATGATTTTGAGTTGTTCGAATATAATTTATCTTTCAGCATAAAAAAAATACTACAGAAAAAGGATATTAAAATAGCCCTGTTTTGCGGAGATAGATCAAAAAGTATTACTGCAAACTACAGTTCACTTCTTGAACATATTTCTCAATATTATTCTATTATTAAAATAGACAACATTATTGACATCGATTTATCCGTAAATGTTTTAATAATCCTGGGGAACAAAAATATCTCAGAATCCTCCATTTCTGCCATAGATACCTACATCACCAACGGCGGCAGCGTACTCTTTTGTGTAGACGGAGTATACATAGATATAAACTCGAATTTAACCCCCTCCTCTCTGAAGAGATCACCATTATTAGACCTACTGGCATATTACGGTATCAGGGTGAAAAATAAGATTGTCATCGACAGATCTTGCCGCTATTTTCGTCATCCCTATGAATATAATGGGGAAACAAGATGGAAGGAAATAGGGCTATACCCATTCTGGGTATCCATAAAACCAAATAATGTCTCAAAAACAAATCCCGTTACCGCTGCATTCCATGGTCTGGATCTTCTCTGGGCATCGCCTGTAGAAAAAATAAAATCCACTTCAAACATAAAGACAGAGATTCTGCTGCAATCATCAAGTAATTCAGGAACAATTGACGAAAAGGTAGACCCAAATCCAATGAAAGCGGATTACTATATAGAGGCTCTTCCCCTGGAGGGTAAAAAATATAACCTGGCCTGTAGCCTGCGGGGCAACTTTAGAAGCCTTGCTACCGGAAAACTCAGTCCCCCCAATAGACTCATCGTAATAGGAGATTCAGATTTTGCTTCAAGGCTCCTCTATTATTCTAACAGCCCATACAACCTCTCTTTTATTGAAAACTGTATTTCCTGGCTGTTAGGCTACGACGATCTACTCAGGATTAGGGCAAAATCAACAAACGCCGTGACTGTTAATACACCAGGGATGGACACAGCCAACGAGAAAATATTCCCATTATCCATACTGGTGAATATCGTTATAGTTCCCCTAATAGTCTCATTATCAGGGTTCATAATAATTAGTTATAGAAAGAGGAAATATAAACTCAGGCAAAAACATGAAATTTAGAACAAAAATAGTTTTTTTCCCGGTGATTTTTATTTTCCTTTTTTTGCTTGTTTTTGTTAAAAATTGTCTTTTCTGCAATTATACTGGAAGCAGGCTCCTGTTTAATCGTCTAAAAAAAGAAGATGTATCAAAAATTATAATTAATAATAAATTTGGCAGGATTGTATTATTCAAAAAAGACAGGATATGGCATATTGATATAAATAAAGATATTTTCCCTGCAAAAAAAAACCAGATCCTCAAACTTCTTGATTCAATAAAAAAAATAAAATCACAAAAAGCGGTCAGCAGGAATACTAACAGGGATGATCTATTTGGGTTGTCCGGAAGTAAAGTCTGCCACTGTATTGTACTGGACAACAACAATAAACAACTTATCTCATTCTTTGCTGGAAAATATTTTGAAAAAAATATCTACATCCGCAGGGAAAATAATAATACTGTCTACCTGGTAAATGGGGCAATATCCATACTGCTCCATAAACCTGCAAACTTCTGGACAGACTATAGATTATTCCCCGGTGAGATAAATAGCAGTAATATTATTTTGATAGAAATACAATCCATGGTTACTGGCAGAAATATATACTTATACAAAAAGATCAAAAATAATATAGAAATCTGGGAGATTAATAAAAAAACATTCAATTCAGAAGATGCTGAAATATTTATCAATTCCCTATCATTACTTGAAGCCCGGGCCGCTCTGCCTGTTTCAAAATATAATAAATCTTTTTCAGGAGAAAAAGCCGTCTCCATCACACTTAAAACAGATAATAATGAAGATTTTAGAATTTTATTTTTCCAGAATAGAGCAAATCAAAAATACTATAGTTGTTCCCCAAAAAAAGACTTTATTTTTTTCGTCAGCATAGACGAAATAGATAAACTAATAGAATCCCTCCCCCTGTAACCCCGCTACACCCGGGAGCCATCTATCAGGAATACAGGTTTTTCAAAGGACGTCTGCATTCAAAAAATCAATTACTTTAATGCCCGGAACTTCTGTATTGATTATACTTTACAGGATCTGAGACAAAGGCAATTATTGCATTATCCTTTTCAGAAGCTGCCCTTTTTAACGAGGCGTAAGTTTCCTTGAATAAATAATTACTATCAATGTCTCTATTGTTTCTGGCACTAATTCCCACAGAAATTCTTATATTGCTATAATCCTTTACCACCACATCTTTTATTTTATTTAGTTCTTTTACGGCCTGATCCAGATTAAAATCCGGAATTATCACCCCAATTACACTGGAGCCAAAATTAAAATTAAAATTAGGGAAATCGAATAACTTTACTATCTCCGACCGGATATCAATGGAGTAATCATTTTTAAGTTTACTCAGCTTTATCAACAAAAAAACAACATCCTGCCGGAGTTCCGCAGATCTTCTAAGCTCTATTGATAATTTATCATACAAAGAATCCCCGACACTATTAGAAGATTTCACCTTCTCTCTGGAAAATCCCTCACTTTTACCGGAAGCTTTCGGTCTCATCTTTCCCGGGGAGGAATTGCTACCAGCAGACTTTGAAAAAATGATTACAAGAACCGTAAAAATTATAAAACCGGATATTACAATAATTGAATCTCGAAGAAATAGATCAATTTCCTTTTTATTAAGAATAACACAGGTAGTTTCAAGAGAAATATTTTTAAACTGCTCCAAATTCCTGACCCATCGTTTCTCCAGAAGCAAGGAAATTATTTCTCTCCCCTTTTTCCCTATTTTTGTGGAAGAGTAGATTGTTTTTCCCGTACTAATATCACGCACAACAATAGTTTCTACAAATCGTCTGCTTGATATGGCGTTCCTTATGTTATGATCGAATTCAGGAGAAGAAAAATTACCCGATTTTATATAATTCTTTCCAACTATAGAATTGAAACCACGGACATCCATCTTAGCAAGATGGATATTGGTTTTGTATCTTTGATATATTCTCTTTCCCATCCATCCTGCGTAGATAAGAAAAAACAGAATACTAAAAATCGCATATATTCCCGCTGCTCTTTTCCCCATGATGCGATTATATCAAAAAAACCAAAAGATTGTGTACATTTTTTTCATAATAACTGTATTATATGAGAGGAGTTCGTAATGAATATAAGGAAAAGAATTTTACCCCCGGGATGGTATCCTGATTCAAAATCAGATGTTCTGGAAATATTGAAAAAATGGGAAAAAACAGAGGTCTCGAATCCGGAAATTCTCCCGACAGCGGGAATTGTCCCCCATGCAGGATGGGGATTCTCCGGAGAAACGGCTTTCAATGTTTTTCGTCATTTTCCCGATACTATTGAAACATTTGTCGTAATAGGCGGCCATCTTCCCCCCGGATCTCCGCCTCTTGCATTTATGGAAGAGGGTTTTGAAACCCCCCTCGGAGACATCTTTTCCGATACAGATCTTCTACGCTCAATAAACAAAGGCAATCCTTTTATTCCCGATACAACAGCAGATAATACTATAGAAATACAACTTCCAATAATAAAATATCTCTTTCCCGATTCTAGAATAGTAGGTATTAGGACACCACCTTCCAGATCTTCAGAAAAAATTGGAAAAAATATTTTTAATATCTGCCGGAATTCAGGAAAGAGAATTGGCGTCATCGGATCAACTGATTTAACACATTATGGATACCCCTACGGCTTTACGCCAATGGGAACAGGAAAGACAGCCGAAGAATGGGTTCGTAACAAAAACGACAGGGACATAATCCAGGCTCTCCTGTCCATGGATGCAAATTCTGTTATCTCTCTGGCAAACAAAAAAAAAGCCGCATGTTCTGCGGGGGGTGCGACTGCCGCTGTCTCTTTTGCTGTGGAAGCCGGTGTAAAAAAGGGTATTTTGCTGGATTACCACACAAGTTCGGATATCTCCCGCTCTGATTCTTTTGTGGGATATGCAGGTGTTCTTTTTTAGACTCCGGATTGAAGGAAATTATCAACAATCCCGATGCTCCATTCAATGGACTTTTTCAGAACCTCGTCCGGTCTGTTCTTCTCTGTACTGCAGCTTTTTCTAAATGCAGCAGCAGCTGGGAAAATTGTCACCAGGATTTTTATAGCCTCACGATCCAGCCCATTCAAATAATTTACAACAGGCATGTAGGGTGCTGGAAGATTCTCAAGGCTCTTTTTATAATTATTCAAAAATGCCTCATATTGAAATTTATCCCGATCTTTTCTTAGAGGTTCATCCACCCGACTTATTCTGTCTATTTTTTTGCTGCCCAGATTTAATTTTTGACCGCTCCCATTAATTTGTTTTATATTTATATCTGTGGTTCGTGAATACTTTTCCAATTCGGTTTTATAGAAATTCATTTTCTCCGATATATACTTATTATCTATTCTCTCTACACTATCATCACCAAAGATCATTTTGCAGAACCGGCCTTCCAGCGGATCGAATCTGGAGGATAACGAATTAAAATAATCGTACATATATGTACCGCGACAGTAAAGCTTCCCGGAAGGATAGGAATAATCAGCCCCGAAAAGTAATATTTCCTTTGCGCCAATCTTTTCGGCAAATGATACAGCTGCGTGTGTAACATTGCCCCCCCCGGCATCAACCGGAGTAATACTATCAATCTCATCCTTAATATAACCTGAAAAAGGATGACCCGTCGAAAGAAAAAGAAGGTTATCTGTGAGTTCTGCCATAAACCCCGGCGATGAAATGTCAAGAGCCAGGG
>CAZEKV010000030.1:0-18571 GCA_964512945.1 uncultured Spirochaetales bacterium | reverse complement strand
CGCAAGGTTTGTCGCCGGCTTCGGTTTTGGGGGAGCCCTGATAAATAATGCCTCCATGATAATATCATATACAAAAGATGAGGATAGAAGTGCCGGTTTTGGGACTAATGCATCAGGATTAGCTGCTGCATCCATATGTGCTATCCCTATAGGGGGGGTTATTGTTAACCGCCTTGGCTTTGAGGCCGGTTACTGGATTGCGATTGTCTTTTCAATTTTTGCTCTGATATTTACGTTCTTTTTTATTGTAAAAGAGGATGATCAGGAAGAAGAAACGAAGGTTCTTACGGCTAAAATATTTTTATCGGTATTGAAGAACCGTAATATTCTATTATACATTTTATTGATGAACATACCATTCCAGTTAATATATGTGGGTCTTTTTCAGTTTCTTTTCCCCCTGTATATGAATAATGAAATGAATCTTTCTGCAGCCAACATTGGAAGGCTGCTCAGTGTTTTTTGTATTATCAGTCTATTCGCATCTTTTGTAAGCAGGATGTCTGATAAAATAAAAAATGATAAACTTCTCCTGGGTTTGGGTGCTCTGATTGTGGGGGTCGCATTGATTGGTTTTGACAGATTTTCGGCAGGAGGTGTTTTTATTTTTGTTGCACTTATGATTGCAATGGGCATATATAATACTTTTGTCGATTCAATAGAGGAAGTCTTTATAAGTAAGGGGAGAATATCGAAAGAAATAGGGGAAGCCTCTTTGCTGAAGATATACAAGACTTATGAGAAAATTATATCGATAATTATCCCCCTCCTTACAGGATGCTTTATAATGGCTCTGGGTTTTTCAAAAAGTCTCCTGCTGATAGGGATTTATTCTTTTACAGGAGGGGTCTTGTTTATTTTATTTGCTAAGAATAATCGAAAGAAAAGCAGGGTGTTGAAGGAGAGTAGACAGTAATATGAAAAAAAATATAATCTTAATCCTTTGCTTTATTCTTTTTGCCTGCGGTGAAACCGATGATGGATTATCGGAGAATGAGGCCTGGGGAATTTCTTCTTCCGAACAGCAGGAAGATGGAGTTAAAAAAGCAAAAATAGCCGTTGATATTATTGAGAAGAAAAAAAATAATCTTCAAATCGATTACGGTGTATTTAAGAAGGGTGGAAACAGAACCTTCAAGGTGGCGGTTGTCATAAGTGGGCGGTATTTTGAGTTTTTCGATGCTTTCAGGAGCATTCTGAAAGGGTTGATGACGGTAGGCTGGATGAAGGATGCCGACCTCAGTTCTTGTAAAAACACTTCCGATCTAATTGAATTTGTTAATGAAAATAATATAAGCGATTATGTTTCTTTCCCCGAAGAACTATTCTTTGATCTTGGATGGGGCCGAAATACAGCTTCCATGCGTTCTGTGCTAATATCAAATTCCGATAAAGAAAAAATTGATCTTATAATAGCCCTTGGAGGAATAGCCGGGGGTATTTTTGCCAAACTGGATGAGTACAGTATTCCTGTCCTTGTCGATGCTGTAACGGATCCGATAGCTGCCGGGATAATTCCGGGGTTTGAGGATTCGGGTAAAGACTTTTTAACATGCCGGTGTGATCCCGAGCAATTTAAAAGACAGATAAGGCTTTTTTACGATGTTGTCAAATTTAAAAAACTTGGAATTATATACGGCGATAATGAAAGCGGCAGGGTTTACGGTGCAGTCGGTGATGTAGAGGCAGTTGCGGAGGAAAAGGGCTTTGAGATAGTAAGAAACAATAATGTAATTGAAGATCCCCCGGAAAATCAGCTGGAATTGTGTATATCAAAATTCAAAGATGCACTTGAAGAAATATCCCCGAAAGTTGATGCCCTCTATATAGGAGCCAGCGCGGGGGTTACGGAAGGCGATGTAGGAGAGATAGTTAAAATTATTAACAAGCACAAGATTCCCTCTTTTGCCCTCGAGGGATCCATCCGCGTAAAGGCCGGAATACTTTTTGGTATATCGATGTCGGGGCAGGTAAGAGCCGGGGTATACAATGCCAAGAAAATTGTTGCTATTTTTAACGGTGAAACCCCCAGAAATCTCCTCCAGCTTTTTGAGAATGTTCCATCGGTTGCTATAAACATCCGGACAGCCAAAATAATAGATTATGATATCCCTATAGACATTATAGCCGGCTCAGACGAAGTTTACGTGGATAATCAGGAGAACATATCCAATGCCCGGGATAAGTAGCTTCTGGTTAAAAAAATGTGCCGATGCTGTTGAAGAATATGTGGCACGGAAGAAGGGCAGTGGTTCGGAAATAGTCTGTGCTGCAGGAATGACTCCGTCATGTCCCATTCACGCCGGTATACTGAGGGAAATATTCATATCATATTTTCTTTCCCAGGAACTCAAGTCCCGGGGGCATCGGGTTAAATTAATATATTACTGGGACGACTACGATCATTTTATAAAAATACCGTTTTATGCTTCCAGGGGGGATGTGGAAGATTATCTTGGAATGCCTTTGTCCGATATGCCGGATATCAAGTTTAATACCTATAAATCCTATGCCTACCGCCATATTCTCAAGTTCGAGGATTGTCTTCAAATTCTGGGAATAAATCCTGTTTATAATTATCAATCTGAATTATATAAAAGCGGTGTTTTTCTGAAATATATAATAAAGGCCGTTGAAAAACGTTTTGAAATCTTTGATATTCTACATCTTCAGCACAAACCATATTCGGTTGACATGGAAAACAGGAAGAAAGCCTTCTATCCCGTTCAGATTTACTGTTCGAAATGCTGCAAAGATTCCACCCGCACGGAATCCTATTCTTCTGAAAGTGCTGTGTTAAGATATATTTGTGATAAATGCGGACATAATGGGAGTTATAACCTCAATAAATATTTTTTTGGAAAGCTAATATGGAAGGTAAACTGGGCAATGCGCTGGTTCCATGATTCTGTAGATTTTGAGGCCTCAGGTGAGAACCATTTAACAAAACTCGGCAGCTATTCTGCTTCCAGCAAGATGGTCTCTTCCGTTTTCGGGGGCACACCTCCATATTCCCAGCTCTACAGATTTGTAGGTGCTTCCGGCATAGCCAAGCTGTCCCGGACTCAGGGGGAGAAATCCCTTGCCAGACGCTATACCGATTTAATTGAGCCTGTTGTCCTGAGATGGCTTTTTATAAAAAAAAGACCCGAAAAACCTTTTTTAATTGATATAGATAATGGTCTGAATAAAATTTATCATGAATGGGATGTTTTTCTGGAGAAAGTCCAATCGGGAGATGTTGATGAGGTCGAGAAAAATATATTTGAATACAGTACCGCCGATATGGACTATTGCAGCATCCCTGTTGCCTTTAGAACCCTGACGACAGCGATCTCCGTAGCGGGGGGAGACACAAATATCTCCCTGAAAATAATATCGAAATATATAGATACGAATGAAAACCCTGGAGAGTTAAAAGAAAAACTCGAACCCCGCTTTTCCTGTGCTCTAAAATGGAATATGAAGTATCGCCATAGTGAAGAAGCCCTTACAATAAGAGGAAATTTTAATTCCGAATACTACGAGACCCTTAATAAGCACGACAGAAAGGCGATAGCATATATAGTAGAGAATCTTGAACATGGATGGACTGAAGAAAGGCTTATGAATATTTTTTACGAGGCTCCCCTTCTGGCAAGAAATCTTAACCATGGATTTGTAAGTAAAGAAGAAATAAAACTGATGCAGAAAGGCCTTTTTGAAGTACTATACTCCTTAATAACAGATAGAAAAAGGGGTCCCAAATTAAGCACGATTTTTATGATGATAAGCCGCGAGCATATTCTAAGCCTGCTTCAGCCGGAAACAGGGAAATAGGATTTTCTCCATGGTATGCCCGGGCGAGATCTCATTTTTTATTTAAGCTGCTTTTGATGGATAAAATGAAATTTACGATAGATGGGTGTTTTTTTTCCATTTTATGCCTTGACCCCTGATATCGATTTTTCTATTATGCGAAGCAGAGGTGGAGTATGACTGTTTTTAAATATATTAAACGAAATCAGATTTTTTTTTTAAAAAATACGAACAAGCACGATTCCATTAATGAACTGGTTTCGTATTTTTCTAAGATCGATGACAGCCTTAATGTTGATGATATAAGGCAAAAAATATTTCATAGAGAGACATTGATGAGTACGGGAATAGGCCTTGGAATAGGTATTCCGCATCTAAGGTATAAGGGGATTCTTGACCCGTTGGTTTTTCTTGGCATACAGAAGGATGGTATTCCCGATTATGAATCCATTGACAAGGATCCGGTAAAGTTGATGGTTATAATTCTGGTGGGTGAAAACGAGCATAAAGAATATTTGAAAATTTTATCATCGATTGTAGGTTTTTTTAAAAAGGATGACAATATTGCAAAATTACTCTCCTTTTCAACTGTAGATGACATATATAATTTTGTTACGGGGGAACTGAAATAGAGATGAACTATCTGGAGTACATTTACAAATTGGTAGATATTCAACATATCAATATCCTTTTTATACTGGGGATAATACTTTTTGGGGGGACAATAGGGGGAAGGCTTTTTCAAAAGATAAAATTCCCGCAGGTTGTCGGGTATATTTTGATTGGTATTTTGCTGGGGAAAACGGGTGCGGGATTTATATCCTCAGATTTACTCGTAAAGCTGGAGCCGATCAATTTTTTTGCCCTCGGGCTGATAAGTTTTTCACTGGGAGGAGAAATAAAGCTAAGTCTTTTGAAGAAGCATGGTAAGACCCTTTCTTATCTTTTGCTTTTTGAGGTCTTTGGAGCCTTCATCGTTGTTTCAGGCGTTATTTTCTTAATAGCTCAATTTTTTCTTCCGCCAGGATCAGCCATGGTAATTGCCTTACTGCTAGGGGCTATCTCGTCTGCTACAGCGGCTGCCGGGACAACAGATGTCCTTGCCGAAATAAAAGCGAAGGGATTATTGACAAGCACTTTATTCGGTATAATCGCCCTCGACGATGTTCTTGCCCTGTTCATATTCGCTGTCTTTGCAAGTGTATCCTCGATAATTATCGGTATCAATTCGAATCTGCTTATCAGCGTAATGAAGCCGGTTTATGAAATCGGGGTGTCGGCTCTCCTTGGGATAAGCAGCGGTTTTATCCTGTCGAGGGTTCTAAAGAAATATGAGGAGGAAGAACGAATTTTTGTGTTTGTAACAGGAAGTATTATTCTCGTTCTGGGTCTTTCATTAATAATAAAAGTAGATATGCTGATGGCTGCAACAATTATGGGTTTTACTTTGTCAAATAGGGCTCCAAAAAAGAGTAAGACAATTATGCTGCTGATTGAGAAATTTGCAGGTCCGATATATATATTGTTTTTTGTATTTGTCGGAGCAAAAATTCAATTAAATGAATTAACCCCGGTTCTTGTCCTCTTGATACTCGGGTTTATTGTTTTCAGGATTATTGGAAAGGGGGTTGGTATTAAATTGGGAGGGATACTTTCCGGTGCTCCTGAAAAGATAAGAAAATATTTACCACTATGTTTGTTCAGTCAGTCGGGTGTTGCTATAGGATTATCAATAATGGCTTATCAGAAATTCCCGGGTGAAATCGGGGAGACTACACTGATAGTTATAACAACCTCCACCTTTGTTGTTCAGCTTATCGGACCTATTTTTATCAAAATGGGTATTGTTAAGGCAGGAGAAAATGATCTGGATATATCCGAACTGGATGTCTTAAAAAATACAAAAAGTAGTGAGCTAATAAAGAATACCAAACTGGATTTTATCAGTCAGAATAGTAATTTATCCAGAATTTTCTCCATTTTTAATATCTCGGATCTGTTTTCTCTACCCGTTGTTGATGATGAGAAGAATTTGATCGGGATTATTAATATTGAAAACATTAAAAACTCGCTAAATTTATTTGATCTAAACAATGTTATTCTGGCTGTTGATATCATGAGCGAGAGCAAGGTTAGTATTGATTTAAACAGCAGTTTACTTACTGCAAAAAATATTTTAAAGGAACACAGCCTTGATGCCGTACCGGTTCTTGATGAAAATCACAAGCTTGCCGGTATTATTGAGTATAATCAGATTAATAATTTTATAAAAAAGCAGTTATTAATCTCCCAGAAAAAGGCTGGAATTTAGTAATTCTGGTGTAATGACTCCTGTGATTCCGTGACAGAATACTATTTTTTTCTGTTTCTCGGGTTTAATACTCCTGCTCTTGCAGAATTAATCTAAAAAAACATCAACATTCGGAGCAGTATCTTTTTTTTACTTGAATGGATAGGTAAAACCTACTATCATTTGGTACCAAACAATAATGGAGTGGGCAATGGAAAAATATTTTATTAAGGAGCAGGATTTTAACACTTTTCTATCAAAATTGATTAATAACAGAAATGTAATTGGTCCTGTGGCAAAAAAGACAAGGTTCGTCTTTGCAAAGCTGAATAGACCGGATGATTTGCGTCTGGATTATGATGTTACGATATTACCTCCCAAAAAGGAGTTTTTCCCTACTTCTCAGGCCCTGTTAAGTTTTAATAAGGGGGAGTATAGGAGTGAGATAAATCCGGTTGACAAGGTACTTTTTGGTGTTCATTTCTATGATATTAAGGCTCTTGATATGACCGATTATCTCTACGGTGAAAACAAGAAAGACATGAATTATCTTGCCCTCAGAGGGGCTGCAACCATTATTGGTTCCAATATACAGAAAATCTCCGAAAGGGGTTTTTGGGGTAGTATAGGCGTTCATGTCAGGCCGAAAGGACATGATGCCTTTCTGACAAAAATCAGCGGGGGCTATCTCTTCGAGGTTTTGACAGAGAAGGGAAAGGCGCTTCTTGAGTACGGTAATTTTGAGAATGCTTCCGATGCTCAGGGGGGCGAAGCGGAGAGTGTTAACAAAAGGGTGATGGATGAATGCAATGAAAAGCTGAATCCCGATTACAGAGAAATCCCTGAGAAAGTACGTTCGGCTTTTAAAAACGAAGCCCTCTGGAGCGAATTATCGGAAGATTGCTTTTCCTGTGGTTCCTGTAATATTGTCTGTCCCACCTGTTATTGCTTTGATGTCCAGGATAAGTGGAATCTCGATCAGGTTTCGGGGGATAGAACCAGATACTGGGATGCCTGTCTGACAGAAGATTTTGCGAAAATTTCTCTCGGTGAGGGAGCCGTTGAGAATTTTAGAGAAAAACGTGCGGATCGATTCCGGCATAGAATAATGAGAAAGGCCTCGTATCTTAATGAAAAACTGGGGGGTCCTGCTTGTGTCGGTTGCGGGAGGTGCTCTTCTTCATGTACGGCAGACATTGCGGATCCTGTAAATGTTATTAATAAGATAATGGAGGTTTGATATGAGCAATGGATGTAATTGCGGTATTGAAAATATTTTTTTACCTAAGGAAACGAAGATTCTGGCCGTAAAACAGGTCACTGATACAGAAAAACATTTTACTCTGAGATTCTCAGATGGGAGCAGCCTCGGGCATTATCCAGGGCAGATCCTTGAGGTTTCCCTCTTTGGTTATGGAGAAATACCCATCGGCGTGGCAAGCTCTCCTACAAGAACAGAAACTTTTGATATTGTTATACGGACAGTAGGGCGTGTTTCAACGGCGATAAACAAGCTTGGCAAGGGTGATTCTCTGTATGTTCGGGGACCCCTTGGAACAGGGTTTGATATTGATGCCCTCAAAAATAGTAATGTTCTGGTTGTTGCCGGGGGAATCGGCCTGTGTCCCACCAGAAGTTTAATCCAGTATATAATGGATTGCAGGGGAGATTTTAAAAATTTTACCCTTTTTTACGGTGCCAGAGAGCCAAAGCAGCAAATGTTTCTGGATGAGCTCGAGAAATTTAGAAAGTCTCCGGATATTGATTATTACGAAATAGTTGACAGGGGCGATGATACCTGGACGGGGGATGTCGGCGTTATAACTAAACTTTTTTCCAGAACAACACTGACCCCCGACACGAAAGTAATAATATGCGGCCCTCCTGTAATGTTTAAATTTGTTATACTTGAACTAAAAAAGATAGGTATTGTCGAGAAAGATATTTACCTTGATCTTGAAAGAAGAATGAAATGCGGTGTCGGGAAATGCGGTCATTGTCAGATAAATGATAAATATGTCTGTGTTGACGGTCCGGTCTTTTCGCTGGCAGACATTGTTAATCTAGAGGAGGCGTTATAATGGCAAAACCAAAGGTAGGTTTTTTTGATTTCACCAGCTGTGAAGGCTGTCAGATAGAACTGACAAATTTTGGGGATGCTCCATTTCTGGAACTTCTTAACCATATAGATATTGTTGAATTCCGCGAAGCGATGTCGGAAAAAGCCGATCATCTCACAATAGCCTTTATCGAGGGAAGCTTTTCCAGAGAGGCCGACAGGGCGAGGCTGGAAGAAATAAGGAATAGATCCGATATTGTTGTAGCGTATGGAGCCTGTGCTGCAACCGGGGGTATAAATGCCCTTAAAAACAGCAGACCTGATTTTAAGGAATATGTTTATGGAAAAGACTCCGAAATGCCTCATCTTGACAGTAATCCCAGGGCTTTGCCTGTTTCAGCGGCAATTAAGGTTGATTACAGCATTCATGGCTGTCCCATCGATAAATATGAATTCCTTAACATAGTTTCCCACCTGGTTCATGGAAAGGAGCCGGTAGTTCCAAACTATCCGGTGTGTGTTGAATGTAAGCGAAAAGAGAATATCTGCCGCTATGAACTTGGAGACCATTGTATGGGAGTTGTTGCGAGAGCCGGATGCGATGCCAAATGTCCCTCGGACGGTATTCCCTGTGAAGCCTGCAGGGGGTTTATTGACCAGCCAAACGAGAAGTCTCTTGTTAAAATACTAAAGGGTGCGGGTCTTTCAGATACCTGGGCGGAAAGCAAGTCCAGGATGTTTACTGAAAATCAAAGGAGTGATGCGAAATGAAACAGGATATAAATATTAATGTTCATCATCTTACACGAGTTGAGGGTCATGGGAATATTCTGGTGAATGTTACCAGCGGTAAGATAGAAAAGGTTGTATGGCAGGTTCCTGAATCCCCAAGATTTTTTGAGGCTATGGTACGGGGAAGGCATTACAGTGAGGTGGGAAGAATTACCAGCCGAATCTGCGGTATTTGCTCTGTAGGACATACTCTTGCCTCGGTAAAAGCCACGGAAGACGCTCTGGGTATGGATATCTCACCCCTGACGGTAAAACTGAGAAAAATATTGAAGCATGCCGAAAATTTTGATTCGCACATACTCCATGTCGGTATACTTGTGGCTCCCGATCTTCTCGGGGCACCCTCTGTTTTCCCGCTGGTTGCGACACATGGCGAGGTTGTAAAAATTGTACTCAGACTCAAGAGGCTTGGCCATGAGTGGGGTTCTCTAATAGGGGGAAGAACCACTCATCCTACAACAGTTATCCCCGGAGGGTTCTCGAAACTCCCTTCGAAGAGCGAATTAAAACACCTCAAGCAAATAATTCTGGACAGGGTTTCCGACATTAACGCCCTTGTTGAGACTATAGCATCCCTTGCCCCCAAAATTCCTGTTTTTGACAGACCGACGGAGTATATGGCCGTTTCTTCAAAAGAGGAATACGGACTCTATGATGGCCATGTTCAGACCATTATGCCCGATGGCACAAAGGAGAGCTATGAGGTTGCCGATTACAGGAAGATAACAAACGAATGGGTATCTCCCAATTCAACGGCAAAATACACAAAGAACAAAATGGACAGCTATATGGCAGGAGCCCTGGCGAGGTTTAACAATAACTACGATCAGCTTCATCCAGAGGCAAAAAAAGTGGCTGAAGCCCTTGGTATGAAGCCCTTATGTACAAACCCCTATCTCAATTCGGCTGCTCAGGTTGTGGAATGTGCCCATAATGTTTACGAGACCATTTCCCTGATAGATGATCTAATCGGGGATTCCGGCTATGATGAGGATGAAAAACCTGTTGAACCGGCAAAGTATTCAACAGGCACAAGTGCTGTGGAGGTTCCAAGGGGAATCCTCTACCACGAGTATACATATGATAACGATGGTATGTGTACTGCCGGGAATTGTATTATTCCAACAAATCAGAATCATGCTAATATTCAGCTTGATTTTGATAAACTGGTACCGGAGCTCCTCGATGCAGGGAAGACCGAGAAGGAGATGGAACTGGCTCTTGAAATGCTTGTAAGAGCCTACGATCCATGTATTTCCTGCTCGGCACATTACCTCGATGTAAAATTTATTAGATAGTTTCAATTCCGCAAAAAAGGGAGGCCGCTGAACCGGCCTCTTTTTTTGTTTATATTAACCGGAGATGTAAAGGACAGGATGCGTTATTTAATCGGGATTGGAAATTATTCGATGTTTGATGACAGCATTGGAATCAGAATTATTGAAAACATTATAGCAAAAAATATGGAAAAGGATTTCAGGGCACTGGATCTTTCCGGGAACGCCCTTAATCTTCTATCATACCTCGGCAGAGAAACGGAAAAGATTATAATTGTGGATACTGCCAGATTGAATCTACCTCCGGGCGACTATAGATTTTTTGTTCCTGAAAGTGTAAGAAGTGTAAAGGATTTAACGGGTATTACCAGTCATGAGGGGGATATGGTAAAGGTTATAGAGCTGGCAAGGGAAACCGGCTACTATATTCCCAGGATAATATTCATGGGTATTGAACCCAAAACTATAAAAAGTGAATTTGGACTATCAGAAATCCTCAAAGACAGGATTCAAAGATACACCGAAGCCGCAATAAAAAAACTAAAGGAGTAAAATCTTCCGGATATTTTAACAGATTCTTGGGAGCTGGATTGTCTCCAGCATACCGAGTCTGCGTTTCCCCCCGGATTCCGTTTCCATAATCAATTCGGGCGGTTTGCCGGCTTCTGACATTTTGCCGATACGTCCAATTACCGCTGATTCATTTCCAAAGACATCTATTACGTGGTTTTCGGAGCCTTCTTTAAGGATGATGATATACTTCCCCTCGTTTGCAAGGTATACCGGGTCGTATCCGATAAATTCGCATACGGATTCCACCTCAGGATCCACAGGAATATCTTCTTCCCTGATCTCTATGTTCACCATAGAGTGATCGCATATTTCTTTCAGAGCCGAGGCAAGACCCCCGCGTGTGGGATCTTTTATAACCCTTATCCCATCTGTTTTTTTCAAAAGGCTTTCAACCTTTTTATTCAGTGGGGCGGCATCGCTTTCTATACTGGTTTCGAAATCGATTCCGCCCCTTTCAACAAGCATGGTGATTTCATGGTTTCCAATGGGGCCTGTCAGCATAACAATATCGCCAGGGGCGGCGTTATGGGTAGAGATATTAACATTTTCCGGGATAAAACCAATGCCGCATGTGTTTATATAAATTCCATCTCCCTTTCCCCGTTCAACGACCTTTGTATCTCCGGTTACGATTTTTACATCAGCCTCTTTTGCAGCTACGGCTATGGAATCAAGGATTTTTTCTATTTTAGCAAGGGGGAAACCTTCTTCCAGTATAAAGGAGAGAGAAAGTGCGTATGGCACCGCCCCGGAGGTGGCCAGATCGTTAACAGTTCCACATACGGAAAGTCGGCCTATATCGCCCCCTTTAAAGAATAAGGGGCTTACTACATAGCTATCGGTAGTCATGGCTATGCGGGTATTTTTTAGATTTGCCATTACAGCACTGTCATCAAATTTCTCAAGGACGGGATTTCCGAGTTTTTTCAGGATGGTATTGCTAATAAAATTATGCATCTCTCTGCCCCCGGAGCCATGGTTAAGCCTTATTGTTTCCATATTAATTTCCTCAATTGTATTTATAATAGGCGGCACAGGTTCCCTCGCTTGAGACCATACAGGGGCCTACGGGATTCAGGGGTGTGCATTTTTTTCCAAAATACCTGCACATGGAGGGAAGAGCTTTTCCCATGAGTATGGAGCCGCACAGGCATCCCTCGGGTTCGGGAAGATTTTTAAGAGAGAGGCCGTATTTAGTAAGTACATCAAAATCCTTCCAGTTTTTCCTGATTCCAAGGCCGCTTGAGGGTATATTCCCAATCCCGCGCCAGTCAGCATCAACTGCTTCAAATACCTCATTGAGGATTCGCTGAGCCTCTTTGTTTCCTTCTTCGGAAACCACTTTTTTATAGTTATTCAGCACTGGAGTTGTGCCTTCCATGATATTCTTTACCAGTAAAAGTATACTTGTCATAATTTCGACTGCTTTGAATCCTGAGATTACCCCCGGCACCTGTTCTCTGGATAAGAAATCAAAGTATTTTCTTCCTGTAATAACCGACACATGGCCTGGTAAAAGTAATCCGTCAATGGAGCTGTCCTTATCCTGGAGTATTAGTTTGAGGGCTGCCGGAACGGTTTTTCCCATTGAAAAGACTGAAAAGTTTTTTAAGCCCATGCTGCGGGCTTTCATAATGGCGGCTGCAGCGAGGGGTATGGTGGTCTCAAAGCCCGCGCCGAGGAAGACTGTCTCCTTATCCGGATTGGCCTTTGCGATATCAAGTGCATCAAGGGGAGAGTAAACGATCTTCACGTTCCTTCTGTCCTGGAGACTCCCGTTTTCCCCCGGGATTCTGAGCATATCCCCGAATGTGGCTACTATAAAATCTTTACTGTCGGCAAGGTCTATGGCCGACTGTATGGCTCCTGCAGGGGTTACGCAGACGGGGCAGCCCGGCCCGCTGATTAATCTTATGTTTTCCGGTAAAAGGGATCTGATTCCTGTTTTTGCGATACTCATTGTATGTGTACCGCAAACCTCCATTATGGATATCCTGTCTTTTCCTGAAATACTATTTATTTTTTTTTGAATCTCCAGTATTTCTTTCTTGATTTCACTCATTGGGGGGTTTTCCATTTTTCAGCTTGCCTATGATATCAATCCTATCTTCGGCATCTTCCTTTTCTATCCTGCTAAGGGCGAAACCGGCGTGAACAATAATATATTCTCCGATTTTTATATCAGGAATAAAAATACTGGAAACAAGAATATTTACCCCTTTTGACTCAACTCGTATCTTATTATCATCAAGAATTTCTCTTACCCTAACGGGAACGGCAAGGCACATTATTGATCTCCTATTCATTTAAAACCATGAACCCGGTAAGAACCATAGCAGATAAAAATATTTACTTCAATCTTTTTCTCTTTCAGGAGTATTCCTGGATTTCTTCGGAAGGTTGATATAACCAGGTAAATTGGGGGATAAATAGCTTCATTCTAAGGAAACTATCATCAACATCCGGCGTAGAGCCTGGAGGCGTATATGAGACTCGCCGTTTCCATGCCCGGAAAAAATAGGATACAGGGGACTGATGGGTCATTTTGACACTACAGATAGTCCAATATAACGCATAGTGTCATTTTGGCCGGGTATCTAAAAGGCGATTTAATAGTTCTATACCGGAGAAGTTGTAATTACTTACAACACAAAGACTTAGGTGTTTTGCCGGGGAAGGTGAAAGTTGGCACGGATAGTGCATATATATTTGTAGATATTAAATTAATGGAGGTTTTACAATGAATAAGCTTGAATGTAGACCATTAAACAGTAGATTGATTAGCAGGGATTTTGAAGACTTTTTTGGGGATTTATTTGATGATAGTTTCTGGAAGATAAAAGATGCCGTACCTGCAGTGGATGTGAGGGAGAATGATTCGGGGTATTTGCTCGAAGCCGATCTTCCGGGAATAAAAGAGAAGGATCTGAGAATCACAGTTGATAAAAATATACTGATAATTTCTTCGAAGAAAAAAGAAGAGAACACAGAAAAGAAGGACAACTATCTGATCAAGGAACGAAGGTCCTCATCCTTCTCAAGGCGTTTTGTTCTCCCTGAAAATGCCGATCCTGAGAATATCAAGGCAGAATTCAAAGACGGTATTCTCAGTCTCGAAATCGCCAAACGCCCCGAGGCAAAACCCAAAAGAATAGAAATAAAAACCAGTTAGAAAATTCCTGCGAACGGGGCTGAACTGGAAGAGTTCAGCCCCGTTTTTTATTCCCCAAAAACCGCCTGTCCAAAGGATATTCCGGCATCGTTTACCGGTATATTTGAATTAAAGTAATATCTTATTTTTTTTTCATCCAGTACATCTTTAATGAGGCCGGTAAGAAGGCTGTTTTGAAAGCATCCCCCGGATAATACAAGCATTTCGGGTTTCAACAGGGATATTACTTTCACTATGGCGTTAACAATCCATATATGAAATTTGAGGGCGATTTCCTCGACGGGAATCCCTTTTTCCCGGTCATTCCAGACTTTCCGGATCATTTCTCTATAGCCTATAATAATTGAATCGGCACTGTGGTTGAGTTTTACATCATATTCCGGGGAATTGATAGAAGCGGCGTTTTCTGCAGCTTTTTGCAGGAGTATTGCCCCCCTTGCCTCGTATTCGGAATAATCACAAAGCGATAGAATGGAGGACACCCCATCGAATAATCGCCCAAGGGAGGAGGTCAACGGGGAATTTATTCCTGAATCAATCAGTTTGCTTATTCTATCAACTCTTTTTTTCCCGTATCTTTTATAGCAGTTTATGTCATCAAGAAATCTTGAGATTGAGATTCCTATCCTGTCAATCTCATACAGGGCTCTTTCTCCCCCGGGCAGGGGGAAATATTCCAGATGACATAGGCGTTTAAATTCTTTTAAATTTCCATTTATTTCGAGGAATTCAAATCCCCAGAGTTTTCCGTCATTACCATAACCTGTGCCGTCACATATTATTCCAGGAACCCTTTCTTCCTTTATATTATGTTCTCCTATAACAGAAAGCATATGTGCATGATGATGAAAAACCCGGGTGTATTCCATGTTGTAGTTTTCATATCCAGGGTGGGCATCGGAAATCATTATTTTAACATCCAGGCCGAGGAGTTTCTTGAACCTTTTAATTTGATCTCTCTGGTATTCGTAATTACGGCTGTCTTTCATATCTCCAATGTGCTGTGAGTTGTAAATTTCATTTTTTTTTCTAATAGAAAAACAGTTTTTCAGGTCGGCTCCAAAGGCAAGAATGGCTCCGCGAGGGGAAGGGGCTTCTATTACCACAGGAGCCGGAACAAACCCTCTTGAACGTCTTATGGTTTGCTTTAAGTTGCCCGTATACTGAACAATTGAGTCATCGCATCTGTTGATAATATCCCGGTTACTGGAAAGAGCAAAATCAATTATGTTTTCTTCTATAAGTCTTTTAACACCGTCGTCGTTTATACTTATGGGTTCATCGGCCTTATTTGCAGAGGTGAAGACAAGGAGCTCAAGTTCTTCCATTAACAGGTGGTGGAGGGGGGTATAGGGAAGTATTATTCCAAGATAATTATTGTCCGGGGATATATGATCCAGCTCAGTGTTTTTTTTCCTTAAAAGAACGATGGGAGCCGCCGCTGAAGTGAGTTCGGCTTCTTCTTTTTTTGATAATAAGCAGTATTTTTTAATGACCATCGTATTTTTTGCCATGAGGGCAAAAGCCTTATTGGGTCTGTTTTTTGATTTCCTGAGTCTTTTTAGATTTGCCTTATTAAAGGGGTCGATCAGTATGTTGAATCCCCCGAGCCCTTTTACTGCGGCTATTTTTCCTTTTTTGATAAGACCGGCTGTTGTTTGTATCAAGTCGGTGGATTTAGCTTTTTTCCCTGCGTTTATCAGATGTAAAGAGGGTCCGCATTCAGGGCAGGCATTGGGTTGGGCATGAAAGCGCCTGTTAAGGGGATTCCCGTATTCGCTAAGGCATTCCTTACACATGGGGAAATCCCCCATGCTTGTAAATTTCCTGTCGTATGGTCTGTCCTTGATGATGGAGAATCTCGGTCCACAGTTTGTGCAGTTTGTAAAGGGATATCTGAATCTCCTGTTTCCGGGAGAGCGGATGTCGTTGAGGCAGTCGGGACATATAGCCAGATCGGGAGATATTTCTACATCCTTCTTGCCACTATTATTACTCAGCAGGATTCTAAAGTCTTTTTCTATTTTTCTAACAGCTACGTCCGTGGTTTCAAAATTTCTGATTTTTGACAGGGGAGGGGGAGTTTCTTTCAGGCGGTTTATAAAGGAATTTACTCTGGAAGTTTCTCCCTCAACCTCGATAAAGACACCCTCCGGCGTATTCTCGACAAAGCCCGATAGAGCATGATCCACTGCATAGCGATAGACGAGGGGTCGGAAGCCGACCCCCTGAACCCTCCCGGTTATCCTGATTCTAGTTCTTTTTAATTTTTTCATCTATTTTATTTTTCAGCCATTTCAGATAGTTTTCCATTGTTTTTATATCAAGGGCGGAAATTCTGAATACTTCTGACAGGGGGTTTACCTCATGGATTTCCTTTTCAAGGGCATCGAGGTCAATCCTGCATGGCTGCGTTAAATCTACTTTATTGATCAATACGGCATCTGCCTTTTCAAAGATAGTGGCATATTTCTTTGGTTTATCGCCGCCTTCAGTTATGCTGAACAAGAGTATATTGAGATCTTCCCCGAGATCAAAGCTGGCGGGGCAGACTAAATTTCCCACGTTTTCGATAAAGACAAGATCAAGGTTTTTTAAGTCGAGCCCTTTAAGGGCATGGTTTATCATCTTAGCGTCAAGATGACAGCCTCCTTCGGTATTAATCTGGATAAGGGGTATTCTATACTTTTCCAGTCTCTCAGCATCCCGGGATGTATATAAATCTCCCTCAATGACAGCTGTTGAGTATTTTTCTACAAGAATTTTAAGCGATGTTTCCAGGAGTGTTGTTTTACCCGCCCCCGGGGAACTGGTTATATTGATTGTACATACATTATTCTCCAGGAAGATTTTTCTGTTGTCGTTTCCAACAGCATTGTTTTTTATCATTACATTCTTTAGTACCTTGATTTCCATTTTTACTCCCCGTCATCCATAATTATTGATGAAATGAAAAATCCTTTTTTTTCACCCTCTTTAAAAATAAGCTCCACGCCGTCCAGGAGAGTGCCTTTTATTATCTCTTTGAAGAACATCTCAAAGGATTCGGGCATTACAGTATTCGGTCTGCTTAAGGAAAAAATGATCTGCCTGATTTTTTTCCCCTTGATTTTTTCATCCTGTGATATTATCTCGACAAGAAGATCGAACACATCTTTTGCAAGAGATGCCTCATGCACTTTCAGGCTCCTGTATGCGGAAGTATCTGTATTTGACCAGTATTTCTTATTTTAATCAACATTAATTATCCATATTTAAAAAAAGCCTGAAAATTATAGTTGAAAATGCGAATTTCTTATTATAGAATGCATAGGACTACGCACCGGATTTATTAAATCTGATTTGCCGCAAAGGAGAACGCGATGAAAAAAATACTGATAGTTGATGATGATGCTGATATTAGATTGGCTATTTCCACCCTTCTTGAGGGGAAGTACGAACTAAAAGAGGCCTCAAGCAGGTCTGAAGCCATGGAAACCCTTAAAACCTTTGTTCCCGATCTTGTGGTTCTTGATGTTATGATGGAGGAGAATGATTCGGGTTTCAATCTGGCTAGAGAAATAAAAGATGATGATAGATTGAAGAATATTAAAATTTTGATGACAACGAATATCGACAATGAAATGAATATGGATTTCAAAAAGGAAGCCGGAGATCCTGATTGGCTTCCCGTAGATGATTATATTGTAAAACCCGTTGAGGCGAAATCCTTTTTGCCGAAGATTGAGAAATTGATATAGATTCAGCATGAATCCCGTAATTATCAATGTTCTTCTTGCGGTGCTTCCGACGTTTTTTATTGTTTATTTCTTTTTTAAAAAAGACAATCGGAAACCGGAACCTGCGGGAAAGATAGTAAAGCTTTTTATTATAGGTTTTATTTCGGTAATCCCCGCTCTTCTTATTGAGGTTCTTTTCGAAGAGATTCTAAAGGCCAATGGCGGGGTATCGGGGAATGCCTTTGCGGGGGCTTTTATACGGGGTTTTGTTGTTGCGGCATTGGTTGAAGAGAGTATAAAATATTTTGTGGTGAAGAAATTTGCCTACAGGATGAGGGAATTTGACGAGATAACCGATGGAATTGTGTATACTGTTACAGCCAGCCTGGGTTTCGCATGTTTTGAAAATCTTTTCTATTCCATTGATGTAGAGGCAACCTCGATTCTTTTGTTAAGGGGAATTACTGCTGTTCCCCTCCATGCCATTGCCTCTGGTATTATGGGTTACTACATTGGAAGGTCAAAATTCAGCAGGAGATCCTTTTTTCTGAGGGGATTGTTTTTTGCCGTTTTTATCCATGGAAGCTACGATTTTTTGATTTTTACCGGGACATACTTTGCCTTTTTGATTATTCCGTTATTAGTGATTTCTGGAGCCGTGTTATTGGATCTTCTTTCCGATGCAAAGGCCAGGGACAGAAAGAGGGGTTTGAGTTAATTAGACAGAACCCTGCCTGCTGAATGTCTCCGGGGGGTGGCAAAATTACGGCGGAAGCGGGTTAATTATTCCCGGTAGGATAGCCCGTAGCCGAATTCGTATAGTGGATGATAGTTCTCGTCTCCCCTGTTTACAGGTATCTGCTCCAGTGTCTCCGGCCACGAAAAAGAGAG
>CAZEKV010000029.1:0-18678 GCA_964512945.1 uncultured Spirochaetales bacterium | reverse complement strand
TGATTTGATGCGTATTGACTTTACACAACCCTCGGGTCTGGTTGTTGTTTTGAACAGTAAGAATCTAACTATTTATAACCCGAAACGTAGAGTTGCGATAGTTCAGGAACTGGGTTCTGCAGGAGCAGAAATCCTGGCGCAAGAGGTAAGTTCGATTAAGGGGTTGCTGTTATTAAAACGCTATTATCATATTGCCTATTTGTCGGGTCCCGATTCCGTTCCGCTTGAGGCTGGATCCGAAGAAAGGGTCGTTAAGCTGAAATTATTGTGGAAATCCCCTAAGGAAAATTTTAAGAGCCTTATTGTTTCATTCAGTCTCAATGGTCTTATCCGCAGGGTCGAGAGCGTTACAAAATCTGCTGTCAATATTCAGTATGATTTTGAGAATATTGTTATAAATAGTGGTATTTCAACATCGGAATTTAGATTTACGATACCCGCTAATGCAAACATAGTAAAAAATTTTTTATATAAACCGGAAGGCTGAAAAGTATGGAATCTATTGGAAATAAATTTAAAGAAGAAAGAGAAAAAAAGGAACTGTCCATTCATCAGGTGGCAAGGGACACCAAGATATCAAAAAGATATATCGTAGGTTTGGAAGATGAAAATTTTTCTATTTTCCCGGGAGATACCTATTTAGTTGGATTTATCCGCACCTATTCCGACTATCTGGATCTAAACTCCGAAGAGATGATAAGTCTCTACAAAAATCTGAAAATTCAGGAACAGCCCCCGCCTATGGAGGAACTTCTTGAGAAAAAAAATAATGCATCCCTTCTTTATATTTCCCTCGGTGCTGTGGCGCTGGTCGTGTCTATTATTATCGGGATCTATTTTATTGTCGGTAATGTTAATGCGTCTCTTGCCGGAATAGACTCTTCGGATAAAGAGGAGGATCAGGTTTCTTCTGCTAAAACCGGAAATGCTGCTGCTTTGGATGAGACGGAAGGCAGCGGCCTGTCTATTTTTCGCCTTGGCGACAATGCTATTGACAGGAGATTTTCCATAAATGATCGTGTTCTGACAACAATAGGGAAGAAAGAATATTCGATGATTTTTGAAGAAATAGATGATACGGTTACAATGGGGATCCCTTCAGGAAAGAGCGTATTAAGTATTGGGAATGTTCTGAAAGCAGACCTAAATAATGACGGAGTGAATGATGTTTCTATCGAGCTGTACGATATTGACAGAAATGCTGCTAAAATTAATGCTCAGGTAAGATTCAGGAGGATAGGGGATTCTTCAAAGCTTTCCGATGGAGCAGAACCCCTGATGGCATCGACTCCCGGGGTAGGTTCGTCGAAAATTCCTGAAAGAAAACAAAAACTATCCCTCATCCTGGAGTCTGCTGATAAGAAATCTTTTATTTTGAGCGGGACTTTTCGCAGGGGGTGTCTCCTCCGGACGATTGTTGATGAACAGGACAGGGTTGAACGTTATTATTCAAAGGGTGAAACAGTTCAATTAAATATTGAGAAAAATGTACGTATCTGGATTGCTAATGCCGGTTTTATTAAATTCTATATTGATGGATATGATATTCCGATGGGCAGAAATGGAGAGGTTGCCGCTAAACTCATTAAGTGGATAAAAAATGAGCAAACAGGACTCTTTGAGTTGCAATGTGTCCCGATGTATTGATTCCTTTTTTATTGTGAACCTGGGGTGTTCAAAAAATCAGGTTGATGCGGAGAAGATTATATCGGTTTTAATTGGGGGTGGGTATAAATATTCGTTGAATCCCGATAAAGCAGATCTGATTATTTTGAACACCTGTGCTTTTATTGAGCCTGCCCGTGAGGAGTCTGTGGATCTGGCACTGTCGCTTAGAGCCGTGTATCCTGATAAAAAAATAATCCTTTCGGGCTGTTTGTCTGAGAGGTACAGGAATAAACTGGGGAGTCTTCTTCCGGAGATCAATGCTTTTTTCGGAAACAGGGATCCCGGAAAAATAATTGAAATTGTCAAATCTCTTGAAAAAGAGGATAATATCTCTTTATATCCCGTTTCGGGAAATGCTGAACATGTGAGGAATGAATTCCTCTCCCTTCCGGGGAGTGTGTATATAAAAATCTCGGAGGGCTGCAGTAATAATTGTACGTATTGCTCCATCCCATTGATCCGTGGCTCACACAGGAGCAGGAAAATTGACGATATAATCAATGAAGTTACTTCTTATATAAAAAAGGGTTTTTTCGAGATAGTTTTAATTGCCCAGGATCTTGCTTCGTATAATATGAAAAATGGTTTTTCAGGTCTGCCGAAACTGCTGAAAAGAATCCTTGCCATAGATGGTGATTTCTGGCTGCGTCTTCTCTATATTCATCCTGACAATTTTCCTGAAGAGATAATTAAACTCTGTGCGGAAGATAAAAGAATACTTCCCTATTTTGATATTCCCTTTCAGCATGCTTCCAGCAAAATCCTTCATGCTATGGGAAGAAGTGGAAATCAGGAAGAATATCTTCAGTTAATAGACAGGATCCGTTCGAAACTCCCCGCTTCGGTTATTAGATCTACTTTTATGGTTGGATTCCCTGGAGAGAGAGAAAAAGAATTTCAGGAACTATTGAGTTTTCAAAAAAAAGCAGATATTGACTGGGCAGGTTTTTTCTCGTATTCCAGAGAGGAAGGGACTGCTGCCTATGGATTACGTGGAAGAGAAAATTTTAGAGTCCCCGCCAAAAAAATTCTGGTAAGAAAACAACTACTGGAGACCGCTCAGACAGTTATTACTCAAAACCGGCTTAAAAAATTTATCGGAAAGAAAATGCAGGTACTTGTTGAGGAAGAAGTTAAGAATGAAGATATGGTTCTGGCTCGCGGATATTTCCAGGCTCCTGAAGTTGATGGATTGATAGTGGTAAAAGGGGCGGCTTCTTCCCTTCCTGGAGAAAGGCTGAATGTTGAAATTACCGGATGCAACGGTATTGATCTGGAGGCTGTGGTGTTATGACAGATTCTCCCCCGGATTATTTGATTAATCTTAACCCTCCCCAGCTTGAAGCGGTAAAGTACGATGGCTCATCCCTGCTTATCCTTGCCGGAGCAGGGTCGGGAAAGACCAGGGTTATTACCTCGAAAATTGCCTATCTTATTAACGAAAAGGGTGTAAATCCGAATTCCATTTTGGCGATGACCTTCACCAACAAGGCCGCCGGAGAGATGAGGGAACGTGTTTCGAAAATGGTTTCTGATGGCGCCAATGCTTTCATAAGCACGTTTCATTCCTTTGGAGCCTGGCTTCTCAGAAGGAACGGCGGCTTTGTCTCAATCTATGATGACGATGATATGCTATCACTCCTCGGGAGCATTTACGAGAAAGAGACGCGAAAATATCTAAAAAAATATGCTGTATGGATAAGCCGTGCAAAAGACTATTGTCTGGGGCCCGGGGATGATCTTTCCAGAATAAGTTTGGATGATCATTTTCCTGAAAAATATGCTGCCTATCAAATTAGATTAAATGAGACGGGAAACCTTGATTTTGGGGATTTAATCATGAAGAGTGTTGATCTTTTGAGAAATAATCCCGAAATCCGCAGCAGGATACAGCAGCGTTTTTCGTTTATTCTTGTGGATGAATATCAGGATTCAAATGGAGCTCAATTCGAATTCTTAAAGCTCCTTGTTGGAGATGCTACATCCCTCTGTGTCGTGGGTGATGATGATCAGTCGATATATCGTTTCAGGGGTGCGGAAGTCAAGAATATTGTAAATTTCCCTGAAATATTTTCCGGAACCAGGGTGATAAAACTTGAGGAAAACTACCGCTCAACGGATAGTATCCTGAAGATTGCCACAGCCGTTGTTGAAAATAATAAAAGCCGGCTGGGGAAAAAGCTCTGGACGAAGAATCCTTCGACATGCCCCGTTGAATTATACTACCTTGAGGATCAGGAAGAAGAAGCAAAATTTTGTGCGGGTCTTTTACGGGATGGTAATCTGAAAGGAACAGCTATTTTATATCGAACAAATGCCCAGTCTCTAAATTTTGAGTCATATTTTTTGAAGGCCGGAATACCCTACAGGCTTGTAGGCTCTCTCAGATTTTATGAAAGAGAAGAAATCAAGGATATACTTGCCTTTTTATCTTTATTGATAAATCCAAAAGATCCTGTTGCTTTTATCAGAATTATCAATAAACCCCCGCGGGGGATAGGGAAAACCAGTATCCGGAAAATAATACTAAAATCCGGGGAGATAGGAGGAGATTTAATATCAGCATCCTTAGAGATTTCTCACAGCCTGGCTTCCAGAACAAAAGACGGGATAAAATCTTTTTTGGCAATGTACAGAAAATTAAAGTCGTATATTGATAAAGACGGTCTCACTCTGGGGGACATAATCAAGGAAATCGTAAATTCTTCAGAATTGCTGGATCACTACAGGGAAAAAGACAGTGTTGCCGGGGTACAGAAAGAACTTAATTTAGGAGAGCTTGTCAATGCCGCTTCCGATTACAAGGGTGATGAATCGGGGATTCTCCAATTTCTTGAGAATATAGAGCTGGATCGTGAGAGAATAAAAGGGAAAGAAGAAACTGATAATTCTGTGATATTGATCACAATGCATAATACAAAAGGCCTTGAATTTGACAGGGTTATAATAACCGGCCTTGAAAATGGACTTTTCCCCTCGCATATTGATGAGATTGATGATGAGGAACTTGAAGAAGAGCGGAGAATATTCTATGTGAGTATCACGAGAGCCAAAAATGAGTTATACATGACTTCCTGCAGGAGGAGGAGAATCTGGGGCAGAACAGTGGATTTTTTACCCTCGTTATTTCTTTCTGAAATTCCCGAAGAGTTGATTACTGTAAAGGGTCTTAATTCAGGGGGTGGTAGTCCGATTTATCCTGCCGGGACCAGGGTTTTTCATGATGATTATGGTCCTGGAACAGTCTACAATTCAGGAAAAAACGGTAAAGAATTTATTGTCGATGTCTATTTTGATTCGGGTATGAAATCAAGATTTCTCCCTGAATATACACCGCTTGAAAGGATAAGTTTCGATGATTAGTTTCCCTGAGATAAAACGCAGCCGCGATTATTATTTATACGATTTTTCCGGTAACCGATATCTGGATCTATATCAGAATGGGGGTAGAGCGATTATGGGGCATAAGCCCCAGGGATTGTCCACCGTACTAAAAAATACAATTAGTAAGGGTCTCTTATCTGAATATCCGGGGGTTTATTATAAACGATTACTGAAAATCCTGAAAATATTTTTTCCTGAATATGAAGAATACAGGGTTTTCTCAAGTATGGATAAAGTGGTAATGGTTCTTTCAGATTATCTCCAGCGTTCTGTGACATCCATTCCTGATCCTGTTGTTACGGATTCTGAAAATCAGAACATTTCACTCTGGCGTCCTTTTCTAAAACCATCAAAGGGGAAAAAACCGGATATACTTGTTCCCGTTTTGCCCTTTCCGTTAGGGGGAACTCCGGGTCTCGTTTGTTTGAAAAAAACATCCGGAGCCGAAAAAATACCACCATCGGATGTTGTTTCGCCTTTTATGCTTGCAGGAATAATAAAATCGTTGAATATACTGTTGAAATTTAAGAATATATATACAGAGGAGATATGGTGCCGATTTAATTCTTCTCTCTGGGACAGGAAGGGGCCGTATTTGATTATGAGGTGCAACAGGGAAGAATATGGGGATATTTTTGACAGGTTTAAACGCAGGAAAATTCTTCTTTCTCCGTTTTTCCCCGGGCCCAGTATTGTCCCCCTGATTTTTTCGGAGGGCGATATAAAATTCATAAAAAAGGAGGGGTAATGGAAACCCAGCAGTTGATAGTCCTTCTAAGCAGATTTTGTTTTACAGCTTTCGGAGCATTTCTTTCCATTCTCGTTTGGGCGAAAACAAGGGATATTGTATGGATATTGATTGTAATGGCTATACTGTTTCAGTATATCGGGCTTGTTTATGCTGTAATGATGGAAATCGGCATATTGGGGAACGGAGTTGTTCTGAATGGAGTTGATCTTGCAAAAATAGTTTTAATCAATCTTCCCATGGTGTTCATCATTTCTGCCTTTTTTGTGATGCTCTGTAGACATAAAAAAATATAAGATGGGAGTTGACAGAAGTATCGAAATATAATTCTATAGTGAGACTAATTGGATGGAGGATAAGAAATGGTCGCATTAATTGTTGGTGTACTTTTTTTGCTTTTTTCGGCATGGTCGGTAGTACCTGCTTCTATGTATGGCCTGGGATGGGGTCAGTACATAATTGATTTCTTACGCGGGGGCGGACCCCTTATTGCGATTCTTATTGGAATCATTGCAGTTTTTATTGGAATTGCGGATATAAAGGACAAAATCGAGTCACAAAAGGAAGAAAAAGAAGAAAAAGGGAAAAAAGAAAGCAAATAAGATTTTTTTCGGCTTGTTATACAAGTGTATTGAATCAGCAATTCTAAATTCTTAAAGATGCTCTTCCATTTTTATCGAGTTAGAGTGTTTCTGAATATGGACTGTGTACAGCATATTTTATATTTAAAATTGCTGCTATTGGATAAGTACTATTGACAGAATATGCCGGTTTATGGCATGCTTCACCCGGTTTTGTTTCCGGATAACAGTTTAAGGGATGATTTTATGAAGACAATATTTGTTAAACCAAAAGAAGTGGATAGAAAATGGTTTATTATCGATGCTGCCGATGTGCCTATGGGCAGGGTGGCGGTTAAGGCTGTAATGGTACTCAGGGGTAAACATAAGCCCTGTTACACTCCCCATCAGGAAGTAGGGGATTATGTGGTTATTGTAAATGCGGAAAAGGCAAGGTTGACGGGCGGTAAGCCGAAACAAAAGATATACTACCGACATTCAGGGTATCCGGGGGGGCTGCGTGCTGAGACCTATGAGAAGGTTGTAAAGAGAAAACCAACTTTTCCGATGGAAAAAGCGATAAAGGGCATGCTTCCAAAGGGTCCTCTGGGGAGGAAGCTGTTTAATAATGTCAAAGTGTATGCCGGAGGGCTTCATCCCCATGCGGCTCAAAAACCGGGGAAAATTGAAATATAATTCAGGAGTGTACTGTTGAGTCAGAATTTAGCTATAGGAACAGGTAGAAGAAAAACCTCGGTTGCGAGGGTCTTTTTAAGAAAGGGAGAGGGAAAAATTACCGTTAATGGTAAAGAGGTTAATCTTTATTTTCCCAGTCCTGAGCATCAATTTGTTGTAAGGCAGCCTATGGATGTTACAGATACTTTGAACAAGTTTGACCTGCTGATAACTGTAAAGGGCGGCGGGTGCTACGGACAGGCCGGGGCCTGCCGTCATGGTATTGCAAGGGCATTGCAGAAATATGATGAATTAAATACAAAGGCTTTGAAGGCAAATGGATTTCTGACAAGGGATTCCAGGATGGTTGAGCGTAAAAAATTCGGACAGAAGGGTGCCAGAGCAAAATTCCAGTTTTCCAAACGATAGACTTTGCATTGTTGATGTTCGTATCAATGAGCGTTTAAGAGGGGAACTCAAAGGAGGATATCAGGTTATCCTTTCGGATGGGTTCTTTTTTTTTATTAACGCGAAAATACATAAGGAAGAAAATATATCTCCGGGTGGATTCCTTACCCATGCCGGGGCAAAGGATCTGGAGTTTAGATCCGACCTGATTACGGCAGAGAGAAAGGCTCGTTTTTTGGTTTCAAGAGCCGAACATTCTTCAAAACAGATCAGAGATAAGCTTTTTAAAAAGGGGTTTTCAAAAAGAGTAATAGAAAACGTTCTTGATAGATTTATTGAAAATAGATTAATTGATGACAGACGATTTGCCGAACAATGGATTTTTTCGAGGTTAAGAAAACACCCCGAGGGATCTATTGTTTTAAGGTATGGATTGCTCAAGAGAGGTATTTCAAAGAAAATTGCCGACGAGGTATTATCCGAATTAATAACAGAAGAAATTGCGGCAAAATCCATAGAAAAAGCGGGGGAAAAAATACTCAGGCGGTCAACGGATAAAAACAGGCTAAAACGTCTTCTTTATGGAAGAGGGTTCAAGATTTCGGAGATAAATCGTTATATAAAGAAGCATTATTGAAATCTATGTTGAAATTTCCAAATTCTCTCTTCTATAATAAAATTTGTAAAACCCGTCAGAAAAGCATTATTTTTATCATCTACTTTTAGGTTTTCCGGTAATGGCGGCTGAATTACCTGAATATTGACATTTCATGACTATTTGCTATACTATACCGGGGTTTTATCTTCTCACTGGTAAGGAAATTATGCCTAAAAAACCGAAAAAGGTACGTCTTTTTTCTGCACTTGAAGCATCAAAACTATGCGGTGTTTCAAATCAGACATGCGTCAACTGGATAAAAAAGGGTTTTTTAGAGGCGTTTACTACCCCGGGGGGGCATTACAGAATCCATCCTGAAAGTATTCTAAGATTCATGGAAGGAAGGGGGATGTCGGTACCTGCAGAACTAACCGAAGCTGTTAGGCTTTCCGATAGCAAAAATTCTCTCCTCATAGTTGATGATGATAAAGAACTTAATAATGTGATATGTAAGTATTTGAAGAGATACCTCGGCAAGTTTAGAATACTTCAGGCTTTTGACGGATTTGAGGCAGGGAGGAAAATCTTTGAAGAGCGTCCCTCTGTTATAATTCTAGATATAAGGCTTCCCTGGGTTGATGGCCATGAGTTATGCAAGAAAATCAAGGCTGATACGGCTCCTGGGAGTCCAATCATAATTGCCGTAAGTGGAATGGATGATGAAAAAGCTGCGATTATAAATGAAGGAGCCGATGCTTTTTTTTTAAAACCCCTGAACCTGCGTGAAATACTGCATTATATAAAAAATATAGGAGAGATATCCTGTGAGTAAATTAATAAGGGTTCTTATTGTTGAAGATGAAGATGCCATAAGACTTACCCTGCGCGATTATTTGAAAAAATTGGGTTTTGATGTTCTGGTCTCTTCAGATGGTGTTGGGGCAATAAAACATCTTCTTGATAATGAAATTGATGTAATTGTTTCTGATTATCGTATGGATATTTTCGGAGGTGATTACTGGATGCGGTTTCTGGACAGATATTGTTCGGATAAAAAGATATTTATAACAAGCGGATTTATAAAGCAGGAATTTAAAACACCATTTACAATTATGGTAAAACCATTTGATTATGCGAAATTGGCCGAATTGATAATGGGTTCTGCTGAGTGAGGGCCGTATATGAAAATGCTTGCTTTCTATATAAAAGTCTCGGGAAGGGTTCAAGGTGTTGGATTCAGGTATTCTGCACGCAAAGCGGCTTTGAAGTTCGGAATCTCAGGATGGGTAAGGAATTCTCATGATGGGAGTGTCGAAATTCTTTGCGAAGGGGAAGAAAATAGAATTAATAAATTTCTTTCGTGGCTGGAAATGGGTCCTCCGGGATCAAATGTGAGCGGTATTGAAAAAAAAGCTGTAGTGTATCGTGGGCATTATACTTCCTTCTCTATCGAATTTTGATTTTATCTGTTAGTATGGCCGTTGTTACTCTACTATAATAAAAGTTTGCAGGTGAATAAAATGAACGAGGATCTTCTTTTTGAAATAGCTGATTTTATATTGAATAAAGCAAATTCTTCGGAACTTGAGGTCGTGAAAAAGGCAATCGAGAGGCGGGAGTCATCGGGTGCCATATTTGGAGGAAATGGCTTTAATCCTGAGCGGATGGCACAGAATATTGCTAAAGGGGTCGACAGACAGGTAAGTGCTTCGAAGGAGCAGGTGAGTGATCTAATTAAAAACTATGTCACCGATTTAATAAAAAAGGAGGTTCCGGATATACCCCAGGAGCATTTGAAATCGCTTCTTGGGAGCTGGATACCGGAAGAAAAGAACAAAGGTACAGAAAGGGATATAGATTCCGATTTACCGGGGGATGTCCTTTTTACAATGATAAATCAATTTGTATTGTACGGCAAAGGAGCTATGAAGTCCGGGGAACAGAGGGAGCTGAAAAAATCCATCGGGGATTGGACGGGGAAATACTGGAACGCCTTTCCTGAGTGGGCCAGGAGGCTTATATCAGGTTTTTTAAGCGGAAAAATTAATGAAAAAAGATTCCAGGCCTCTGTAAAATCACGCCTGAATTTCTAAAAAGCTGTTACAGTCCTCTGGAATCCTTCTTTAAATTGGATTTCAAGATTCTGATTGTTTCCTTCCTGTCCTGACTGCCAAAAATATGGGAACCAACAACAAAGACATTTGCCCCTGCGTTTTTTGCAGATAGTATGTTGCCGGCATCAATTCCCCCATCGACTTCGATATCAACATTGTCACCAAACAATTTTCTTGCCTTTTCAACTTTTTTCAGCATAGACACGATCATTTCCTGTCCCCCGAAGCCAGGCTCCACGGTCATTACAAGAATTCTGTCAACAATATCTTTCAGGGGTTCAAGAAGGCCAATATTCGTACCTGGATTAACAGAGATCCCCGCGCTTACACCCGAGTCTTTAATTTTTTTTATCAGGATATAACTATGAGTTGTGGCTTCATGGTGGAATGTTATTATGTTGCTGCCTATGCTAATAAAATCCTTCAAGTACTTATGGGGGGAATTTATCATCAAATGGGTATCAAAGATCATCTTTGAGTAATGCTTAAAAATATTTTTAAGAACAGGAATTCCAAAAGAGATATTGTCAACAAAATTTCCATCCATAATATCAAGATGGATTTCGTCAACATGGTTAATAATGCTGTCGATATCTTCTTTTAGATGAAGGAAGTCAGCGTTCAGGATGGATGCCGATATCTTGTAATTCATTCAACGCCCCATTTTTGAAAGAAAAGATCCTGGATTTTTTGTAGCTTTCACACTCCGTTCAGTCTATTTTATTGATAATAATTTTTCAACCCGGGAATGGGTGTGTGTGCATCGACAGGTTTATTGACTTTTTGACAGAATATTGATACCCTTCCCAAGATTTTCTATGGGGAAACGCCGTATATGGTTATGCTAGATAAAAAGAAATTAAAAAAGATATTCGGCAAAGCCTCGATTTTCCTCTCCATGCTGGGGATTGTGGCCTTTGCTGTGATTTTGCTGGGTTTCAAGACTAAAAACCCATGGGTTCGTGAGTATAAAAATAGGCTATCAATAAAAAGTACGAATGAATGCTATGAATCCGGAAAAGACATTGTAAATAATCTTAACAGGAACATAAACGATCAGTATAATAATTTTATTGAGTTTGTGACCCCGTCTCGAAATGCCGGCTGCGATACCGGTGTTAGTTTCCCGGATTCCGTTAGTATTGCGGTTGAACAGCATAGCGACGGAACCCTGCTGACTGCTCATTTTATCATTAATACAGTATTGCCCCATGGTTTAAGTTACCGCTGGATAACCGGAGACAGCCGGGATTCTTATGCAAAAAGTCCTTACTGGACATATAAATGGCCGGGAGAATACAAAATTAGATTGCTTATCAGGGATATTTACGGCCGGGAACTCGAAACGAATAATACAATAATAAATGTTCCGCCGCCGGGCAGGACAGGTAAAAGGTTTATTACTCTGGGCAAGAAAGGTGCTGAATTTAATGTTGATGGGTATATCAAAAAAGTTCAGGGCAGGGATAGGAGCAGATCGATTCGCTTTATGAGGCGCAGTTCCGAATGGACCGGGTATAAAGCTCTTAAAGAGGGATTTTATAAAATAACGGCTGTTAATTCCTCCGGGGAATACGAGATATTTTTGTTCGTGAGTCCCGTTCCCTCTTTTCATCTTTCTCGTGAGGATTTTAACTGGTATAGAACCCAGTTTGACACAACGACCACCTCCAACTGCGGGCCTACGATTGCAGCTATGGGGGTGGGGTGGGCAAAAGCGAAACTTGTTCATGTGTCTGCTATCCGTGATAGTCTCGGCTGGAAAAATGGAGACGGCTCAACAAGTTTTGATGATCTGAGAAATATAATTTCGAGATACGGTGTTGTGGGATATAAGAAGACAGTAAGAAAACCTCGAGACATATTTGAAATGCTGGAAGCGGGTCATATCGTTGGCATATTGTATGACATGAGTGGTGTCAGGCATACGGATAATCCCGAAAAAAATCTTTTCGGTCAGTATTACACTGATCATGGGGGTCATTATCTGATTCTCAATGGCTTCAGCCTGGATAAAAAGTACTTTATTATCCAGGATCCCATCCCTTCCGATTGGGCTGCCAATTCCAGACGTTACGCAGATGATATAAGTATGTACGGAAGAAACCGTTATTATTCTGTTAATGAATTATTTAAATCGATGCGTACAAAAACTGTACTTGAAATTACACGATAATAGAATTATATATGGTGTTCTCTCCAGTAAATAATTGATGGAAAGGAACAACGATGACCCTTGAGGAATTGAAAAAAAGGATAATTCATGCGAATGAGGCTTATCGAAAGGGTAGTGCTCTTATTTCCGATTCTGAATTTGATGCTTTGGTTGAAGAGCTGAAAAGAAGAACCGGGGGCAGGGATCCCCTGTTTTCAAGCATAGGATTTGAAGTAAACGACAGGGATATCAGAAAAGAAGATTTGCCGGTACCTATGTTTTCCATGAATAAGATAAAATCCTCGGAAGAACTGAGAAAATGGGCAAAAAATAAGGGTATTGGAGAGGACACCCTTGTTGTAATTACTCCAAAGTTTGATGGTTTGTCTTTCCTTGTACAGGAAAATCAGAAAAAAGCATGGACCAGGGGAAACGGTTTCCAGGGGCAGAAGAGCGATGCACATTTTGCTGTACTTATGAGTAATAAAGAACCTGTAAAAATAAAAATCAATGGCTATACCTCCGGTGAGGTTATCATGCGAAAAGAGGTTTTCAGGAAAAACTGGAGTGGTGAATTTAAAAACAGCCGAAATATGGGAGCCGGGGCCTTGAATACTAAGGAACCCAAAAAAATATTATCCGATTTTGATTTTATAAGGTTTGGTTTGCATCTGGATGAAGACGGGTTTAAAGACAGGGAAGAAGAAATAATTTTTTTAAACAAAAACGTAAATACGGTTAAGCTCGAATATTTTACATGCCTGATAAAAGATTTGACGGACAGTTTGCTTAATAAGTATTACAGTTTATTAAATAAGGAATATGAGATAGACGGGCTCATAATAGAAATAAATGATAAAAAATTACGCAGTAGTCTGGGGCGTGAAAGAAACGGAAATCCCGTATATGCGAGGGCCTGGAAGGGCTTCAGGGAAGAAGAAAAAATTACAAAAATCAGAGAAATTGTCTATCAGATATCCAAATACGGTTTGCTGAAACCTGTGGCTCGTGTTGAGCCTGTGGAACTGGATGGTGCCGTGGTTTCCAATGTTACCCTGATTAATGCCCGCTATATGCGGGAAAATGGAATAGGTGTAGGCTCGTTAATCAGTATAATAAGAAGCGGCCAGGTTATACCGAAGGTCGTCAGGGTAATAGAGAGAACAGGGGATAATCTGCCTTTAAAATGCCCCTCATGCGGAGCACTTCTTCAATGGAATGAAAGTAATGTAGAATTGAAGTGTTCCGATTCGAGAAATTGTATAGAGCAGAAGATCCAAAAAGTAATCGCCTTTTTTGAGATAATGGAGGTAGACAATCTATCAGACGGGATAGTCCGCCAACTCTTTAACAGCGGTCATGATTCAATAAAGAAAATACTGGAGCTTTCCATAGAGGATTTTGAGAGACTGGAGAATTTCAAGGAACGCAAAGCCGGAGTAATTTACAATTCCATACACTCCAGAATGAAAAATGCAAGGCTTGAGAAGATAATGCATGCCAGCAGTCTTTTTGAGGGGCTTGGAAGCAAAAAATTAATTCTGTTGAGCAGGTACAATTCTCCGGAGATAAAACCCGACAGAGAAGAAATACTGGGTATCGAGGGATTCTCGGATAAAAGTGCGGACATTTTTATTGAGGGCTATAAAGCTTTCTGGGCTTTTATTGCCGAACTACCTATTACAATTGCGAGAGAAGAAGTTTCTTTGAAAAGTGAAAAGCTAAAGGACTTCAGGGTTTGTTTTTCCGGGGTGAGGAGCAAAGAACTGGAAAAAACGATAACAGATAACGGCGGCAAAATAGTAAACGGAGTTTCCGGGAAAACGACCTACCTTGTCGTAAAAGAAAAGGGAAGCGGGAGTTCCAAAGAGAAAAAGGCTCTTGATAATAATATACAGATAGCAACAATCGGAGAGTTCGAGAATTTGGCAAGGGGCATTATTGATTAGAGTATCTATTCAAAGTCAAATTTGTAATTAAGATTGTATCTATCTCTTATTTCTATTATTTGGTTTTGCAGAACTCTATCGACCTTTGCCCCCCTTTTTTCTCTAAACAGCCAGGCAATATGCTCTTTTTCTCCTGCGGTGTAAATTCTCTCGGCTCCCGGCATCTTTTTTGCATTTCTTAAAGCACGCAAAATATCTCCTGTGGTTTTTTTAAAATCCGGTAATTCGATAAATGATTCAACACTAATTGCAATAAAAAAATGTCCCAGACTGTGGGGGCGTTTCTTCCCGTCGGGGTCAAAACCTGAAAGCATTTTTAGAAAAGCTCCGCCCTGGAGAGCTGAAGAGAGTATTTCAACAACAGTTGCATAGCCGTAGCCCTTAAATCCTGCTGTTTCTTCTCCGATTCCTCCAAGGGGTGTAAGGGCGGCAGTTCCTGAAATAAGATCTTTCAGTACCTGTACAGAATCGGTTTTAGACTTTCCATCACGCCCTATTACCCATCCCTCCGGAAGGGATTTTCCCGTACGGGCATAGCTTTCAATTTTTCCGCGTTGAGAAATAGATGTGGCACAGTCAAGAACAAAGGGGAAATCTTCGTCTGTAGGCATTCCAAAACAGAGGGGGTTTGTGCCAAGCATGTTCTCAACTCCGAATGTGGGAGCAATCGAAGGGCGGGCGTTCGTTCCGGTTATCCCTATCATACCTTTTTCTGCAGCCATCAGGGCGTAGTATCCTGCTATACCGTAATGAGTGGAATTCCTTACAGCCACCATCCCCATGCCGAATTTCTCGGCCTTGTTAATTGCCGTTTCCATGGCTCTTTTCCCTATAACATGCCCCATTCCGTTATGTCCGTCAATGACGGCAGTAGCAGGAGCCTCCTTCACTACCTCAATATTTGTGACAGGATTAAGAATCCCATCGGTTATTCTGTCAATATAAATTGGTTTAAATCTTCCAATACCATGGGAATCAATCCCGCGCTTATCCGAGGTAATTAGAACATCAGCACAGATTTTTGCATCTTTGGCAGGAACCCCTGCTGCTATAAAACCGTCTATCATAAATTTTTCCAGCAGATCAAAGTCTACCCAAACAAATTCTCCCGACATATAATTATCCTTAAGTATTTTTTCCGGCGCATTATCCGCAGATTACTGCAAGATTCAGGGGGGGATGCCCCGCCGTTTTTCTATCCATATTCCGGATCAAGAAACCGGAACCGGGGGAAGTATATCCCGTTTTTACTCTACAGTCCAGGGGTAATAGACCCTTTTCCCCGCCGCTTTCGTCTGATACACATCGTTTTATAAAAAAAATGTTTTACTTTAGATAATCCCATTTTCCAGGAAGCTGTAATAACTTTTTTGACTGAAGATAATGTGATCCAGCAGGCTTATGCCGAGGGTTAGTCCCGCTTCTTTCAAGCGGGCTGTTATTTCAATGTCTTCTCTGCTGGGTTTAACATTTCCCGAAGGATGATTGTGGGCTACAATAATTGCAGCAGCCCTGTCTATTATAGGATCGGCAAAAACCTCTCTTGGATGGACAATGGTTTTATTTACAAGACCGACAGAGACGATTCTTACCGCATTTACTTCATGTGCTCCGTTCATGGAAAGTGATAGAAAGCATTCCTGCTTCCTGTCTGCGTAATGGGTAATCAATGGAATAATATCAACAGGATATGATATTTTTTTAGTATCGGGGCAGAGCCTGCGTCTTGAGAATTCAAAAGCCGCCGTAATCTGGGCGGCCTTTACAGAGCCCATACCTTTGATTTTCATAAAGGTTTCCAGGCGGCTTTTATTTTTATTTTTGTCGAAGACCTTCAATAATTCTGTTGCAATTCTAAAGACATTGTTTCCCCTCGTGCCGGAGCCTATAAGTATTGCAAGAAGCTCAACATCGGATAATCTACTAACCCCTTCCAAAAAAAGTTTTTCCCTGGGGAATTTTGTGCTGCTTGATCTAAACATTTTTATTTCCTCATCTACCCGTATATACTCATAAAATGGAGTGATTAATTCAATTTATTGCCAACTATCTTGATTTAATCAGAAATCCCCTCTTTCGGGATTAAGGATGTAATGGTGTAGAGAGGGGTGTGTGGACTGAAATGTCTGGATTTCCAGGGTTATTCGAATTTAAAATTATGTTTACACCTTTTAAAAAGAACCAATTTATATATAATACCCCTATAAATATTCCACAGGAAATCAGTTATGCGAAAAATTATACTACTATTCATTATCTTTCTTCCCATGTCAGGCTTTGCCGATGACGATATTTTTGATCTGAATCCTGAAGGGGTTATCGAGACAGATTCAGGTATTGCATATGGGGTCTCTGAGGCACGGGGTTTTCTTTTTGCTTCGAGGAGAAATAATACCTGGGAAATCAGGAATTCGGGGCTTCCCGGGAAAATTATTTACCCCTTTGTTCCAGAAGAGATAAGCATATCCGTATTTGAGAATATAATATTGAAAAATCTGAATTCTGTTGAGGATAAGAAGTATCTGGGGAATGCATACAAGAAGGGCCTTTACGGTTATCGCCTTGCAATCAAAACGGGAATGGGGGAAGAAGAAAGGCTGAACCGGATATTCTTTTCTGTTAATTTCAGACCCGGTAACATAAGGAAGATAACATCTTTCTCTGTTGATCCTGTCAATGACAGCAGGGTGGCAGTAACTTTTGCTTCAGAATTATATATATCTGAGGATAGGGGGATGAATTGGGAGAGAATAAGTACCTCCAGACCAATAGGCCGAAACACCTATTTTACTTCCGTTGCCCTTTCTCCTCACGATGGGAATTCAATGATTATAGGAACCTCCTTTGAGGGGTTTTTTGAAACGAGGGACAGGGGTAAAACATGGAAAAGGTTCTCGGAGGATGCAAACATATTATACAAGGGACAGGGGTTTTTTGAAGAGATTTCGGCAGTATCCTATTCGATGGAGGATCCACGGGTTGTTTTTATTGCCTACGGTTTTGGGGGAGGTGTTTACGAATCTTCTGAGACGAGAAAGGTCTGGACAAGAATCGCTTATCCGGGGCTGGATGAAACTGATTCGGTTCTTCATATTTTTTTTAGAAAGAGGGGACTCTGGGATATGGAGATACGGACGAAAAATAACATATGGAAGCATACGGGCGGGAAAAAGAAGTGGGTAAGAATCAAAAGGGAAAAAAACGTACTGGTTCCGGATCTGCAAAAAATGGCAAGAAAGAGGAAAGCGGGGGATAAGTACGGTATTTATGTTTCTTCTTTCATGGCTTCGGGAGACTACCTTGATGAGCATATCAAGCTTATAAAGAAATATGGCTTTAACTCGATGGTTGTTGACATGAAAGACGACAGCGGAAAAATTACATATAACACCTCTTTGAAACTTCCCTATGCCATGGGGGCTGTCAGGAAAAGGATTAATTTACAGGATTTGTTAAAGACGGCACGTACAAATAATATCTATCTAATTGGGCGTATCGTTGTTTTCCAGGATGAAATGATGTACCGGTATAAAAATAATAAATATTCCGTATGGAATTCTGCTAAAAAAAAGCCGTGGGGGAAGCTTTATAAGACAATCGATGAGAAAACCGGAGAAGTTTCCTATTTTCAGAAGCAGTACTGGGTTGATCCGTTTTCAAGGTTCGTGTGGGATTACAATGTGTCCCTGGCCAGGGAATTACAGGAGGCTGGGATAGATGAGATTCAGTTTGATTATATTCGTTTCCCAACGCACGGTGTTCCGCACTCTGTTGTTTTCCGCTATAAACGGAAAAACATGAACAGGATAGATGCTCTTGAGTCTTTTTTAAAGATGGCAAGGGAGTCGATTTCCATCCCGATAAGTACGGATGTGTTTGGATTCCATGGATGGTTCAGACTGGGGAATGTGAATGGTCAGAATATTGAGATGTTTTCGAAGTATGTGGATGTAATATCCCCGATGTTCTATCCTTCTCATTTTAAAACCGACTTTATCAGGAATCCCTCCTATCTCGACTGGTCGAAGAATATTTACAAAATCGGCACGGAAAGAGCCTCCTTCATGGTGGAGGGCAGGTGTGAAATTCGTCCCTACATTCAGGCCTTTCGTCTTGGTTCCGAGACAAAATTTGACAGGGTAAAGTCTGCTAAATATCTTACAAAACAGCTTGAAGGTAGCACAGAAGCGGATTCTTCGGGGTTTACCCTCTGGAATGCCTCAAATGATTACTATATGATTTACTGGCAGCCTTCTACTCTCGATGCATATTTGAAAAAGAAAATATTGATAGAATAGTTTGTATATCATCCCACAGAGTCGGATTCTTTTTTTTTCTCAATTAACAGGCTTGCTTTCATGATGGATTTGTTTTTTCTGCTATGTTTTAATTCGAAGACGGCTTTTTCAATGAGTTGCT
>CAZEKV010000028.1:0-18761 GCA_964512945.1 uncultured Spirochaetales bacterium | reverse complement strand
CGAGGCGTAGGGTGATCGAATACTTTCCGGGAGCGATTTCCTTCAGGGTGTGGGAGAATGGATCCCAGTTATTGAAATTGCCCATTATTGAAATTTGTTTTCCGGAAGGTGCGGATATAACAAATTCCACATTGTTAATATCATGAATTATTGGAGTTTTTCTGTTTGAAGCAGGAAAAGCCGGAAGATTATTTACATATGATATTTCTATTCCATTATTGTCGATAACTGATAATGGGTTAGCAGGGTCGGGCATCCATAGACCGTCAACAATTATTCTATAAAAAAGGTTTTTCTTTTTTTCGGGTAGAGGGTAAAATAGAATGTAGATTCCGTGTTTATTCTTGAAGAAAGGATGTATTTTTGCGAAATTTTCATGCTGGAATGCCGCACCTACAAACCTTACTTTCCCGGTAGCTTTATAGGTTAGAACTATATCTCCTTTAAAAAAATGGGGAGGAACAGACTCCCTGATTTCCGATATCTTCAGGTGAGTGTGCAAGTTTTCATTATCTTCTGCAAACCCCGCATGCAAAGAGAGAAGAAATATGATGCATAATGTGAATTTACCCGCTTTAAACATGAATTTATATAGATGATCGGGAGAATCAAAAAAATCTTAAGAACTATCTCGATTTATGCTCCAAATATTCCGAAATAGGTAATAGGGATAGCCGCCCATTCGGATTTAAGAGACAAGATGGATTAGTTCTGATATATTATTCAGAGACGGTTCATTGTATTGGTTTAAATTTTTTGTAATTAGGGGTGTTAGGTAGAAAGAATGCCTGAAATTGAAGAGATTGAGAAATTTAAGGAGATAGTCAATTCCCTCGGGAATGAGCCATCGATACTTGCCGAAAAAGGCGAGAAGATAGAGGATGTTCCGGTTCCCGAGGAGGGCCTTTCAGATGACATAAGTCAGCTTTTAGACGGTTTTTCCGGTGAAGAGCCCTCAGATTCTCAGGAGATTTCCGCAGAGGTAATTCCGGGCGAGGCTCTCGATGATGATGATTTTCTAATTTCTTCTAAGGAAGACAGAAGCGAAAAAGTTTCCGGACTTGAAGAACCTGCTACAGACGACTTTTCCCTGCCGGACACCCTTGATATGGATCTCCCCGCTGAGGGAGGAGAGGCTTTTCCTGAGGGTGATGCGGCTTCAGAGGCTTCTGCGCCTGAAGAACCCGATGTGAGCGACTTTTCCCTGCCGGAAACTCTCGATATGGATCTCCCCGCTGAGGGGGGAGAGGCATTTTCTGAGGGTGATGCGGTCTCAGAGGCTCCTGCGCCTGAGGGGGCTGCAGATGCAAATACTGCTGAAGGCGGGGGAATGGATATTTCTTCTCCCATGGATGAGCCTCAGGATGAAAGCTTTGAGTTCGACGAATTTGATCTGGGAGATATAAGTCAGCATTTTGGCATATCGGAATCTGAACCTTCTTCATCGGATTTTTCTGAAGAATTACTCAATCCCGCATCTTCAATTTCCAGCATAACAGATAAGGGAAAAAGCAGTGACATTAAAATATCCGATAGGGATTTCAGGAATATTCAGAATACTCTTTCATCCCTTCCCCTTCGTCTGAAAATAATAATTGAAGATTTGATCGGCGGCAGTGAACTCACCAGTGAGAATTTAAAGACTCTTGTTTCTATGCTTGTTAAAAAGAGTTCTCCCAGGGATCTTGCTGTTTTTGTCGGGAATGTTACCGGCAAGAAAATACCTATATCAGGGAAGTATGCAAAAAAAACCGGTCTACAGTTTGAGAGCGAAAGAAAATCTTTCATTTATACTTTTAAAAAAAATGCATTACCGATATTTGGAACTTTTTTTGTCTGCGCTATGGTTATGCTGCTTGGGTACGAATATATAGTGGTTCCATTAAGGGCAAACTCTCTGTATGAGAAGGGAAGGAGGGCGATCTCGGAGGATAAATTTCTGGTGGGAAATGATTATTTCAAAGAGGCCGTTAAAATTAAGAGCAACAAAAATGAATTTTATAAATATGCTGCAGCTTTCAGGGAGAAAAAAGAAGACGATTTTGCAGAGGAAAAATACGAACAATTATTAAAGAGATATCCGGGAGACAAAAAAGGAATTATCGATTATGCAGTATGGGAATCAAAATATCGAAGTAATTTTGTAAAAGCCGAAAAACTGCTTAAAGGCGACAGGAATATTCCTCAATATGGGATTCTTGATAAGAAGGTGTATGATTTTGAGGCGATGCTTGCCCTTGGCGATAATTATCTTTCATGGGCTCTCGATGAGGAATGGAACAACAAGAATCCTGAAGATAAATTTGAAAACGCAAGGTCTACTTTTGCATCAATGCTTGAAGAATACAGGACAAAGAAGAAACGCGATATAATATTTTTTCGAATGATGAAATTTTTTATTAATACAGATAATATGGAAGAAGTTTTAAGGCTTAAAGAATATTTCGAAAAGGATAAAAAGGTAAAAATTAATCCCGAGGTATACGCAAAATTAGGAGGGTATTTAATTTCAAAGGATCAGTATGAGGGTGTTAAGGATATCCTTACTGATGCCTGTGAAGAAAATCCTTATTTGCCAGAGACCCATTATAACCTTTCCCGTTATTTTCGCTATACAAATGAGCCGGAAGAAGAAGAGAAGGCTTTAAGTAATTCATTGTTATTTTCAAAAAAAGCCCCGGAAACACGCGAGCAGCAGGCAATATTAATTGATACATACAAAAGGCAGGGGGAGTTATTCTATAAAACGGATAGAGAGGTTCAGGCCGAAGACTCCTTTCAGAATGCAATCAGGCAGTATGAAAGAGCACTTGAAAGGAAATTCGTTAAAAAAGATGAGATTTACGGAGAAATTTATGCGGATCTCGCTGATGTCTATTACTATAACACAAGGTCATTAAGCGAATATACCAGAGCCCTTCTGTTGTACAATAAGGCATATGAAAATTTGTACAGCACTTCCGATGTAAAGTATAAGCAGGGGTTTATTTATTATGCCAATCAGGATTACGAAAATGCCCTGCTCAAATTCATTAATGCTGCAGGGGATTTTTCAGTCAACAAGAATTTGCTGTATGCTACAGCCAATACTTTTTTAAAGAGGAGAGATTATTATGCAGCAGAGGGGTATTACAATAATCTTTTAAATCAGCTGACTCTTGAGAAATCAAGGATAAAGGATATTGTTCCTGAAGAGCGTAAAGATCATTATGCTGTCATTCTCAGTCTAATGAAGGTCTTTAATAACCTCGGAGTGACTCTAAACCATCTTTCGAAGCAAAGCAGGAGATTCGATGAGAGATATGCCCGATCCCTTGTATACCTTACAAAATCTGCCGAATACTTTGATATTTTAAAAAGGGATCCGATAACAATGGAGAGGAATAGGAGGCTGCCCTATCATGCAGCAATAAATACAAGAACAATACTTGACCCGAAAGTTGCCGTTAAGGAATTGATTAGTTACAGCTATATTCCAAAAGATATGGAGCAGAATCTCTGGAGTGAAGAATAATTCTTTATATTTCCATCATCCATTCGAATTTGTCCTCTATGGCTCCATACTGAATGCCCTTTAATGTTTTTCTCAGCAGGCGGGTTATTTCACCAATGTGCCCCTTTGAGAAGACAACGGTTTTATTTTTGTGAGTTATCGATTCGATATAGGAAATGCCGGCAGCCGTTCCTGACACAAAAACTTCTCTGGCCTCTTCCATAACCTCGTCTATGGATATTTTACGTTCTTCAACCTTTATTCCCATATCAGCTGCAAGTATGAGAAGGCTTTTTCTTGTTATCCCCCCAAGAACCGTATCTCCCAGAGAAGGAGTAACAAGGGAATCATCTTTCAGTAAAAAGAAAATATTGCAGGAAGAACCCTCTTCTACGTATTTTTGTTCTTTCGCATCAAGAAAGATGGATTCCATGTAACCCTTTGCTTCCGCCTCTTTTTTTGCCAGTGTGGCGATTACGTAATTGGAATTACATTTTATCCAGCCTGTACCCCCGCGAAATGCTCTTACTTTCTCTGTTGTTACTGCTTTTGAGTTTCCCGGTCGGAAGTAGGCTCCCACGGGAGTGGTGACAATTACCACCCAGGGATTAACACTCAGGCCGAGACCTATGGCGGGTTCGGAATATGTAAATGGACGGATATATACGGAATGTCCGAAAACAAAATCATCTTTTTCCCATTCCCTATCATAGGCAGGAGCAAAGCCGCAGTTTTTGTTATTTTCAACAACAGTTTTTACAGCTTTTACAAACTTTTTCTCAGGAAAAGCCGGCATCATAAGCCCTTCCATGGAGCGTATCATTCGCCCGGCATTTTCGCGGGGACGGAAGATTTTTAGTTTCCCATCTTTCTGTGGAAAGGCTTTTAGACCTTCAAAACACCCCAGCCCATATTGAGAGGTGTAGTTTACCAGGGGTAATTCAGGAAATGAGTTCCTTTTCTGAAGAAGAATTTTCAATTCTTCCCCGGACATGTTTTTCTCTTCCTCCGGGGTTTTGTGTTTTTTTTCGATATATTTTTCCGTCCAGCTGTCGTTTTTAAATTTTGCCAGATAGGTCCACGGATAAATTGATAATGTAAAAGCCATTTCCATCTCCAAACTATACTATCATTCCGGAATATCATTAACAGTGTTAGAAATACAGGGTAAAGTTTATTAATCTCTTCGGTTTAGGTCAAGGTAATAATCAAGGAAATTTAACTGGAAAAGAAATAAAGAGCACATCTTTTTTATATATAATTTAATATGAACTTGTTCAATATTCCCGGGAATCCTTTCTGTATGAAAACAGGAAATAATTCAAATCCCTTGAGTTTATTATTTTAATCGTGCAGTATGTAGCAGATAATAATATTTTTGGAGGGGTTAAATGGTTGAACACGTTTTGATTTTAGCCGGCGGTTCGGGGACAAGACTATGGCCAGCCTCTTCAGAACAGAAACCCAAGCAGTTCTTAAAAATTGTTGAGAATAAATCCCTTTTGCAGTTAACTGTGGAGAGGGCTTTAAGCCTTGGGATAGATGGCAGTATATACATAATAACCCTGGAAAATCAACTCGAGGCGGTTATAAAGGAGTGTAAATCCCTGAGGTGTCCCGGAGGAAAAATAAAAATCATTGCCGAACCTGCTTCAAGGAATACGGCGCCGGCTGTGACCCTCGCGGCACGCTATCTGGAACTAATGGGGGAAGAACGGAGTACCGTTCTTGTTTTGCCTGCCGATCACATTGTTTTGCCTGTTGATAAATTTGTTAATGATGTAAAAGCTGCTTTTGAGCTTTCGGTTCTGGATTATCTTGTGACTTTTGGGGTAAAGCCAGATAGGCCTGAGACGGGATACGGCTATCTGGAAATAGGAAAGAAAAAATTAAAGGGTTTCTGCCTCAAGTCTTTTAAGGAAAAGCCGGATCGGAGTACGGCAGAATTCTACTTGAAGAAAACCGGTTTTTTCTGGAATTCAGGGATGTTTGCATTCAGAATAAAGCAATATCTTAATGAGGTAAAATCTTACAGTCCTGATATTGCTTCTGCCTTTGAGCCTCGAAGGATTAAGCTTGGAGTTAGAAGAAAGAAGGGGTTTGATGTAATCTGTGGGGTGGGGAAGCTAAAAGAGATATATGAAAAAGTACCGAAGATTTCTATTGATTATGCTGTTATGGAAAAGAGCAGCAAGGCTGTCATGGTTAAAGCTTCCTTTGTATGGAACGACATTGGCAGCTGGGATGAAATTTCCAGATTGAAATTAGAAGATGACAGAAGAGTAATCGAGAAAAATTCAAAAAATAATTTTTTTTTCTCCTATTTGTCGGTGGAGTTATGCGGCATTGATAACATAATAGTTGTGGTAAAAGAGGGCAGGGTTCTGGTTTGCAAAAAAGGGGAATCGCAGGGGGTGAAAGAGATTGCTGAAGATGATTCTAATTCGGGTGTTTTATCCAAATAAATTCTAAAAATCAAGTCATTTTATTCAACTGCCTGTTAAGGCGGTAAATTATCTCGTGGCCGAAGGCTTTGCTGATTAAAATTGCTTCGTTATCATTTCCTGCCAGCTGTTTCATTTTGTCGGATTCTTTGCTGATTAAGTCCATTATAATGTCTTTGTTTTTGACAAGATCAATAAGCAGCTCCCTTGTTTTATATTTTTCTTTTATGGCAAAATTTATTGTTGAATGGAGTCTGGCGATTTCCTTCGCCTGGGATAGGTGGATTCCTGAAAGTGCGGATATTTCATATTTCTTTAGAATATTTATTTGTTTGCTTTTTCGAATTATATCCTCTTCTTCTTTTAAAATCACTGAATAGTTTGTCACTATACTATGTGTAATTTTTGCAAAAGTCTTTTTGAAGTTACTATAAAAGGATTTTGCCTTTTCAGGTAATATGTTTTGAGATATCTTTTTCATATTCTCAAGCTCTTTCTTGTATATTGTTATCTGCATCAATATATTTTTTATTTCCTGCCTCTGCTTCAGTTCGGGGTTTTCGAGGATTTTCATCTGCACATCTTTTATCACTGTTTTTATATCAGCCCTCAGGTCAGGATTGTCATTGCTTTCATGGTTTTCGAGATTTTCTTTTAAAGGAACAACTCCTGTAGCTAATAGTTTTTGTATAAGGGTTACATAAATGACGGTGTAAATATTATGCGAATGCAGAGGGAGATCTTCAAAACTTTTTGAATCATATTTTAATGACTCAAGACGGGAAAAAATTTGGAGAAGGCTGGATCGCTTGTACTCAATGATCCCTCCCTCAACAGAGAGGCGGATCTTATCAATAATTTTCCCTAGCAACGGAATGGAAAAAGCGAAGTAATCTTCCAGATCAGTAAGGTTGGAGGACTTTTCCCGTATATCGAACCAGTCCCCTGTGATTTTCTTTTCAAGTACATCCATCCGGGTATAGTAATACTATTTCAATACAGAAATCAACTATAATATCTGTGCCGAACGTCCCCAGTCGTAATCTATTTTTTTTATTTCTTCTGCTGAAGGCATTTTGTACATCAGAAACTTTTTCCCATCACCTATGTATATACCCTTGTTGATAATCTGAAAAGAGAAGGTTTCAACGTGAGACCGATCAAGCGTTTTATTGATCTTGGTTTTTCTCAATGTTACAGCCTTTATGCACTCTTTGATATGTTCAATTTTCCTATCATAAATTCTTCCAATATTACCGGTATCTTCGGGGTTATCAAAATCGATTACCTTGAGATCTGAAAAAATAATTCGCGGCACATAAATTTTATTCTCGGGTTTTGTTATATATCCAACAAAATCCTTCGGGTTAAGATAACTCACAACAAGGGGGGTTATTGGGCATAACTCCTGGTAGATCCAGAATTTCTTCTCATCGGGAACATATTCTGTTTGTTTTAGCTCAATAGTACGCCCATCTCTTGTGGTCAGGTAAACATTTTTCAATCTTTCTACCGGGATTCTCTCAAGCACGCGGTAAACGGAAAGGTATAACGAGTTTTTAGGGTCCCCGTTTTTATGTTTGATACAGTTCTTTTCAGCATAGTTCCAGTCGAATTCTTTGCCGAAATTACCCTCAACTTCTATGAAGATAATTTTTTCGGCCGAGCCCTTTCTTGCCCCTGTGGCCATGTACGAACCAAACTGTTCAGGAGAGAGTTCAGAAGCCACCAGAGCCTCCATCGGAAAAACAGAAAAATAATACCTGATTGACATTCGTCCATCCTCATTCAAATTAATCTCTTTCCAGAAACGATAACTTCCTCCGCTCTAAAAGTCAATAATCGAAGATAGGTTTTGTGTATCTTTTTCTCATCCTATATCCTGCAGGTTCTGTTTTAGTTCTATGAATATTGATTATTTCGTACGGTGAATCCCGATTTTTAGAGGTGCAAAGATTTCTCCATTTAAAAGTGGCCTGATACTTTTGGAGTATTTCTATATTCATTGCCCGGGAGTTTTCAGGATTTGTTACTTGCTTCAAATTAAAATTCCTGTGTCCGGTGTTTCTTCTCTTGTCAGCGTATTTAAAATTGAATATAATCGGTACCAATTGTTTCCTGCTCCGGTGGGGGACATAAATTTATAATTATATCAGGAGTGTAGGATGAACTACATTTTTCTATACATTCCTCTGGGCGCCGGGATTCTCTCGCTGCTTTTTGCTTTTTTCAAGATCGCATGGATTAGTAAGCAAAATGCCGGGAGTGACAGGCTGAAGGAGATTGGTTTGGCTATTCATGACGGCTCTATTGCCTTCATGAAGAGAGAGTATAAGGTGCTCGCTGTTATTGTTATTGCGGTTGCCTTGTTAATGGTTTTCGGGAAGGAGGGGCACCAGAAACTGGTAGCCGTATCGTTCATTGTCGGGGTTCTTTTTTCGGGTCTTGCAGGCTTTATCGGGATGTCTGCTGCAACCAGAGCCAATATGAGAACGGCTCATGGAGCGAAGAAGGGACTAAATAATGCCCTTAACATTGCTTTTACAGGCGGAAGTGTTATGGGGCTTTCTGTTGTCGGTCTCGGAATTATCGGCATATCGGCTCTGATGATTATCTTTACAAAGGTTCTCCCCGGGGATATTGATTTTTTGAATAATGTTGTGCTTGAGATAGTTACGGGATATTCTCTTGGGGCAAGTTCTGTAGCCCTTTTTGCCAGAGTGGGAGGGGGAATATTTACCAAGGCTGCAGATGTTGGTGCGGATCTTGTCGGAAAAGTTGAGGCTGGAATCCCCGAGGATGATCCCAGAAATCCAGCTACTATTGCCGACAATGTAGGTGACAATGTAGGCGATGTGGCCGGTCTTGGCTCAGATCTATGTGAATCCTATGTGGGATCCATAATAGGAGCGATGGTTCTGGGGGGAACAGTCGCCAGTGCGACAGGTAATACAAATTTTCTTCTTTTGCCCATTTTCCTTGCCGGAATTGGGGTTTTGATATCCATGGTTGCTACTTTTTTTGTTAGAACAAAAGAGGGTGGGAATCCCCAGTTTGCTTTGAATGTCGGGACAATCGGAGCGGGAATCATAATGCTTTTTGCGTCGGTTCCCATAGTTTACTTTATGATACCGGAAACATATACCTACAAGGGTGTTGAATATTTCTGGTATGGAATATTGATTGCGATTATTGCCGGTTTACTTGCGGGTATTTTAATCGGTCTTGTTACAGAGTACTATACTTCTGATGAAAGGGCTCCTGTAAGAGAAATAGCCCGGCAGTCTACAACGGGTCCTGCGACGAACATTATAGCGGGGATTCAAGTAGGGATGCTGGCTACGGGATTACCGGTTATACTCCTTGTATGTGCTATATTTGTTGCAAATTATTTTGCAGGCCTTTTCGGGATTGCCATTGCCGCTGTCGGTATGCTTGCGACCACGGGAATTCAGCTGGCGGTTGACGCATATGGACCGATTGCCGACAATGCCGGAGGGCTTGCCGAGATGTCAAAGATGGATCCTGAGGTGCGGCAGAGAACGGACAAACTGGATGCTGTAGGCAATACTACAGCCGCTATTGGTAAAGGTTTTGCTATCGGTTCTGCCGCCTTAACGGCTCTTGCCCTTTTTGTGGCCTACAAGGAAAAGGCAAATCTTGAGATTCTTGATGCTACCAGGGCAATAGTGGTTGCCGGATTGCTGTTCGGGGGGATGCTTCCCTATGTATTTTCATCCTTCGTTATCGGGGCTGTAGGAAGGGCGGCTTTCAAGTTGATTGAGGAAGTCCGAAGGCAGTTCCGGGAAATACCGGGTATAATGAGCGGAGAGGGAAAGCCTGATCATGTCAGATGTGTTGATATTGCGACCACCGCCGCTATTCGGGAAATGATTATTCCGGGGGTTTCTGCCGTGGTAATCCCGCTTCTTGTGGGTTTTATCGGGGGAAAGGAAATGCTCGGGGGAATGCTTATAGGGGTAACAATTTCGGGAGTAATGCTTGCCCTGTTTATGGCAAATTCCGGGGGAGCCTGGGATAATGCAAAGAAGTACGTTGAGAGCGGAAATCATGGCGGTAAGGGTTCCGACACCCATAAAGCAACGGTTATCGGGGATACGGTAGGGGATCCCTTTAAGGACACGGCGGGTCCGGCTATGGATATCATTATTAAACTAATGAGTGTTATTGCCCTTATAATTGCCCCCATGATTTAGATTCAACGGGAATTCGCTGTTTCCCTGTGTTCTGCCCGCGGGGCTTTCAGAGCAGGGAAGTGTTCTCTGGTGGTTGAATTCCCCGGTTTTGATGGTTTTTATGAGTATGACTTCTATGAAAAGTCCGGCGAGGGCTCCGAATTGTCTGAATTGTGAGTATTTCAAGGTTACCTGGGATCCGAAGTTTCCCAGGGCCTGCTCGGTTTTCGGGATTAAATCTCGACAGCTGCCGAGTATTCCGGTTTATAATTCGACGGGCAGACATTGCCCCTCTTTTAAACAATCCGGAAAAATTCGTTCTAAATAGACAGGATCAAGATATTGAATAAGAGGAAGGATGAATGGGATTAAATTGCGGGATTGTTGGTTTGCCCAATGTCGGTAAATCGACAATCTTTTCAGCTCTTACTTCCGCTCCTGCGGAAACTGCAAACTATCCGTTCTGTACTATTGACCCAAATGTCGGAATTGTTTCGGTTCCCGATGAGCGCCTAAAGAAAATTGAAGATTTAATACCGTCAAAGAAAAATATTCCTGCGATAGTGGAATTTGTTGATATTGCGGGGCTGGTAAAGGGTGCTTCAAAGGGTGAGGGGCTCGGCAACAAGTTTCTTGCCAATATCCGCGAAGTTGGCATAATAATTCATGTCGTAAGGTGTTTTGAAGATGAGGATATAAGTCATGTCAGCGGGAAGATCGATCCGATATCGGATATTGAAACAATCAATGTAGAGCTGGCTCTGGCTGATCTGGAAACGGTAGAAAAAAGAAGAGTTCGCAATGAGAAATTACTGCGTTCTCAGAACAAGGAAATTCTGAAGGAGTCTCAACTCCTTGTCCCTTTGCTGGAGCGTCTCCATAAAGCCCTCCAGGAAGGAAAACCTGCAAAATCTCTGGATTTTACAGAAGAGCAGTTAAAGCTTTTGAAAGATCTCCATCTCATCACAATGAAGGAGCAGATCTATGTTTGCAATGTGGACGAAGAGGGACTGTCTGGAAATAATGGATTTGTTGATGATGTTGCAAAAATGGCCGATGAAAAAGGGCTCGGTGTTGTAAAAATATGTGGTAAACTTGAGGCGGAGATTGCCTCTCTTGAGACTGATGAAGAAAGAAGGGAATTCCTTCTTGAAGCCGGTTTGGAAGAATCAGGGCTTGTTCAATTGATAAAAAAAGGATACGAGAGCCTGGGTTTAAGGACATTTTTTACAGTTGGAGAGAAAGAAAACAGAGCCTGGACCTATCATCACGGCGATAAAGCTCCCGCTGCTGCCGGCGTTATACATACGGATTTCGAAAAAGGATTTATCAAGGCAGAGGTTTTTCATTGTAATGATCTGTTTGAATACGGGTCGGAACAGAAGGTCAGGGAGGCGGGAAAACTGCGGATAGAAGGGAAGGAATATACTGTTCAGGATGGGGATATTATGTTCTTCAAATTCAATATTTAAACTGCTTTTATTTTCCCGGATAGAAAAACTAAGGTTTTACCTGATCCCGTGTATGCGGGCATTTAAAAATATCAATTCTATAAATCGAAAAAATGTTGTAGAATACCGTCTGAGGAAGCTGGAAGCGGGTATTTTTTGTAAAAATTCCGCCGGGGTTCGATAAAATTTTATGGAGGAATGGATTTGGATCGGAGAAAATATAATCTATTACAATTATCTTCAATTTTTCTGTCTGCGTCCCTGGGCTGTGTTTTTTTTCTGTTTGTAAGAGTTCTTGTTACCCGTGACAGACTTTATTCGTTTTTATTATGGAATCTTTTTCTGTCCTGGATTCCATATCTTATATCGATGCTAATCCTTTTTTTATTATCCAGAGAAAATTTGAAGTTCAAAGGGCCCATCATCGGGGTTTTTGGATTTTTATGGCTTTTATTTTTTCCGAATGCACCCTATATTTTTACTGATATAATTCACATAGTACGTATGCCTGCCCTGACTTACAGACATACCCTCCTGTCTCCTAATTCGATCCTCTGGTATGATATCACCCTGAATCTTGCTTTTGCTTTTATTGGGCATATTATTGGGCTAACTTCCTTGCTGATTGTCCATAAAATTTGTGAAAATCGCTATGATAAGGGCATCGCATGGGTTTTTGTTTGCTTTGTGATGCTGCTAAGCGGATTTGGAATTTATGTTGGAAGATTTATCAGGCTTAACAGCTGGGATATTCTTAATGATACCCTAAATACAGTTCTGACATTACTGGATTCCATTTCTTTCAGAGCCGTATTGTTTTCCATGGTTTTCGGCTTTTTTATATTTTTGACATATTTAATTATATATTCCCTTCAGAATCTATATTTTACGGAGAGACAGGATGAGCGATGATTTACTGGTATTTGCCGATTCCGATCAAAAAAACGAAGAAAAAATACAAAACACTCCATGGAAGATCATAATAGCTGATGATGAACCGGAGATACACAGGGTTACAAAACTGGCTCTGGAGGATGTAAGTTTTAAAGGGAAGGAAATTGAATTTATATCGGTTTATTCCGGGAAAGAGACAATTGAGTGTATAAAAAAGAATATGGATACTGCTGTGATACTTCTGGATGTGGTTATGGAAAAGGATGATTCGGGTCTCGAGGTTGTTCAGTATATACGCCAAAAAATCAAGAACAATCTGGTAAGAATAGTTTTGCGTACGGGGCAGCCCGGCTATGCTCCTGAAAGAATGGTTATTACAGAATATGACATAAATGATTACAAAGAGAAAACAGAATTAACAGATCAAAAACTTTATACCTCTGTTATTTCGGCTCTTCGCTCATACCGGGATCTTAAGGCTCTTGATAAAAATAAAAGGGGATTAAAACAGGTTGTTAAGGCTTCCAGCAGTCTGTTTCTTCCCACTGCCCTCAATCAGTTTGTTGAGGGTGTTATTATGCAGTTGACTTCGTTACTCTATCTTGATGAGGGAGCCCTCTGTAAATATATCTCTACTCTTATTGCTTTTGATAAAAACGGACTGATAATTCTTGGGGGAACGGGGCAGTACTGCAATTGTGCCAACAAGAGGGTTAAGGATGTTGTTCCGGATGATGTATACGATAAATTGAAAAAAGCTTTAGCTGAAAAGAGGACTTTTTACTTTGACTATGAGTATGTTGGTTATTTTGCGGCAGAGGGAGATTCGGAGTATCTGCTTTACATGAAGGGTCTTCATAAATTATCTGAGGCGGATAAGGAGCTGCTGGATCTTTTTTCATTAAATATCGGAGCCGCATTTATGAATATTTCGAGGGTAATAAATAGGGGCAGAGTGGATAAGGAACTAAACAAGCTGAAAAAGGAAGCGGACTTTCAAAAGACCATGAATGCAGAATTGAAAAGGGTTATTGAAGAGATGAAAAAAGAACTTGAAATATATAGAAAGAAAATAAAACTGTAGATATTTCTGCTGAAGAAATATTTGTATGTTAATTATCCTTCGTTTTTTTCAGATATATGCGGACTGTTTCTGCCGCATGCATGCTTATTTTACATTTTTTTGAAAGGTTTGCTGTAGTTTGTTTGGAGAGCTCCCCCATAGACCCGAATAATGTCAGCATCTTTTTACTGCGGGCTTTCCCTATGCCGGGGATCTTTTCCAGGGTCGAGAGTGATATTTCCCTGCTGCGTAGAATCCTATTGTATGCAGAGGCAAATCTATGGGATTCATCACGGACTTTTTGAAGTAGCTTTAGTGATTCTGAATTTTTCGACAGAATTACCGGGGCTGATTCTCCGGGTTTAAATATTTCTTCATTTCGTTTGGCGAGGCCAAAAACGGGAATCTCGTCCATGCCAAGGGCTTTCAGAACGGATTTTGCTGAGTTGACCTGTCCTCTTCCCCCGTCAATTAGTATTAAATCGGGCTTTCTCCTGTTTTCGTTAATAATTCGCGTATATCTGCGGGCGATCACCTCTCTTATTGCCGCATAATCGTCAATTTTCCCTTTGAGCGTTTTTATCTTAAATCTGCGGTAGGCCTGATTATCCGGTTCGCCGTTTAAAAAAGAAACCATGGAGGCCGTTGAATGTTTGCCCGACAGATGGGAGATATCAAAACCCTCAATTCTTTCCGGTAGAGCGGGAAGTTTCAGGATCTTTTGCAATTCAGAAAGAGCCGCTTTTCTGTTTTTTTTGATTCTGCTTAAAAGATCAATCTTGCTGTTTTCCATCGCCATTTTTACTATTGCTTTATGTTTTCCCCTTTCGGGGAAAAAGATTTTTGTATTGCTGCTGAATGTTTCCCTCAGGTATCTGGAAATCAGGTCTGTTTTAATCATGGTGTGGAGGTATATCCTGGGAGGGGGAGGTTCTTTATAGTATTGCAGAAAAAAATGGGTTACCGTGTCTTCCTCCGAGCCGTAAGCCTTGCAGTAAAATACATTTTTTCCGGTTAATTTCCCGTTTCTCATTTGCATTACGGAAAAGCAATAGTTGTTTTCTTCATTCGCACAGGCAATGTAATCTCGCTCTCTGTCGTCGAAGTCAACAATCTTCTGCTTAATATCAAGGATCTTCAGTGCTTCGAGGGCATCCCTGTATTCTGCCGCCATTTCAAACTCAAGCTTTGTAACATGGAGATCCATTCTATCTTTTAGCTCTTTTATGAGGATTCCTGTCCCGCCGGAGAGAAGTTTTTCGGTCTTCCTGATATTTTCCAGATACTCTTCTTTTGTTATTTTACCGCAGCAGGGGGCTGAGCAGTACTGCATATGGAAATATAAACATGGATTACAGCGTTTTTTTAATTTCCCCCCGCATCTTCTGATACGAAATAGTTTTTTTATCAATTCAAGGTATTTGTCAATGCTCTGTATATGGGGATAGGGGCCGTAGTATTTGCCTCTGTCATTTTTAACCGTTCGGGTTCTGTATACCCGGGGGAAATTTTCATCTGTTATTTTTATTACCGGGTAGGTTTTTCCGTCTTTGAGATCAATATTATATCTTGGTTTCCATTTCTTTATCAGATTATTCTCAAGTAAGAGGGCTTCGTACTCATTCAGGGTTACGATTGTATCGATACTTCCAATCTTACCTGAGAGAATTTCCGTTTTGGGGTCTTTTCGCCCCGAAAAATAGGATCTGACCCGTTTTGCGAGGTTTATGGCTTTTCCAATATATATAATCTCCTTTTTCAGGTTTTTCATCAAATATACACCCGGTTTTCGGGGAATATTTGCCAGTAAATCTTTGATATCTTTTTCCATAACTCTATTATGTTTCATAAATGCCGATAATAGTGTATAAAAGAATTATGAAAAAAGAAATATTTTTTGCAGCTATTGTGCTGTTTATTCTGAATAGCTTTTTTGTTTTTCCCCTTGACAGGAAATTAACTATTGGTAGGGCGGATTCCTGGAACTATCTTTCCTGTTTTAAGAATCTTGAGCTTCGTCCCGGCAGAGAGAATTACCTCGATGTCGCTTTAAAAGATAATGAGTACACTGCAGACGAAAAAACCGATCTCCTTTTGCATTTTAACAAAAGTGAGGTTAGTAAATACTATCAAATTATATCCAGCGGAATTTCGTTTTCAGAAAAATTAACTGCTCTTGGAAACAGTGCCGGTGTTTTTAACAAAAAAGGATTGGTTCTCAGGCCTGAACCCGGGGCATTGTTCTATCCGGGAACTTCCTGGAATGATTTTACCATGGAATTCTGGTTGTATCCCGCTATTCTTGCAGACGGCGAAATTGTTTTCCGATGGATCGGAACTGAGAAAATAGGCGGTAAAAGGATTTATCAGGAAATAAAATGCAGTATATCAAACAGAAGGCTTGTATGGAGATTTGATAATATTTTTCTTCGGCCTGGTTCTGGAAGATACAGCATAGAATTAACAGGCCGCACATCTTTGATCCCCAAAAAATGGCATCATCATCTGATACGTTACAATAGTTCCATTGGTATGCTGGAATATTTGATCGATAATAAGCCTGAGGCAGTCAAATATACGAGCGAAACGGAGAATGAGGATAATTCCATATTTCTACCCTATATTGGAAGGGATTTACCCGGGAATTTGAATATTGGATCTAATTTCCTTGGTCTCATCGATGAATTCAGGATCCTGAGGCAATTTCTTTCGAATCCCGTTATAAAAAAACTCAAACTTGAATCGGGAACCCTTATTACAAAGCCGATAGATCTTGGATACACGAATTCCGAGGTGTTTGAGATAGAAGCTACGGATAGAATCGCCGGGGGATCGGATATTTTCTACTATTATTTTATTTCTGATAAGAGGGTAAATCTGATCGAAGATGATAGCCGCTGGATTCAATTCAAACCCGGAGGGCGCTTCCTGTCTCCGGTAAAGGGGCGTTATTTATACTTAATGGCGAGGTTCTTCTCAGACGGCATGGGGACAGTGACTCCCCTTCTTTCGGAGTTCAATATAAGCTGGATTCCCGATTATCCCCCTGCGAGTCCCGCCGAGGTTACTGCTGTTCCGGGGGATGGTGAGATAACCCTTAACTGGAGTCCTGTCAGCGAGTTTGATGTTAGGGGGTATTTGATATATTATGGAGAGTCTCCAGGTGATTATTCGAAGGGGAGGTTGAAGATGAAGTCTCCTGTTGACGTTGGAAAGGTCACATCTTTCACTATTAGCGGCTTAAAGAATGGGAAACTCTATTTCTTTTCCATAGTCTCGTATGATTCTTCAAGCCCTCCTCATGAGAGCAGGTTTTCAAAAGAGGTTAGTGCAAGACCTGCAAATCTGTTCAGGTGATTTTCCCTTATGGAATATAAAGAAATACTTGAGAGGGCGAAGGGCTTCATAAGGATTAATGATTTTAATGAGGCACGAAAACTGCTTTTAAAAGTAATTGAGGCAAATCCGGGGAACGCATTTCATCATATTTTACTGGGTAATGTCTATGCCAGAGAAAATAAATTAAAAGAAGCATTTACCGAGTACAAAATAGCGGCCGGCATTGAGCCAAACAATGCGGAGTTGCTAAATAATATTGCTGTAATATACCGCAGGAGTAATAACAACAAAAAGGCACTGGATATGTTTTTCAGGGCTCTTGAGCCGGCAAAAAATCCGGCGAAAATACTCTACAATATTGCCAATACCTATAAAGTAATAAAAAACCGTTCCATGGCAGAGAATTACTATCATAAAGCAATTAACGCTGATTCGGAAATTATTCCTGCATATAATAACCTTGGGACTTTAAAAGCTGCTGATGAGGAATTTACCGAAGCAGTAGAGATTTATACCAGAGGACTTGAAAATGATCCGAATCATCCATCTCTACATTACAATCTTGGTGTGTCGCTAAAGGCTCTTGGAGAACTCGAAAAAGCCGAGAGGGAATTCTCAAGAGTCCAGGAGCTTCGCCCGGGCTGGATTGATAATATGAATAATCTGGGTGTGATTTATCAAAAGACAGGAAGAGAGGACAATGCCCGGGAAATGTTTAACAAAATTCTAACACGTGATCCCGATAATGCCAGGGCGAAGAATAACCTTGGATTTGTCCACGCCCTGAAAGGGGAAAATAAAAAAGCAAAAAAGTATTATTCCGAGGCTATAAAAAAGAAGCCGCTGTATACACGGGCTCTGCTTAATATTGCTGAAATATACGAAGAAGAGGGAAATATCAGGGGAGCTGTTGAAAAATTTAAAAGAATTCCAAAATCTGATTATTCCAGACCCGAGGTTCAATTCCAGCGAGCCAGACTCTACATATCGATGGGAAAATATAGAGAAGCTGAAAAATATTTTAAACATATTATAAATAACCATCCCGATTATGAGCAGGTTCATGTTTCCCTCGGCTTATTGTATCAGGGCGAAAAAAGGCATGAAGTAGCGATAAAATCTTTTAATGCAGCTTTGAGTATCAATCCTTCCAACCATGAAACCCGTTTGCATCTCGCTAATCTGTATAGAGAGCAGGGACTTCTGAAAGAGGCGGAAAATGAGATAAAAAATATACTCAAAGCTGATCCTGACATCTTTATGCCTCAATATATTCTCGGGGGAATCTATCTTAAACAAAACAACTATGAGGCCGCCCTGGAAATATTTGAGAAATTGGATCGCGACAATCCCGGGAATACCAGGGTTCTTGCCGCAATAGTAAAAACGCATAAAATGATGGGAAAGACAGAAGAGCTGATCAATGGGTTGAATAAGCTGATGGAATTGGAAACCTCCTCCGATGGTGCTGAGAGTATTGATAGATTGAATAAAAGTCTGAAAATCTATGAAGAAGCAATTAAGGAGTACACATCCGATAAAAGTTCTCCCATGAGGGATAGTCTGAGAGAATTTGCCGGATTGCTGGATGAAATCCCCTTTGAGGATATAGATTTTAAAGAAGAAGAGAGCGTTTTACTGGATAACTTTCCGGATTATAAAGATGATTATGCTACTATAATTGATATTGGAGGTGTTGAGCCGGTTATAGCAATTAATGAACATGAAGAAACAATAGTGCTTTCCGAGATTGAGGGTGAAATTGATAATTCTGTGGATGAAGAAGTTGATTCGGAACTTGATTATATTCCCGAGCAGCATCCTGCTTTTCTACTTTCCAGGGATGGGGGTGTTGGCTCTCCGGGTATTGGTTCGGAGATG
>CAZEKV010000027.1:0-18771 GCA_964512945.1 uncultured Spirochaetales bacterium | reverse complement strand
GAGTGTATCCATCAATGTACTTAGAATTTATTGTTTATTCCAATATCTCTTAGAATCACTTTACCCTTTTGCCAATTTATATCCCATAGTTCTTCTAAAGTCTCAAATATTATAAAATACAGGCAATTGGTTTTTAAATTTGCAATTAATACTATATGCATCTTTATATTCTTTTTCAATTTCTTTGAATATACAGTACACCGGATTATATATTGCGAAAAAGGACCAAATTTCGTTTCTTTACTCTTACTAATGATTTTTACAGTTTGTTCTAATTGTTTTATGTATTCCTTTAAATACTTCTTTGGATTGATGTTTTTTAGGTTTGTAACTGCATTAATTGAAACTCCTGTTATATATTGCCCGGTAATTTTGTAATTTTCTTTGGTAAAAAAATATGCATGGGTATCTCCCTCTTTTTCGTAATTGAAATACCATCCAGCCGGGATTAAAAGATAGCCCTTAATTTCACTTAATGACTTCCATGTAAAACCTTCGGGAGGATTCGGAAATTTTTTTGATAAATCCGATGAATTATCTTGTGCATTTAAAATAACTCCAAAAAATAAAGCAATAAATATTATAATAAATTTTATTTTCATAATGAAACTCCATTTTAAAGTGGTCTTTTACATGTTAAGATTCAACGCTATATGTAGTTTTCTTATATGTCAAGGTGGATGACAGGAAAACATTATTTCCCATTTTTAAAAAAAAGACAACCAGGAAATCCATTTCGGTGTTATTCAATTTTGCCGATTTTAGACAGCTTAAGGGGGAATTTCTCTCTTAACTGTTAAAGGAGCCCGGTGTTTTGATAGTGAGACTCGCTATAATTTATACTCTCCTGACGGAATGGAATTATGGAAGATATCCGATTGAGAAATTACAAGGTATTATACACGATTTGCGGATTTCTCTTTTGCCCTTGCTTCTTTATTATTAGTAAGCATGAGCCTTGTCCCCTGGCTATTTGATTTGTTAAAATGACAATATATTTACCAATGATTGCAGGAGCCCATAATTCAGGATTAGAATCAAACGGTATTGATAAAATGGAGGAAACCATGAAAAGTATTGGATGGATTGGAACGGGGGTGATGGGAAAATCCATGTGTTTACGTATAATTTCCGGGGGTTATAAGGTTAGAGTATATAATCGAACCAGAGAAAAGGCCGATTCACTTTTGCATTCAGGGGCTCAATGGTGTGACAGCCCCTCGGATCTTGCCCGGGGCTGTAATGTCGTTTTTACAATGGTTGGATATCCTGAAGATGTTAATGAGGTAATTCTCGGAGAGAAGGGTATTCTGTTAACTCTCCGGAAAGGTGCAATTATAGTTGATATGACAACATCAAGGCCGTCTCTGGCAGAGGCCATTTACAAAGCAGCGGGGGATAGGGGGATTGAATCCCTTGATGCTCCTGTGTCCGGAGGAGATATAGGAGCTGCAGAAGGAACTCTTGCAATAATGTTAGGCGGGAACAGGGAAGCTTACGAAAAGGTTCTCCCCTTACTTAAATTAATGGGTAAAAATATCTCCTACATGGGTCGACCCGGGGCGGGGCAGCATACTAAAATGTGCAATCAGATACTGATTGCCTCAACAATGATAGGTGTAGTTGAATCTCTTTTATATGCGAGAAAATCCGGCCTTGGGATGGGAGAGGTGATTGATGTTATTGGAAAGGGTGCTGCTGCTTCATGGGCAATCAATAATATGGGAAGGAAAATTGTGGAAAACAATTTTACTCCCGGGTTTTATATTAAACATTTTGTCAAGGATATGAGGATTGCCCTGGAAGAATCATTCCGTATGAAAATTTCTCTTCCCGGACTATCACTGGCAAATCAGTTTTACATAGCAGCAATGGCCGAAAAAATGGAAAATCTCGGCACACAGGCTCTTTTCAAGGTTCTCGACAGGATGAACAATTTCTAAAATGGCTATGAGATCGGAATTTACAGATAGAGCAATAGAGATCATGCATATAAAACCGAATCCCTCCTCTCCAGTGCCGCCCGAAAGTTAAAAAGTTAAGAGGGCGGCACAACTGCAAAAGAAAGGGGCCCTATCGATGGCCAGCCCCTTCCAGGGCAAGGCTGGTTCTGGTTACATATATACAATGTGACGAATAATAAGCCCGTAGAGAATCACCCATAAGCCCACGATTATTGCGGTATAACCCAGAGGAATCTGCATTCCAACAAGTTTTTTATGCAGTGCCTCAGCTTTTACCTTTGTTTCATCCGGAGCTTTTGAAAGGATCAGCTGCTGAATCATACCAAATCCGAGAAGGAATCCAACACCAAAATTTAATACATTTGCAACAAGCCCTGTCAACCACCAGAGAGGCCATGTCGTAATCCAGCTGATATCTAAAATTGACATAAATATTCCACAGATACCCCAAATACAAATTACAAGACCTATCCACCCTTGAAACTTGGCAATTTTCTCGAGCAGTTCTTTTGCTTCCGGCCTCTTTTTAGCAATGATAGATGGCATACATAAAGCACCGCAGACTATCAGAACAATACCGCTGACTAAACTGATAACTATTCCCATATACTTCTCCTTTTATTTTTTGTCTGTAATTTTATCATGATAAATCCGGAAAAGAAAGTCTTTTTAGATTTTTTGTGCATTGCTTCCCACTGTAAGGACTCGATAGAAATATCTTTATTTTTAGAAAAGCAGAGATCAAACCTGCACATAAATTTTGAACAGTCTGGAACTCTGACTTTTTTGATCTTCCAGTATTGAAATGGGAGCAATAATGAATTAGAGTACAGCAGGTAGACGAGAGATTAAATTATATTGCTATTGAGTATGGGGAAGTTCCGTGAGAATCGGACACAGTTGCGCTGCGGTGTTGAGAATAAACTCTAAGTCCGAATGCCATGATAGCAAACAACCGAATTTTGTCGCATAAACAAAAGGAGAGGATTATGAAAACACTTATTACGGGTTTCCCGAGGATCGGGAAAAACAGAGAACTGAAGAAGTCTCTTGAAAGTTATTGGGCCGGGAAGATTCCGTTCAAAGAACTTCAAAATGTTGCAAAGGGATTAAGAAGAGAGCACTGGATCCTTCAAAAAGAAAAGGGAATCGATTTAATAAGCTCAAACGATTTCAGTTTTTATGACAACATGCTTGATACGGCAATAATGCTGAATGCCGTTCCCGAACGTTTTAGAGGAATTGAAAAAAAAGAAGACCGCTATTTTGCCATGGCACGAGGAACCGGCGGCATTACAGCCATGGAAATGACCAAGTGGTTCAATACGAACTATCATTATATTGTTCCTGAACTGGATGACGGTATATTTTTCCGCCTGGATGCCTCAAAGATTGTATCCGAATATGAGGAAGCCGGAGATCTGGGGATAAAAACAAAAATTAATCTTATCGGCCCCCTTACTTTTCTCGGCCTGTCAAAAACCCTGAATGGTAGAGATCCCTATGATTATTACGAGGGGATACTTCCTGTCTATAAAGAGCTGCTATTAAGAATATCAGAACTGGATGATTCGGTTTATCTTCAGATAGATGAGCCCATCTTTGTAAAAGATCCCCGGAACAGACAGCTTGAATTATTAAAAAGAACCTATGATGAGTTTACTTCTATAAGCAATAATTTGAAGATCATAGTTACAAGTTATTTTGAACACGCAAAGGAAGCGGTAGAAGTCCTTTCTGATATACCCCTATGGGGTGTAGGCCTCGACTTTGTACATGGAGCCGAAAACCTTGAGGTTTTAAAATATATTGGCAACAAAAGGCTTGTTGCGGGGCTTGTAAATGGACGTAATATCTGGATTAATAATTTTAAAGACACCCTGGAATTAATGGAAAAAATATCCAGAGAAATCAGCAAAGACCGTATTATTGTTTCAACCAGCTGTTCTCTTCTCCATACACCCTTTTCTTTATCAGGTGAACCGGAAAGCAGACTCAGCCAATGGCTTGCCTTTTGCAGCGAAAAGGTCGATGAGGTGGCTCTTCTCGGGGAGATATTTCACGCAGATGAAGCATCTGTCCGGGAGAATCCCCATATAGAAGAAAATTCCAGATTACTGGAAGAAAAAGCCCGCTCGGGGATTATTCATGACAGGGAGACAGCAGACAGGCTGAGTAATTTGAGTAAGACAGAAAGGGAGGGCTCTTTTGAGGAAAGAATCCGTATGCAGAAGAAAATTTTGGATCTTCCCCCCATACCGACAACGACAATCGGAAGCTTTCCCCAGACACCAGAGCTGAGAAAAACAAGAAGAGATTTTAAAAAGGGCAGGATATCCGCCTCGGAATACGAGGGTTTTATTAAAAAGTATATTGACGATGCGGTCTCCGTGCAGGAAGAGATTGGACTTGATGTTCTGGTTCATGGAGAACCGGAACGCAACGATATGGTTGAATATTTTGGAGAAATGCTTGATGGGTTTCATTTTACACAGAACGCCTGGGTTCAGAGCTACGGCAGCCGCTGTGTTAAGCCTCCTATTATTTACGGTGATGTGAAAAGGCCGGAGCCGATGACTGTAAAATGGATAAATTACGCTCAGAGTAAGACTGAAAAAATAATGAAGGGGATGCTGACAGGCCCGGTTACTATTCTAAACTGGTCTTTTGTCAGGGATGATATGCCGCGTTCTGAGGTCTCAAAGCAGATTGCCCTGGCATTGAGCGATGAAATAAATGATTTACAAAAATCGGGGATAAAAATCATCCAGATTGACGAGGCCGCTTTTAAAGAGGGATATCCTCTGCGCAAAAAGAATATCCCCGCTTACGAGGCCTGGGCTGTGAATAATTTTAAGATTTCCGTGAGTACAGCCGACCGGGAAACTCAGATCCATACCCATATGTGTTACAGCGAATTTAATGATATTATTAAAACAATTGAGGCAATGGATGCCGATGTAATTACCATCGAAACAGCAAGAAGCGGAAACGAACTTTTGGATATTTTCAAAACAGTTGGATATAGTAACGAGATAGGTCCAGGGGTTTACGATATTCATTCTCCCAGGATCCCCGATGTCGAGGAATTTATAATGCAGATCAAAACGCGGCTTGAGGTTCTGTCCTATGGCAAAATGTGGGTAAATCCCGATTGCGGACTGAAAACCAGAAAATGGAAAGAGGTAAAGCCCGCATTGACGAATATGGTTCAGGCCGTACTGAAGGTTCGCAGGGATCTGCCCCTGTAATAGTTATCAACTTATGTAATAGAACCGGCTCCGGGGTTCCCGAAAAGAAAGGGAAGCTCCGGGGCTTTTTTTATCTCGAATTGAAGGAATACACCGGTTTTTCTCTTGTTTTATATCAGGAGGAAAAAATGGGCATTCTAAAAAATTATATTTTCTTTATTTGTTTTTGTTCCCTATTATTATCCGGATGCTCCGCTCCGGGCAGCACCGAAACGGAATCATTAAAAATAATGACCTATAATGTTGAAAACCTATTTGATGATATCTATGACGGTACTGAATATTCCGATTACAATCCGGATAGAGGAAAATGGACTTACCATGATTTTCATGCAAAGCTAAAAAACATTTCCAGGGTAATAAAAACCTCCTGTAAAAACGGTCCGGATATTATAGCCCTGCAGGAAATAGAAAATCTTAATACCCTGAAAACTCTTCTGCATGAATATCTTTGCGGTATGGGTTACGGCTACTATGTTATTCCACAGGCACCCGGATCAGCTGTAAATACTGCCATTATAAGCCGCTGTCCCTTGAGGAAAACACGTGTACACGCCGTTACATCTCCTCATCCCTTGAGATATATCCTCGAAACAGAAATCGAGTATAATTCCAGAAGAATCAGGATATTCAATAATCACTGGAAATCAAAATACGGCGGGGCTGAAAATACGGAGATTTTAAGATTGGAGTCGGCATCTCTGGTACTAAAAAGATTGAACACCCTTCTAAATGAAGATCCTGACATGGATATACTGATTCTTGGTGACTTCAACGAAAATGTTAATGAATATTTTCTTCAGCACGGTAAATATCAAACAGCATTCATTCAATCAAATGATATCTATCCTGAAACCTATTTGCGAAAAAGTTTTCTTATTCCAGGTATTGATGAACCACCGGATGGAAGCGGAAAAACCATTCTCTTTACAATCTGGGAATATCTGGAAAACCAGGGAGAGAAGGGGAGTTATGTTTTCAGGGGGAAGTGGGAAACTATCGACAATATTTTTTTCTCAAAGGGTTTACTGGATAAAAGCGGTGTATTTTTCAAAAAAGTAGAGCTTGTAAAAAGAGAATTTATGTTAGATAGAAGAGGAAATCCTATGGGCTGGATGAAAAATATCAGAATGGGATATTCTGATCATCTCCCCCTTTTAATTGAAATTTCATTTTCCTGATTCCTTAATTTTTCTTATTATTTGTTTTGGACAAATGTTATATTTTTAGATATCATGGGGGTAAATGCATAAGACAAATATGAAGAATGATTTTCGGTTTTCCGGTGCCTGCGAATCGGAAAGAAAGGTGTTTGGATCCTGCCGCCCATGCAACGGCTGCAGGGATGTTAAAATGGATATGGTCTCAGCCTGGATCAATTTTATGATTAATTCGGGTATTGGGCGAATCTGCTGTCTACTGGAAAAAATTCAGCTTGATTATTATGATTTTGACCTGATAGAACACTACGTAGATAAATTTGGCTTTAAAAACGTTCTCAGTGAAGAAGTAAAAGATTTTACGCTGATTTCCCGGGAACAGCTAAGGGGCAGAATTATACCATTTTTAAAAGAAACAGAAATACCGGTACTTGTTCACTGTTCAGGGGGTATCGGCAGAACCGGTCAGGTGCTGGGAGCCTGGCTGTACATAGAGAGGGGATACCCATATGAAAAAGTCCTGGAAACATTACGTAGATCCGGAAGAAACCCTTTTGAATACCTGAAAAACGGAAACGGTTCAAAAGATGATTACCGGAACCTTTTAAGTGAGATCAAAAACCAGGGAGCCATGAATGTTTGAATATAATTTTTCACTAAGTTCATCACCGGACAGGTTGAAGCTCTATTTCCCGGCAAGACAGAGGATTCTCCCGGGATTGTTGGTCTTGCTTTTTTCCGCAGCCCTTTTCCGTTCATTTATCCTGAACGATGGATCCTTCATTATCCCGCTAATTTTTCTTCTTATTTCTTTGCCCGGTTTCTTGTATACCGAGGCATGGGTTTTTTCCAGATCGAGCAATTCCCTTACCCATTTTTCGGGCATTCTATTCCTCGTTTGTAAAAAGAAGATTTCTTTCGATGAGATTGAATCCTTCGTTGTTACGGATTTTACAAGAGGCAAACTTACAAATTACACCTCTAAACACAACAGTACCGGTAAAAATACTGGATTTAGAGAAATATCGGGAAACAGAACTTTTTTTCATTTCAGAAAAATCAGCAAATTGTCCATTGTATTAGACAAAGGTAAAATAAAGGATATCGAGATTCTTCCTGCTTTATATAAAAAGAAACTTGAACAGAAGGGAATGAAAATATCGGAGTTTTGTTCAAAACCCCTACTGTTTGGAATAAAATAGAATATGGGTACATCTACTTTCTATCCGTGGGCTTTTAAATAAGGCATTTCTAAAAGTCTTTAGACTTTCTACGTTTGCAGTAAATTACATGATTCACATAGTGGTCATATAACCATTCTGCATCAAGAATGGTGCCGGTCTCAAGATATCCCAATCGCTCTGCAACTTTTCTACTTGAAGTGTTTTCTTTCGCTGCATGGATCTCGATTTTATTTAACCCCAAACGATTGAACCCTATATTTTCCAATTCCCGACATGCTTTCGTCACCAGGCCTTTTCCTTGAGAAGTTTCAGCTATCCAGTAACCTATAAAACCAGCTTTTATTGATTTGTCCAGTGAATAGAAACTGCAGACCCCGTGTATTTCATCATCATCCATAATTACACAAACCATGCTATTATTATCCGCATAACTTTTGAGTGACTCGGTGATAAACTTTCTGGTATCCTTGATAGAGGTATTCCAATCCAACCATGGGAGCCATTTTTTAAGGTAGACCCGGTTTGTATTCACCAGTTCCCATATACGGTCAGCGTCTGTATGCTGGATAAGTCTAATCATTTTACTTCTCTTCCAGCAGGCATCCGGAACGCCGCCTTCTATGAGAAGGCAGCAACGCCCCGGTTCCTTTTAATACTTTCTTTATAAATTACTAAAAAGGTATAAAGCTTCTGATAAAGATATTCTTAAGAAAACTATTTATCCCGTATAGTAATATTTGAACATTTAGTCTTAATATCTTTTCCAAAATTCATCTTTGGAACGTACATCTCAGGCTTTGCCGCAATTGTTATTTCCTCACCTGTCGAAGGATTCCTTCCTACTCTTGCCTTCTGGGCAGGTTTCAGCTTGGCGAAAATTTTACCAATTCGACCGACAGGAACACGTTCTCCCATTAACATTCCGCACTCCAGTGTGAACAAAAAATCATCAAGTATTTTCTTTATTGTTTTCTGGGGAAGATTATTTATCTTCGAGAGATAGGCAACAATATTTTTCATTGTAAAATGATCAACGGGCTTTTTGTTAAGGGCAATGGTTTGATTTATTTTCACAAAACCATTGGTAAGAAAAATCGTAGCTTCCCTTATTCTTTTTTCCTGTTCCTCAGGACTTATGCCATCTTTACAAACAACTACCTTAAACAGCTTCGATGTTTTTTTAATTGGGCCTTCAATAAATTCCGCATCATGATCAACGGAAATGTCGCTTCCGATCACTGTATTTTCATCTATTATTATATCGGGAACATCACTTCTCAGTTTAATGCTTGCATATTCAATCCATCTCATATTCTTCAGTACGGGTCCCATACTCACGAGAGAGCCGGAATAGGTAAGCAGCAACAGACCTTTTTTATCATCTTTTGCAAAAGAGTCAATTTCTACCATGTCGAGGCAGGATGTCTGTTCCTGAAACATTTTTTCTTTTTCAAGCCAGTTTTGGGCGATTTTTTCAAAAGACTCATCTGTGTCAGGCAGCCCTGAGGATTTTGTTACGCTTCTCAGGTGCTCTTTTACTTTTTCCGGTAATTTTTCTATATAATTTTCCATAAATTCCCCCTTTTTCGTTTATGAGAGTATACAATATATGATAAATAAAAACAGCAGTTTTTTTAAAATCATGCGTCGTTTGTGTAAACAATTTGCTGAAAGTTGATTTTTTTCCTTGTTTTTGTGAAAAAATTACCTTTTTAAATATGCGAGTTCCGAAGGAAGGGCTATATTGTTCCCAAATTTATCTTCTCCGTAGCCGTGATCTGCAAGGATTTTGATATCATTCAGGACTCTCTGATCTCCGCTGAAAGAAACCCTGATTTGTAACTGAATATCTATATTACCAAGTGCCAGAAAATGGGCAAAATAGCGTTTTGCATATTCTGCGGCTGTCTCTTTTGCCATGGCAGGGAAGGGGGTTATTTGTTCATACAGGATAACCTTTCCCTCTGTCAGGAGTTCGGAGAAAATTTTACGAACAACAGGTTCAACCTCTTTTCCCCGTTTGTCATCATTCTTATGAACGATTGATAATTTATCAATTGATTGTGCTATGTATTTTCGTTTTTGTGAATTTATTTTTTCGTTTAACCTGAAGACTTCGAGTGGCTGTGAAGCATCGTATTTCTCCTCTTCCATTATAAGAAAAACATCGCTTCCATAGTGATTTACTATCGCAGCTATTAATGTGGAAGGACGGATATGGAACCCCCTGTAGGGAGGGATATTTACTATAATTTCCCCCTGTATGGCATATTGTTTTAGCATTTGACGGCATAATTCGGTAGCAGCTTCAAGAAACAGACTGGAGAATGCAACCGAGAATTTCATAAGAATTTTCAAAATAGATCTTTTACTGATAGGGGGAATGAATTTGCTGTTCCCCTTATTATAGCCATTTACCATATGCCTTTCGTAGTAATGTGAGAGTTTTGTAGCGATCTCAAGCAGATGGAAAATTACTGAAATATGTCCCCTCAGCACAGGAAGATTTTTATCAAAGGATTCGATGTCGGAATTTATTATGTATGTATCATAAAGAGATTGGAGATTGTGAAATTTTTGTTCAATTCCCCGCAGCTTTTCTTCGCTGATGGTGTCGGGGATACATTGAGCATATTCTGATTTTTTTATTTTATGGTGAATCTCAAAGAGACGGCTTTCCTCTGAAAGATTCAGGAAAGAAGTTGCCAGGTATACTACTGTCTTTTCCGGTTTTTCTATATGTCTTACTTTTTTGTTCTGAGTAAGGACACCGGTATATAATTCGCCGTCGAAGTTAATTCTATCACAAGAGGCGGATAAAGAGATTTGTTTTTGCCTGCTTTCATTAATAATATCCCCTGCGGCCTTGATTATTGCTGATAGAATTACTTCTATATTCTCTTCAAGCTCTTTTGAAAAATCTTCTTTTATTTTCAGGAGTGGGTATGATGCGTATTGCAGGTGGATGAGAATGTAGAGAATCTGTGAAAATAATTTTATTGCTGCGGTTTTTTCCCTGAAGGGGAACCAGAAGACATTTCCCATGGCACCGCAGGAATCCAGGAATTCTTCAACTTTTGATGATTCCAGATTCAACCGTCCAATAAATGGTCTGGTTTTTATTAGCTTTAAATTGGGATTTTCCATTATAGAATTTGCGAGGATTAAAAGACCCGAAGCTTCTTTTTTCACAAGGGGAATAAAATCTGAGTCTGATATGTTACTTTTTTTCATATTGTAATTACTTTTTCCGGTGATATTTCCTTAACATATATATCAACATAAATTCCTGAGGGTTCATACAGGTTTTTTTCGGGAAAATATGTTTCTGAAAAAAAGAAAAGGATATCATCCATATCGTCATTTGATTCAACAATGGAATAGCGATAATAGCATGTAAATTTATTCAGTATTTTTATCTTTTTTTTGTTCTCATCCAGAGAGGGATCAATATCCTGACGAATTTTTGCCCTCAATCCTCCATACCAGGCTTTGGAGAAAAAAAAGAGATTTAGCTTCTTTTTTTCATCCATGTAGTACAACTCGTATATCCCCGCAACGGAGGGAACACGCCTTATTATCTCATATTTATTTACCTTCTCTATTTTTGACCAGTAGATTGTAAAATAAACCGAATCTTCTTTAATTTTTTTTGTTATATGCGGTTCCACTATAAAGAGTTTATAGTATTCTTCTCTAATAATCTATAACTTTAATTTTTTTAGATGACCGTTTTGCAAATAATTTGACATTTATAGTATTTTGTGGCCTTTTATTCTGCCTTTTCATTATTGCTTGATGAAAAACGCCCGGAAACACGTTTCCGGGGGGTACGGTTTATTTCGGTTTAACCCTATTTTTCCGTATCATTACACGCTTCGCATTTATTGCCATCGTGGTAAAGGATATGCTTTATCGGGAGTCTTTTTCGGCAGGAGCTGCAGTTAGTTTTAAAGAGAAAAAGCTTTTTCCGATAAATTACTACCGGCAGAGTGCATATGAGCAAAAAAATAGGAAAGGAAAGTTCGGGTAAAAGGAATCTTTCGATTATTTTTATGCTTGCGAAAAGTGAGAGGATGTAGAAAGACAAAAACAACGAGGCGAACCTCTTCTTTTCTCCATGTTTTATATGTTTCCGCTGGCTTAAATTGAAGACGAGAATGCCGATTAGTAGAATCCCCGTTGTTTTTTCTATTATAGAAAGCATTATTAATATACCTCCTCAAGGATATAAAAGAAATTCTGATCGGTTCCAAAAATCATCCATTTTCCGGCAATGACAGGGGCGCTCAGTATATCGCCCTCGATTTCCATTTCCCATAGCAGATGCCCGCTTTTTGCTGACAGACAGACAAGTTTTGAGGGTATTTCCTTTCCGTAAAATTTTTTGATTTTTTGCTTATTTTTATATTTATCCGGGTATACCCCCCTTATGCCAAAGTATACCCTGTTTCCCGCAATAATTGGAGCACTCGAGGCCGGAAGAGGAAATTCTGTTGTCCATAAAACTTTTCCGGTCTTTATGTCGAAGGCTCTAACAAGGGAATCTCCGCAGGTATATATGATCGTATTATCAACTATGGCGGGAGCCAGGTAATCGAGCAATTCAACGTTTTCATCAAATAGGGTTGCCGGATTAAATGGATTTTTTTTGCCAAAAGACGGGGTGTCAGCATTTTCCCAGACTGTTTTGCCTGTCAATCTATTTTTTGCAATAAAGTTGAAAATCCAGTTCTGTCCATCGGTGGTTTTGCATGTTCCATAGAATATTAGCTTTTTTTCAACAGCGGCAAAAGAAATCCAGACGGCACCCTCTACAGGCACATCCAGTGTCCAGAGGAAGGCCATCTTTTTTATATCGTATGCCCCCAGAGATAATCCATAATTTACCTCGAGGGGACCCGGGGCAAAGTATATGACATCCTTGTATATCTGAAAACTGTTAGCACTCCATATGGGATTCCTCAGACTCATGGCTTTTCTTCCCGTTTTGGATGAGAGGAAATATGTGGAGTCTTCATCGCTTGTAAATATAATTTTATTTTTGTACTTTATGAGACTGCAGTTGACGCCTCCCCGGCTGTCAAAACTCCATTTTTCTTTTCCTGTCTCTTTTGACACGGCATATACTGTTCCGTTACTTGAACCAAAATATACGTTTTCTTTATCAAATGTCGGCAGGGAATTAATGGGGGCACTGGTTTCGTACACCCAGTTCATATAGCCGCTTTCAATGTCGAGGGCATAAAAATTGTTATCGGCGGATCCAAAATAGACTGTATTCTCCTGGATAACCGGAGGATTGAATGTTCTCGCCTTACTGCTTTTGTTCTGAAGTTTCAACTTCCATTTGATACCCAGAGGAGGGGATATGGATCTCCAGGTCCTTCCTTTTCCCTGGTTCCCTCTAAAGATGGTCCAGTCTGATTTATAAAAGCAGCCTGATGATAAAATGGTAAGTAGAGAAAAAAGTATTATTGTTTTCATCAGTAAAAAAGTCCTCTTAGAGAAAGCAGCCCTTTTAGCTTTGCGAAGATATTTTTCGGTCTTGTTTTTGATATAATAATTTTATACTGCTTCCGAATTTCTCCTTGAAGGTTTTCCTCTTTTGATTTTTCCATAGCTTCATTGTACCGCAGTTCTGTATATATTTTTGAAAATTCTTTTACAATGTGCTGATCAAAGGTCTTAGAATATTCCTTTGCTGTTTGATGAAGGAATTTAGGGGGATATCCCCGATGCGTCAGCCTTATCTGCAGTATTCTGAATAAAGCTTTTAATCCCTTTAGTGAATGGCTTTTTGACGCATAACTAAGGTAGATGATTTTTATGGTCTTAAAGGAATAGAGAAAAATCAGAGCCGAGGAGGATAGCAGAAGAATAAATATGATCATTAATCTCCATGGGAAATAGAAACTTCTCTTTTTTGTCTGATCTATCATCGTAATTTCAGGTATCACAATTCCCATTTTATTTGGATCAAATTCAGCGAAAGGGGGGATGGATGTTGCTGTTGTTTCAATATCTATCCATCCGTATTCAGGAAAGTAAACTTGAGCCCACGAATGCCTGTGGGCTGTTGTTACCAGATATAGATCCTCCAGCGGAAATTCTTTTATTGGTTTTATTGATTCTCTAAGATACCACAGACCTTTTTTATGGTCATTTGTTTGAAGCTCTTTCGAAGCAACGTAGCCGAGAACAAGTCTTGAAGGTACCCCTGCCAATCTTGATAGAATAACGAATGAGTTTGAGAATTCCGAACAGTCTCCAACTTTGCTTGTAAAAAGAAAGTCGGAGATTTTATCAATTCCCATATCTTCACTGGTTCCAATCTTGTATCTATAGGTTTCAAAGTTATCTAACAGCAAAATAACCTTCTCGTAAATTGATTTGTTGTACAATTTAAGCTTATTCAGATATGCTGTATATTTGATTTTATTTTCCCGGGATAATGGTATTTCCAGAAAAGCGGCCAATTCTTCTTTTTCTGCAGCGCTGATATCCCCCGAGTCCTCAAGCATTTTATTCGATGCGATGCTTATTTTAGAACCGGAGTTATATCTATAGCTGAATGGATAATATTGTCTGGACAAAATGGTTGGTTCGATTTTTACCGGATAGTATGGCATAACCTTTGTCGGGAGGGTCGAAAAGAAACTAATGTCATAAAACCGCCGCATTCTATCAGTATTTATTTTTTTATTTCTCCAGGTATCCAGGAGGTGTTCGGTATGCAGGACGTTTAAGGCTTCATCCGGCTGCGGGGAAAATCCGGATTTTTCATTATAGATTGTCAGGTAAGTACCCGCCGCATAAACAGGGTCGTGCTTACTTGCGATAATCATTACCGCATACTGTTTCCCGTTTTCCGGTTTTCTATACCTTCTATCCCATTGATCAGTCGGAAGGCTTGACAACCCGGGACCTTCTTCCCTCTCCTCGGTAAGGGCCTTTCCTTTTTTAATCGGCTCATACAGGTCGTTAAAAACCATCGAATGGGATATAAAATCAGGGGGAAGAAGGAGGGTTATCAACAGCATAGAGAGAATTGTCAATGGAAAAAATATAAATATTTCCAGTTTGCTTCTTTTCCTGTCATGTTTGTTGTAGAAGGAAAATCTGTATAGAATAAAACAGTGGAATAAAAAAATAAGAATGCAAAGTACAAGGATAGTTCTGGTTAGCCATGCGTGTTCCATGGCAATGGCTTCGGAAGATCTGGAGAAATTCAAGAGCTTATAGTAAATCATTCCAATAAAAAAAAGTTCAAATATGGATAGGATTTTCCATCTGCATTTTTGAACACTAATGGTGAGCAAAAAGGATATTGATCCAAAGAGTAGAATCTGGAGAGCCTCTACCGTTAGCCCGGACATTATAAAACAGGAGTATAGAACCCCTGCTGCAATGAGAGCAAGGGCACTTAATATCCAGTGATTAAATTTCAGTCTGGGGGGTGAAAGAAAATATGCTATAATCATTTCTCCCGGTATTACTATGAACCATAGAACAATGCCGATTCTGTCGTAGGAGACCATTATTCCGGGATGAAAGAGGGGCAGTAAGACTGTAAGAAGATATATGCTTATCCGTGAAAAAAATAAAAATATCATGAAATTTTATTTCCGCTTTTCTGATCTATTGATTGTGTTTTAAAAAAACGAATTTGTAAAGTGTCTTCATAAATCTTTTCATAAGCCCCTTTTTGAATATAGTTTTTAATTTCCCTGGTTCGTCTGAAAATCCATGAACCGGGTATAAGCCCCGCCCATTCCTTTGAGAATAGATTAATCCTCACACTGGATCCATGGTTTATGTCTTCCAGAGAGGTTTTGAATAAAATAATCTTTCTATTGTTGTATTCGGAAGACAGTTCTCTATAATCATCGAAGTCTGTTGAGAATACGTATATGGTTTCAACTTCCTGAAGATCCCCGGGGATTTTACTGTCAGGTGAGTAGGGCAGGGGGCAGAGGTAGTTTGCAAATTGTATTATGTCTTCGTTTGTCTTCAGGTCAAAAACATTGGAGGGGCAATGAATCTTAAAAATATATTCAGGATGAGCATCTTTGATTTTCAAAAGGAATGTATAAAGCCAGCTTTTAATATAGTCGAGATGAACGAGTGTTTCTATCGAGGTTTTTTTCTGCTTTTTAAAGGGTCTGAAAAGAATAGTAATTAATTTTGTTTTATTCTGATCTGTTGGAGAGATTCTTGTAAACAGCTGAGAATATCGATTTGAGGCTTTCCAGTTTATGTCCCTCAAGCGGTCTCCTGAAATATAATCCCTTGTGTAGTAGCGCTCAAGATCTGACTGCTTAAATCGATTTTTATTTTCAGAGCCTCCCGCAGGAGTCGGAAGGGTAAAAACTTTGTCAGGGAGAATGCCAGGGAGAATATTAATGGATCTATGTAGATATGATTTAAAGGTTGCCTTTGTAAGCCCGAAAACATCCTGGATTTTGAAGCTTCCTTTTGCAAAAAAGACTCCGCAGAAGGGAAAATACATGGTTAAAGGGATTTCCTTATTTTTTGATGATGAAAACTCATAGAATACATTTATGTGGCATTCTCTATCGACCTGTAATCTGCCTGCCAGAACAAAATGAATTCTGTAGAATAAAAATGGTTTTATGTTGTTTAGTATCAGTTTCTGATCGCTATTTATCTGTTTAGAATAGATTGAACTTGAAGAATCCCATATAAGTTCGTATGTGCTGAATTTTATTTCCTGTAATTTTGCGACAAGTGCGAGAAGCGACAAAAAAATTATACTGAAAGCAGAAAGTAGAAAACCATATGTATTTCTAGTTGTAAATGATATGCCAAGGATTATAAAAGCAGCGACAAACAGGGAAGAGCCGATTAAAGTAAATGGATAAAAAAGATTGATTTTTTTTACGATTTTTATAAAATGACTGTCACTCACTTATAATCCACGGGAACGGTTTTTAACATTGATTCAATAGTTTTCTTTTTTGACTGCTCAGGATCATGGAGGGTTAAGCGGTGCGCGATGGCGTTGTAAAAGATTTCCTTTACAAGATCGACAGAAACATAGTCAATTCCCCTGACAACAGCCAGGGCTCTTACAAGCCTGGATATTTTTATTCCACTCCTGGGACTCGCACCCTGGAGTATGTCGGGGTGCTGTCTGGTCGCTCTTACGCATGCGACAATGTATTTTACAACATCCTTATGGATTGGCAGTTTATCAACAAGGGACTGCCACTTCATTAATGTTGTGTATTTTATTACGGGTTTGAAATTTTCCCATGAATTTGTCAGGCCGTGCTTCATCACTATTTCCGATTCATCTTTTTCATCGGGAAATCCAAGGGAAATTTGAATCATAAAGCGGTCTAACTGGGGAGCGGGAAGGGGGAAAAGATGTGCTCCTTTAAGATTCATTGTTGCTATAATAAAAAATGGAGAGGGCAGAGAATATGTTTTTCCTTCAATTGTTACTTTTTGTTCTTCCATTGCCTGAAAAAAGCTCCCCTGGGTCTTCGGGGTAAGAAGGTTTATTTCATCGCAGAGGATAAAATGGGCGAAAATAGGCCCCGGGTTAAAGGATAGTTCACTCGATGATCCTGACAGTCTGGTAAAACCGATGATATCCTGGGGCAGTAGATCTACCGTGCATTGAATTCTGTTAAAAGGATCCAGGCGGGAGGTATTTGCCTCCATATTGTCCCATTCGATAGAATCCGCCAGAGCCCTGGCAAGGGAGGTTTTTCCAACGCCATGGGAATCTGCAAGGATGACATGCCCTCCGGCTATTTTAGAGGCTACAATGTATTCAAGTTTTCTTCTATCTATGTAGATAACGGATTCAATATTCGAAATAAGGGAATTAATTTCTTCCCTGGTTCGGGTTGATAAATCACTCATTAAGAGGAGAGGCTACTTAAAATAGAGAGAATTGTCAAGGAATTATGGATTTTTTTAATACACCGATTACTTTATCCGCACTATATGGTTTCAGTATCCAAACATCAATATCAGTCTTTTTTAGTCTGTCAATTGTCCTTTCCTTACTATCATTGATCAAGGCTATTAGTGAAATTTTTCTATTTTTTGACGAAACTTGCTTTATAAAGGAAAGCCCGGTTTCAAAATCGGGCTTTCCTATATCTACGATCAGAACCCGGATGGCTTGCTGCCTGATTTTTTCCAGGCAGTCGGCATAATCTCCGCTTACAAATACCTCGAAAAAATCCTTCAGAATTAGAGATAAACTCTTACATTCCGCTTCCGACCGACTGCAAACAAGAAGTTTTGTCATAGGCTAAATATTTTTACCGAATCAAACCAGCTCCTTAAGTTCTTCAATAACCTTGAAATTTCTCAATTTGGCAATTGCTTTATTCTGAATTTGTCTGACTCTTTCCCGTGTTATCCCCATTTTCTGTCCAATATCTTCAAGGGTTAGAGGACCTTCTCCGCATATCCCAAAACGCAGCTGAATAATATCTTTTTCTCTTATGGTCAGGTTCTTCAGGGTGTTTTTCAGTATTTCGTGAAGGGTTGTATCAAAAACCTCTTCAAATGGTTCGATGTATTTATCATTGAAAATCAGATCCGAGAGGCTTGTGAGATTTTCTTCGTCAACCGTTGTGTCCAGGGATGCTGTTTCTTTCGATAAGCACATGATATGTTCTACTTTTTTCTCGGGAATGTTTAGATACTCCGCAACTTCGTCATTATTGGGATTTCTGCCGAGTCTCTGTGTGAGGTGTTTTGATACTGAAAAACACTTTCGCATAACGTTTTGAACATGTATGGGAATCCTGATAATTCTTCCTTTATCAGCCAGTGATTTGATTATGGACTGCTGAATCCACCAGGTGCCGTAAGTAGAAAACTTGCAGCCTTTTGTACAGTCAAAGCGATCTACCGCCTCGATTAATCCTATGTTACCCTCATCGATTAGATCCAGGAGTTTTAATCCCCTATGCTGGAATTTTTTTGCTATCGAGACAACGAGCCTGAGATTGGAAGTTATCATTTTGTTTTTGTTTTTTTCCAGATCGCTTTTTAATCTTTTTGTTTTCGATAGATATTGGGCTTTCTCAATTTCATTATTTTTGAAACCCTCATCCAGCGTTCGCAGCTTTTGCTTTATATCCTTCATTCTTTTTCCGATATCCAGTTCTTCGACTTTCTGAAGAAGCGGATAACGGGAAATTTGTTTGAGATAAACCGA
>CAZEKV010000026.1:0-18771 GCA_964512945.1 uncultured Spirochaetales bacterium | reverse complement strand
TTATGCCCGGGGTTATTTTCTGTCAAAAATCTATACGTACTATATCCATGAATCTTTATCCTGATATCAGCAGATATTGACACTTACCAGGGCAATTGGTATATTTCTTCGGGATGCGTTTTGGTGGTGTAGCTCAGCTGGTAGAGCAAACGGCTCATATCCGTTAGGTCAGGGGTTCAAGTCCCTTCGCCACTATCTATTCTAAAGGGTTTGTTTTTTGTTCTGCAGATTGCGGGATCTTTTATGTTGTTTCTGGTTAGTACTTTCTGAGTGTGGACATCATTTTGTTAATAAAGTTCTGGTGGCTGTCTGTAATCTCGTTGAACTTAATCCCGATCCTTGTTCCATAGGTGTTGAGGATGGTTGTGTTCAGGATTATTTCTTCCTTGTTATGAATAAGCCGCAGTATGATGTTATCTCCCCTCACAAATGACTGGTGGACTCTCAGCCCGGCTCCTTCGATACTCAGGTCGAAGAGCTGGCATTTTTGCCATTCACCCCCATATTTATAATGAGCCTCGATATCCAGACTTATCCTCATGTTTTTTCTTCGAGTTATCATCTTGCTCACTTATAAAAACCCCTCTGGTGTGAATGTTATCATATTACCTTCCTGAAATCAAGAAAGCCCTACTATGCGGTCGGTTCCGTTTCAGCAGAAAGTTTTCGGGACAGCTACTGGAAAATAGATTTCAGGGCTTTTAAAGAGGAATTGAAAAACAGGAATTCTATGGAAGACAGTACTTCTTCAGGTAGTTCCTTTATGTCTTTTTTATTCTGTTCCGGCATAAGAACTGTTGTCATTTTATTTCTATGAGCGGCCAGAATCTTTTCTTTGGTTCCGCCGACTTGAAGTATACGTCCTGTAAGTGTTATTTCTCCAGTCATCGAAATACCTTTTCTGACAGGTTTATTCCTGAATGCAGATAAAAGAGCCGTTGTCAGAGTAATCCCGGCAGAGGGCCCGTCTTTTGGAATCCCTCCTTCCGGTACGTGGATATGAATATCCTTGTTTTTATAAAAATCGACTTTAAGATCCAGTTTTTTCTGATTGGCTCTTAAAAAAGACAATGCGGTTCTGGCACTTTCTTTCATAACGTCACCCAGATTTCCTGTAAGGATTAGTTCGCCTGTTCCCTCAAAAATAACAACTTCTACCGGGAGAAGGGTTCCCCCACGTTCTGTCCACGCCAGACCGTATGCCATTCCGGGTTTTAATTCTTTTGAAACCAGATTATCCGTAAATTTTTTCTTTCCGAGGTATTTATGGATATTCCTGGGGGTTATTGCTATTTTCAGGGGTGTTCCCCTGTCAATTTTGCCTCCCTGGACAATTTCACGGGCGATTTTACGGCTTATATGGGCGATTTCTCTTTCAAGATTTCTGACTCCGGACTCCATTGTATAGTTTCGTATAATATCAATGACAGCTTGCTTCTGGAAACGGATTTCGGCCCATTCAAGACCGTTTTCCTTCAGCTGTTTTGGAATAATAAATTCAGAGGCTATACGGTATTTTTCAAATTCCGTATAGCCCGGGATTTCAATAATCTCCATTCTGTCCAGCAATGGATACGGAATATTATGAATGGAATTGCCCGTGGCAATGAACATGACATTTGAAAGGTCGTATTGAACCTCAAGGTAATGATCCGAAAAAGAATTATTCTGTTCCGGATCCAGGACTTCAAGAAGAGCCGAGGCGGGATCCCCCCTGAAATCCGAATTCATTTTATCAATTTCATCAAGAAGGAAAACTGGATTGATACTGTTGACCTTCTTGATTGACTGGATAATTTTTCCGGGGAGTGCCCCTACATATGTTTTTCTGTGACCCCGTATTTCCGCTTCATCCCTGATTCCGCCCAGGGAGACTCTCACGAATTCCCGCCCCAGGGCTCGTGCTACAGACCTGCCAAGGGAGGTTTTTCCGGTTCCCGGAGGACCTATGAAACAAAGAATGGGACCTTTTGCTTCTTTTTGAAGCTGTCTGACAGCTATAAAATCGAGGATCCTCTCTTTTGCTTTTTTCATGTTATAATGGTCATTATCAAGAATCTTTGCAGCCTTTTTTATGTTTATGTTTTCCATACTTTGCTTTTCCCATGGGAGGTCTGCTATCCATTCAAGGTATGTTCTTATTATTCCTGATTCGGGGGAAAATGCCTGAAGCTTTTTTAAACGCTTTAGCTCTCTGGAAACTCTGTTCTTTACCATTTCCGGGAGTTTTTTGGTCTCCAGTCGGGTCTCCAGTTCACCAATGCCTGTTGAATCCTCTATAGAATTCCCCAATTCTTTATTAATCTCTTTTAATTGTTCATTTAAAAAATGCTCTTTCTGTTTCTTCTGAATCCTACGCCTGACCCTGGATTGGATTTGTTGTTGAATATTGAAAACCTCATTTTCAGATTCAAGAAGTACGGCAAAGTTTTCAAGCCTTTCCGCAGTTTTTTCTTCTTCCAGAATTTTTATTTTTGCAGGAATCTTTAATACCATCTGAGCGGCAATAAGATCTATAAGTTTATCAGGATATCCTGCTTTTTCTATTGCATCGATTGCTTCCGGTGTAATACGTTTATGGAATTTTATATAATTCTTGAAGGATAAGATTACCGTTTTCATCAGGGTTGAAATGGGTTTTGTAATTTTTTTATCATCCTTGATTATTCTGAAAAATACTGAAGAATATGATTTTCTATATGAAAATGAAGTGATTTTTGCCCTGAGCTTACCCTGGATCAGGATTCTTAACGATCCGTCAGGAAGTTTCAGTGTTTGCAGTATTCTGCATATTGTTCCAGTGTGATATAAATCGCTTTCTGCGGGGTTATTGACAGGATTTTTCTGGCATGCTGCGAGCAGGGTCCTATCCTGCTTCATGGCTTTATCGATTGCAGAGATCGATTCCTTTTTGTCTGTAAAAAAAGGAAAAATCATATGGGGGAAAATAACAACGCCCTTAAGGGGCACAAAAGGCAGTTCCTTTTTCTTTAGATTTTCAAGGCCGGTAAATATCATGCCGATTTTTGGATTAAGGTAATCTCTGGTTTTTCTAATTTCTCAACTACATTTCTTGTTATAACGACCTGTTTTTTTCCCTCCATGGATGGGAGATCATACATAATATCAACCATGAACGATTCTACAATTGTTCTTAAACCCCTGGCTCCGGTTTTCATATCAATCGCACGCTGGGCAATTGCGTCTACGGCACCTTTTTTAAATATTAGATTAACACTGTCGATCTTTAATGCTGCTTTATACTGCTTTATTATTGAATTCCTGGGCTCCGTCAGTATTTTTTTTAGATCGTCTTTAGTAAGTTCGTTTAGGGTGACATTTATCGGCATGCGTCCAATAAATTCAGGTATTAAACCAAATTTTATCAGATCATCCGGGTGCAAATTTGAAAAAAGCTCCTCTACGTTTTTTTCTTTCAGTACCTTCACATCTGCCCCAAAACCCATTGGATGCTGGGAAATCCGGGTATCAATTATTTTATCAAGACCAACAAAGGCTCCCCCGCATATAAACAGGATGTTTTTGGTGTTTATTTGAAGCATTTCCTGGTTTGGATGCTTCCGCCCCCCTTGAGGGGGAACTGAAGCTACAGTTCCTTCTATAATCTTTAAAAGAGCCTGCTGTACTCCCTCTCCCGAGACATCTCTTGTTATTGAGACGTTTTCGCCCTTTCTTCCAATCTTGTCAATTTCATCAATATATATTATCCCCCTTTCGGCGGCGGCTATATTATTCCCTGCATTTTGTATTAATTTGAGCAGTATGTTCTCAACATCTTCCCCCACATATCCGGCTTCGGTAAGGGTCGTAGCATCGGCTATTGAAAAAGGAACCTTCAATTTTTTTGCAAGAGTTTTTGCCAGAAGTGTTTTTCCCGATCCTGTGGAGCCGATTAAAAGGACATTGGCTTTTTCGAGTTCGATGCTGTCTTCGATCTTGTCTTTATGGGAAATACGCTTGTAATGGTTGTAGACGGCAACAGAGAGAACCTTTTTTGCATGATCCTGCCCCACAACATATTGATCCATGTATTCCTTTATATCCATTGGGGTCGGAACTTCCTCAACAAAGTGCGAGGCGGTAGTTTCGTCTTCTTCTTCAATGATTTTTTTGCATACAATAATACATTCATCGCAGATAAAGACGCCCGGTCCTGCAATCAGCCTTCTTGCTATCTCTGAACTTTTTCCGCAGAAAGAACAGACCTTCATTTCTTCGGTTCTATTTCTCGGCATCATTCCTCCTCACCATTACCTCATCGATGAGACCATATTTCATGCTTTCTTCGGGGGTCATATAGAAATCCCTTTCCATATCCTTCGCAACAGTTTTTTTGTCTTTTCCCGTATGATGTGATATATGCTTTATAGTCATCTTTTTAAGTCTGACTATTTCCTTTGCCTGGATTCCTATATCCCTGGCCTGCCCCTGTGCTCCTCCCCACGACTGGTGTATCAAGATACGTGAAGATGGCAGTGAATATCTTTTCCCTTTAGTGCCGCAGGTTAGAAGGACTGCTGCCATGGATGCAGCCTGGCCTATGCATATCGTCATTACATCGGGTTTTATAAACTGGATTGTATCGTAGATGGCGAGTCCGGCTGTAACAGAGCCTCCCGGCGAATTGATGTACATGCTTATATCTCTTTCGGTGTCCTGGGACTCCAGATATAACAACTGTGCGACTATGAGATCTGCTGTGATGTCATTAATCTCGCCGTCAAGGAATATAATCCTATCCTTCAAGAGGCGGGAGAAGATATCATATTGCTTTTCTCTGTTGCCAGTATCTTCGTAGATTAATGGATTAAAAGCACTCTTTTCGATCATTGTTTTCCCTTATATATGTAGTAGATTACTGATTTTTTTTCAACAAGTCCAGAAAATTCATTTTTTTACCCTTTTTAAGAGAAGCGTTCTTGAGGAGAAGGTCATATACCTTATTGTTTCTTATATCAAATTTTATATACTCCATGTATCTGTTTTTTTCTATCTGTTTTCTGATATCTTCGGATTTCATGCCGCTTCTCTCTGCTTCTTTTTTGATATGCTCCTCAATATCATTGTCGGCAGCTTCGATTTTTTCCTTTTCAATTATTTTATTAACGATCAGGCTGGATTTTGATTTTTTAATTACCCCGGGACGCCATTCCGCAAAGAGTGCGTCTTTTGTTTTTTTCTGCATTTTCAAGAACTGCAAAGCCTGTTCTTCATTACCCTTAAACTGCCTTACAAAAGAATCCCAGTTTGATTGTGATTCGACCCTGATCATTGATTCAGGGATGTCTATTTTTGATTTTTCAATCAATTGACCCAGGATATTGTTAACATTCATTTCTCTTAACTTCAGTTCCAGGCTTTCTTCTAGTTTGTTTCTGATATCATTTTTTAGATCGCCGATTGTTTTATATTTATCGCTTATATCCTGAGCCAGTTCATCATCCATTTCAGGTAATTGCTTTTCTTTCACGGCTGTTATTTTTACTTTTAGCTTGATTTTTTTACCCGCCAGATCCTTATTTTCGAAATCTTCGGGAAAATCCTTTTCGATTACTTTTTCTTCGTCTTTCTTCATTCCGATGATATCATCATCTATTTTGTAGATATTGTATCCCGTCCCTATTGTAAAAACAAAATCCTCTCTCTTTGTGTTTTGTTTCTCTTTTTCATTTTCATCGAGTTCTATGTAGTTTATGGTTACGATGTCTTTTTTTTCAGCTGCGCTCTCTTCTTTGTTTATAACAACAGAATTCTGTTCCCGGAGGATTTCCATCTCTCTTTCTTCATCCTTCTTATTTATGGCAACATCGGGTACTTCTATTTCGATTCCTTTATAATTTCCTGGATCCACTTCCGGGTATACGTCGTAGACCACAGAGAAAGTGATATCTTTTTCAATATCAAAATCAAGCCCGTCTCCATCCTGCAGTACCGGACGCGAGTACGGCAGGGGTTTTTTTTCGATTGTTTCGAAGGCTGTTTTCAGTCCCTTCTCAAGCAAATCCATTCCTGCCTCGTTTTTCAGGGTAGCACTGTATTTTTTTTCAAAAATACTTCTTGGAATTTTCCCCTTTCTAAACCCCTTCATCTGAGCGGTTTTTAGATATTTTCCAACAAGATCCTCGTATTCTTTCTTAAGAGTTGCTTTTCCAATGGTTATTGTAAGCTTGACTGACGAATTTTCAAGTTGATCAACTTTACTGTCAATAATCATAATTACCTACCCCTTAATCGGTGGAGATTAAGGCAGAAGCCCGACTCCAGGAACTTTATTCTGCCGGGTTCAAAATAAATTAAAACCAAACATTTATCTAAAAAATAATTTCCAATAAAAAATTCTTTCATAAAGACACCACACAACAAAACAGCGGTTCTGCTGCAACAGAACCGCCGCTTATCGAAAAAGCGGGAGAAGAGATTTGAACTCTCGACATCCACCTTGGCAAGGTGGAGCTCTACCACTGAGCTACTCCCGCATTTCAACCCGTACGCATTGTAGCAAAAAAAGATCTGAACATCAACTACTGCGACAGGAATTGCGAGAGGAGGGATTTGAACCCTCACACCGAAGGCACTAGATCCTAAGTCTAGCGTGTCTGCCAATTCCACCACTCTCGCAGCAATTTCATTTTATTTTGAATGAATATACATATTAATCTGAATGTAGTCAATATGGAGTAAGCTTCTTCCTCAATTCTCCATTTGGGAATCAAATTGAGCATATTTTAAATTTTTTTTGGTGATATCCTTTTATTCCTGCAGGATAAAAGCATTTTTTAGATAGTTTTCCTGTAGAGTTTGACAATGATGTTTTTTAGTATCAATGCGACAAAATAGGTTATTCCAGCGAGAATGATTATAACAGATCCCGGTGGTAAATCGGGAGAAAAGCTTATAATAAGTCCCGCAATAATGAAAAAGATATTCAATAGAGTTGAGATAACCATCATTTTTTTCAGGCTTTTTGAAAATAGGCCTGCAATTGCAGAAGGAAGGGTCAAAAGGGCTATTACCATAACAATTCCGACAATCCGTGTAAGGGCAACTATTGTGATTGCGATAAACATGAGCAGGATAAATTGAAATATCCCGACCCTTATTCCTCTGGTTCTGGCGAAGTCTTCGTCAAAGGTTATTGCGAAGATTTTGTTGTAGAACAAAATTACAAAGAGGACTATAACGAAGTCAAGGATGAATATTATATAGAGATCGGCAATATCTATCATTAAAATATTTCCAAATAGAAAACTGACAATGTTTTTTTGAAACCCGGGGGAAAAATATAGGAACAGAATTCCTGAAGCCATGCCCAGGGACCATATCGCACTTAAAACGGTATCCATTCTCTGCCCCCCGTGTATTGTGACAAGTCCGATTATTATGGCGGCGAGGATTGCCGAGAAGAAGGCTCCGTTTATCGGTGTAAAGAAATCAAGACCGGTTCTACTGTAAAGAAAAACAGCCGCGCCCATGCCTGCCATAACAGAATGGGAAATGGCACCGGCAATGTAGCTTATTTTTTTAACAGTTATGTAGCTTCCAATTATCCCGCAGGAAAGTGAAGATAAAACGCTTCCAGCCAGTACATAGCGATAGAAACTATGAGAGATGGCTGCAAAAAAATCATTCAAGGCCTTCCTCCTTCTTCCAGTGAGTGCTTATGATTCACCAGTGCGATATCCATTCCGTATAAAGCGGATATGTTCTCACCTTTTAGTTCGGAGGTGGGATGGATTATGACATTTCGATTAACGCATAATGTTTTCTCAGACAGCGATGAGACAACCCCAAGATCATGTGATACGATTATTACCGCCGCGTTTTTACTTACTTCCTTTAACAGGTCAAACAAATCTTTTTCTGAATTTCTGTCAATACTGGCTGTGGGTTCGTCGAGGAAGAAGATTTCGGCATGTCCGCATAGGCCTCTTGCAATGAGAACCCTCTGGCGTTCTCCGCCTGAGAGATTCGAAAATGAGCGTTTCCTCAGATGTAAGAGATTGGCTTTTCCCAGTACATTCTCAGCTTCTGCATGGTCTTCCTGAGTATAATGTCCGAAGAAATTATTCCCCAGTCTTCCTGACAAAACTACTTCCATGACAGAAGAAGGAAATTTTTTGTCGTAGTTGATATGCTGGGGAACATAGCCGGGGAATTTCCCGCCCTTCCCCGGGGGCATGCCGGAGATGGTTATACTTCCCCTTGTAGGAGAAAGCAATCCAAGTGCAAGTTTTAGCAGGGTTGTTTTTCCCCCGCCGTTAGAGCCGACTATGCTTATTATTTCCTTTTTGGTGATCCTGAAATCTATATTTTCCAGAACTATTTCGTTTTGATAGGAAAAACTTACATTTCTGAATTCTATCAATGGAACCTGCTGCCGGGGAGGGGCGGGAATTTTCGATTTTCGGATAGGGGAAAACTTCATTTACTTCCAGCCAGGATGCTGCGAGCCATATCTCTTAAATTTTTGATGTAATCTCCTGCAAGGGGATTTATAGGTACAACTACGGCGTTTATTTCTCTTGCGATTATCCCGGCATTTTTTGAAGAAAATTCCGGTTGTACAAAGATTACTTTAATATTAAGTTCTTTTGCCTTCTCTATGTACTCAATAATTTGTCTGGTTCCGGGTTCTTTCCCTTCGATTTCAAGCGGGATCTGTCTCAGGCCGTAGGCATCCATAAAATAGCCGAAGGCCGGATGGAAAACAAAGACATCAAAACCCTTGATCGGTTCCAGGGTTTCAATCAATTCAAGGTTTACATCGCTCATTGCCTTTTTAAATTGCCTGAAGTTTTTTCTGTATAAGCTTGCCCCTGTGGGGTCAAGTTTCAGTAAAACGGAGAGCATGTTTTCCCCCTGTTTTATTGCCAGAATCGGATTCAGCCAGATGTGAGGATCGTTAGTGTTCCCAATTTTTCTAAGGGGTATCCCCTCTCTGGTGTCCGCAATTAATAGACCGCTGAGCATAGATTTTATTTTGGGGATAAAAGCATTTTCAAAGGGAACTCCAATGGTAAAAAAGACGTCCGATTCTGAAAGAGAAGCTATTTGTGATGGTGTTGGTTCATACGTGGCAGGACTTCGGCCAGGTTTAACGAGCACATTCACGTCCACCCTGTCCCCGCCTATTATCTTCAAAAAGAAAGACTGGGGTTCTACACTGACAAATGCTTTTACTGCCCTGTTTTTTTTCTCTTTCCTGTTTTTTTCGCAGCTAATAACCGGTAGCATGAGAATCAATAGAAGCAGTAGAGTGTTTTTTAGAAACGGCATAATTCCCTCTGGTAGTACAAAATAATATAAATATTTTGTCCGGTCAACAAATAAAGGGGTAATACGAAAAAGTAATTGACTCCCCTGTCTCCTGTCGTTACCATTTGGGAAAAGGGTCTATGAGTAAATTGTTTCCAAAAAATCCTATATTGCTGGTCGATGATGAAGCCGATACCCTGCAGGTCTACAAGCGTATGCTTTTTTTCTACGGGATCTCGAATCTCATTCTTTGTGAAAGCAGCAAAGAGGCTATTTCTGTTTTAAAAGGAAATGATATTTCGTTGGTTCTTCTCGATTTGACCATGCCGGAGATGAGCGGCCGGGATTTGTTGAACCATATCAAGCATCTTGTCCCGGATGTCCCGGTGATTGTTATATCGGGACTGGACAGGGGGGATGCGGATATTGGGGGTAACATATTTGATTATCTTCTAAAGCCGGTGTTGATGGAGAGGCTGAAAATGACTGTATACAGGGCTTTACAGATTGATGATTAATTTCCATCTCAATTGATTCTATTGTTTATTCATTTATTCATTCATTCATTCATTCATTCATTCATTGAAGAATGGCCGGTATTGACTTACCTGGAAATGCCTTTATACTATTTATCTGCGGAGGAGCATAGATGAACGGTAAAGTAAATGATTATAGGGTAGAAGAACCCGCAAAGGTTTTTTTTATTGGAGTCAAAGCCGATGAAGATAGTGATTCAATTGCGGAAAAGACAGAACTCCTAATCGAAAAATCAGATCTTTTGTCAATAACCGGAGAGAACAAATTTACGGCAATAAAACAGCATTTTGGTGAAAGGGGAAACAAAACTTTTTTATCCCCCCCAATAGCGAAAAAAGTAATCAGCATGATAAAAAAAGAGAAGGGTTTTCCCGTTCTGGTTGAAACAAATACACTGTATGTCGGTGATCGTTCAGATTCCTATCATCATTTAATGCTTGCTTATGATCATGGTTTTTCCATAGAAAAAACAGGGGCTCCTGTTGTTATTATGGATGGAATGAATGGCCAGAATCAGACTCCTGTTGCTATTCCCGGTGTCCATTTTAAAGAGGTCAGTCTTGCCTCGGATATACCTTTTTTCGACTCTATAATAGTTTTATCACATGTAAAGGGGCATATGATGTCCGGGATGGGGGGAGCCATAAAAAATCTGGGAATGGGTTTTGCAAGCAGGGCAGGAAAACTTACACAGCATTCTGATTATAAACCCGAGATAAAAATTCACAAATGCAATATGTGCGGATTGTGTATAAAATATTGCCCTGCAGGGGCTCTCCGGAAAAACGCTGATAGAATTATCGTTGATAAGGAAGTATGTATTGGATGCGGGGAATGCTTTACGGCATGCAAGAATGAAGCAATGTCTTTTGAGTGGATTGGAAGCGACAGGGCTTTTCATGAAAAAATGGCGGAATACGCATTTGGATCGATAATAAATCATCCGGGACGTGTTGGATTTATAAATTATTTTATTGACGTTACAAAGCAATGTGATTGCTGGGGAGAAGAGAACCCGGTAATTTATGAGAACATTGGTATCTTTCTTTCAAAAGATCCTGTTGCGGTTGACAAAGCTTCATATGATATGGGCAAAAAAGTTTATGGTGAGGATATTTTTAAGGTGATGTGGCCTGAACTTCAGACAACTGTTCAGTTTGAGCATGGCGAAAGGATAGGGATGGGAACCTGTAATTATGAATTGATTAATATTCGCCCGGATTGATTCTGTCAGGTGGATACCATCACTCTGCATTTAATTCTCCATGTCCTTCAATTTTTTAAGGTATAATGCGTATTTAACAGGAGAAAGCCCATTCAAAACCCTCTGGGGGACAAGCGGGAATAGTTTATTCCAGAAGAGATCATTAAATTCCATAAAGTCGGAGAGCCTTCCCCCTTTGATACTTTGTAGAATCGGATCAAATATTTTTTTTTCGTTACTTATTTTTGAATTATATATCCAGGTTTCAATCTCATCAATTGAAATTTTATTTTCAAGATGAAACTTTTTAAGAAATATTAGTATCTTTTTTTCAATAAGAATAACTTCTTTATTTTTTGGACATTTTGCCCAGATTTCTTTCATAAAACTGATAATACCATATAACGGGAGATGTCTCAATATAAATTATTTTACCCGTGAAGAGTGAGGGTGCGGCTTTCTTCTGGATCTTTTGCTTTTCCGGTTTTAACGGGCTTTTCCTGTAAGGGATAAACTTTCTGAAACAGGATCGGTTTTTTTATAACCCCCGTATAGTTCAATATCTTTATAACCGGTTTTTATAAGAATTTTTTTTATTTCATTCGGGGTTACGGGATAAAGGTTTATTCTATTTTTTATGGCTGTATTTGTTTTTTTTAGTCTTAAATCTGAGTGAAAATTTATTATGCTGCCTGTTGTTTTGTAATAGCGTTTAAAAATTAAAAATTCGTTTTCAATGAGGGGGAGGGTTTCGATCTTTTTTTTTGCCAGATAATCGTAGTTTATTATTTGAAAGATAAATATCCCTCCGGGTTTTAGGATTTTTCTTGTCAGCAGTAAAATTTTTTCTATTTGTTTGGGATCCTTTAGATGGGAAATGGTATTTCCAGAGGAAGAGATTATACCGAATTTATTGGAATGAACATGGTTTTTTATCTTGAGCATGTCCCCTTTGATAAACTTTACATTTGGGATTTTTTTTACAGTTTTTCGTTTTGCTACCGAGATCATTTTTGGATTAATATCTATTCCGGTTATTGTGCGGAAATTTTCTGACAGGGAGACGGCAAGAGAACCTGTACCGCATCCAATATCCAGAAGAGTATCCAGATGAGGGTGTTTTTCTATGATAGAAATAATAAATTTTCTCTGTGAAGGGTCTACTGGAAAAATGAGATCGTAGTATGCGGCAATTTTTGAATAGAAATCCATATATAGAATCCGATAGAGAAGTTTATTTGATCAGTTCTTCCATGCTGTAATGGTCCCCTATATGGCTAACCGATCAAAGCCCATGATACAGGATATCTTATGGAAAGTCATCCTGTATCCCTGCTGCAGGATATTTCGGGAGTTCCCGGAAATCCCATCACCCTAACTGCCCGACTCGATTTTCTTGAGAAAACCGGCCAGAATTTCTTTATATTGATCTGTTTTGATGAGTCCGCCGTGTTCGAGCCCTTTGAGTATATGGAATTCCTTCAAGGAATCATCCGTCCCCGCCGCTTTATAGAGTTTTTTTGATAATTTCGGGGGAAGGACGTCATCGTCTTTTCCCACTGCGAACAATACAGGAACCCTGACATTCTCAATGATTTCCAGGTTGTTGACTTTTGCTATAGCTTCATCATATTTGAATCGGATGAAGAGCCTGATAATCCACGGAATACTTTCCTTGACCCAGGCTTTTGCGGATGTTGCTCCGGCCTCAAGGATGAGCCCGCCGGGAGATTTCTTTGAGGCGGCATAGGTTGCAGGGAATGATCCCATAGAAAATCCGTAAATTACAAGATTCGTATTATGGGTCTTCTTCATGGATTTTACATATTCATAAATCTCAAGGGAATCTTCGTATAACTTCTTTATTGTCGGGGTTCCCGTACTATTCCCAAAGCCCCTGTAATCTGTCAGGAGAATATTTATTTTTTGTTTAGCGAGGTGTTTTGCGACTTCTGCCCCTTTCCTATTTATCTTAAAACCGTTACCCCCAAAATAGATGACTGTTGTTTTCGCTTCAGGATGGAAAAGAAATACGGAGAATATTTTTTCATTATCTGAGGTCTTTATGTATTGTTCGTCTATTGAATAGCCGGGAGCCAGATAATCTCTTATAGAGGAAATTGGGGTTTCCGGTTTGAGAAAGAATTCTTCGGTTACGGTTATTGTAGTACAGCCTGTAAAAGCTATAAATAATAATGAGTATAGTACTGTTAATATATGTTTCATGATTTTTCTCCTTACATAAATATAGTAACTATTACTAATAAAGTCAAATTTTATTTGACTTCTCGTCATTAAATGTTTACCCTTCGGATAAGAAGCAAAAGTTTTTCAGGAGGAAAAAACTATATGAAAAAAAACGTTATATTTATTTTAATTATGGCTACATTATTTGCGATGTCAACTTATTCTGAGGAAAATAGCGGAGAAGACGAAGATGGAGGGGATAATCCTGTTATTGAGGAAGAAGATGGCGGAAAAGAGGCAAAAATAGAACAGCCTTCTTTTGTGGAGAACGGCGGAGCCCTGAAAAAACACGAAAGTGCTGTTATTATTTATCTGGATGCCGGGCTTTTGCCTCCTGGTATTATGGTTGGGTATAGATTTGGAATTTTTAACTGGTGGGATATCGGTTTTGATGTTGGGGGAGACTATGGGGTTTTTCAGGTTCTCCTGCACACGAAGATGGAAATTATGAAAACCCGCAAAACCGAATTTTTTTTCTGGGATATGAGATACCAGACAGGATATAAGTATCACAGGGTAGATTTAACCGACAATTTGATCTTTGATGATAAATCGTGGGTGCATATAATTGAGAATTCATTTGCATTCAGGCTGGGGAAGAAAAGGAATAAGGTTATTTATCTAAATACCCAATTCTATATTGATAAGGATTTAAGCGATTATGACAGGCAGACTGACTATTATGTAACGCCGCTTACCCTTGGATATGAAATGATGATCAAAGAGAAGATGAATTTTTTCATTCAGGCAGGATATACATATGGAATAACCGGAATGGAAACACATGCTGGACTAAAGTACAAGAAAGACTGGTTTGTAAGCGGGAAGATAGGCTTTGCCTTTCGCTTTGGCGGGGAAAAAGCAAAGGGAAGTGAAAAAGATTAAAGGGTAGGAGCCCGGGGATATTTTACTCAGACCCCGGGGGAGCGGAAAGCCGGAATTTTTTACGAGTTCCGGCTTTTTCTTCAGCATATATCCCTGTACTTCTCGAAATTGATCCAGTTGATGCTGCCGGTTTGGGGGAGGTCTCCCTGTTTATGGTATTTCAGGTTGCTTTTACCGAGAATCTTTTCGAGAACCCTCCAGGCAGATTCTGTTTCTTCCGAGCTGACAAAAAGTGTTTTATCCCCGTGTATTGCGTCACACAGGAGTCTTTGATAGGCTTCGGGAACTTCATTTTTAAACGCACTTTTGTAGCAGAAACTCAGGTTTGTTGATGTCAGAGAGCCTTCCCATCCGGGGATTTTATTTACAAGGTCGATTATTATCCCTTCAGAAGGCTGAACTTTAAAGACAATTACATTTTCTGTCAAACTACCGTTTTTATTAAACAAAATATCAGGAAGTTTCTTAAAGCGAATTCCAATTTCAGTACCGTTTCTGTTTACGGCTTTCCCGGTTCTTATGTAGATGGGGGTTCCTGCCCATCTGTAATTTTTTATTTTTAGTTTTAATTCAACATATGTTTCTGTAGAGGATTCGGAGGGTATGTTTTTTTCTTCGAGATAACCTTCGTACTGGTATTTTTGAAAGGATTCCACTTCAAGGTTTTTTATAATGTCAAGTTTCCTCCGGCTTATATCTTCGGAAGAGAGAGAAGCAGGCATGTCCATTGTTAACAATGAGAGGAGCTGGAACAAATGGTTTTGAACCATGTCTCTGATAATCCCCGCAGAATCAAAATATTTCCCCCGTTCTTCAATGCCGTTTTTTTCAAGACTGTTTATTTGTATTGATTCAATGTATTTATTATTCCACACTGGTTCAAAGATTGAATTTGCGAATCTGAAGATGAGGATATTCTGAACCGGTTCCTTTGCAAGATAATGATCTATACGGAAAATCTGTTTTTCGGGGAAGTATTCTTTTAGTACATTATTTAGTTCTACTGAAGATGGATAATCGTGTCCGAAGGGTTTTTCTATTACAAGGTTTATGCCGGGATTGGAATTTTTAGAGAAGGCATCTTTAATGACATCTATGTAAGCTGCCGGAGGGAGGGCGAGAAAGGCTATGATTTTACTGAACGAACCCTTGTTTTTTATGTATTCAACAATTCCGCTGTATCCCCTGCGGTAGAATAGAATTTTTTTGAAGTTTTCGCTGATTTTGAATTTATCCCTGAAACTTGAATCCCTGTAATTGCTGCGCCCGCATCCCAGAATCATGGTGCCGGGGGGGATGCGGTTTTTTAAATAGAGTTCATGCAGGGCGGGGATCAACTTTTTTTTTGTAAGATCGCCTGATGCTCCGAAAATCACAATACATTTTTTTTCAGTACACACGCTGCTGCTCTCCATATGTATTTTAGAATCGGTGGAAAGTTGAAAAAATATTAGGATTCTGACTTTAAAACTATGTCCATTCCGTGTGGATCAGTTTGCCATCGTTGTTACCCCGTTGTCTATAGAGATGGCTGCCGAAGAAATCCCTCTGAGCCTGTATAAGGTTTGTCGGAAGGTAATCGGATTTAAGCGAGTCTATCCAGGAGAGGGCACTGGATAGGCCTGGTAGCGGTATTTTATTCTGGATTCCTGATAGAAGAAGGTTTCTCAGTAAAGGGGTTGTCTCTGTTATTAGTTTCCCAAAGTATCCGTTCTGGAAAAGGCATTCCAGGTCTTTGTTTTCCTTATACGCCCCGGATATTTTATCCAGTATTCCTGATTGTATGATACACCCCCCCTTCCACACGTTTGCAATTGTTTCGGGAGAGAGATCCCATGAATAGGCGTCTGAGGCTCTGGCAATAAGATGGAAGCCCTGAGAGAAAGCGATTATTTTTCCCGCGACGAGAGCCCCCCGGCAGTTTTCTACTGCATCTTTCAGAGGGGGGAGGGAGGTACTCTTCCCCTCTACTCCATCGGTTTTAAAAAGTTTTGAGAATTCCCTGCGTTCCTTTTTGAGGGATGATATAAGCCTTGCGGCTACCCCTGCATCGATCATTGTTACGGGTGTTGCAAGGTTGAGTGCAGCTATTCCCATCCATTTTCCGGTTCCTTTCTGAGCGGCGGCATCATCAATTTTCTCAAGAAGTGCTCCTCCGTTTTTATCCGGTTTTTCCATTATTTTATATGTAATTTCAATCAGAAAGCTTTTTAATATTCCATTATTCCAGTCCTGGAATATCTTTCCAATCTTCTTTACGGGAAGCTTGTAGAGTGTTTTTAAATAGAAGTATATTTCGCTTATTATCTGCATAAAAGCATATTCGATTCCATTGTGAACCATTTTTACAAAATGTCCCGATCCTGATGGCCCAAGCCACTCACAGCAGATGCTTTTGCCGGAGACGGCAGCAATTGACTTTAGTATGTTCTCCAGTTTTCCCCATCCTTTTTTGTTTCCGCCTGGCATCATGGAGGGACCGAAGCGGGCGCCCTTTTCCCCGCCGGATATCCCCATCCCTACAAAAATTATCCCCTTTCCTGATAGTTCTTCAAGTCTTCTTTCTGTGTCGAGAAAGTGCGAATTCCCGCCGTCAATCAATATGTCGTCTCTATCAAGATACTGAAGGAGTTTCTGTAGTGTTGCATCTACAGGGGAACCGGCCTTTATCATTAAAAGAATTTTTGCGGGTTTTTTTAATGAACCGACAAAGGCTCCAATATCATAATATGGAAAAATGAGACCTGTTTTGTCGGGATTCTGGAGGATGAAATCTCTGGTTTTTTTTTCCGTTCTATTAAATACGGCGACCCTGTGGTTTTTATCAGCGAGATTCAGGGCAATATTTTTACCCATTACCTCAAGGCCTATCAGACCGATATCACAGAATGATTCCATATTCTATGCGGGGGGTGATATACAGTCTACGGGGCAGGCATCAACACAGGCTCCGCAGTCTGTGCATTTATCGGGGTCAATTACCCTGACATTGTTTTTTTCGCTGATTGCATCTACAGGACATTCTGGTTCGCAGGATCCGCAGTTTGTGCATTCATCTTTATCTATTGTATGTGCCATATACTCTCCTTCAGGTATTTATGAGTATATTATCAATCAATAGTGGTGTAAATGCAAGTAAAAGCTGCCTGTTGAAAGTGATTTTCAATCTAAAATTGATGTTTCTCTTGATTGAATATCAAGATCATATTCCGTTTCTTGATATACATAATAGTTTATCCAGTTTGAAAAGAGGAGGTTTGCATGGCTTCTCCATTTAACTATTTTAACTTCGGGTTCCAATCCGGAATTTTCTTCTTTAAAGTAGTTTCTGGGTATTTCGGGGGAGGAATTGGCTGCAAGATCTCTGAGATATTCCTGTTTTAATGTATTTTTTTCATATTCCGGGTGATTTGCTACAAACAGCTGCTTTTTATCCCTTGAGCTGATTAGATATACCCCGGGATCTTTTGAATCGGATAGTATTTTCAGAGAGGGTTCCTTAAGAATATCGTTTCTTTCTATTTTCACATAGCGTGAAACGGGAACGTGAAAACTATCATCTAATCCCCTGATAATTAGGGATTCGGTATTTTCTATGGTGTACTCAAATATCCCTGAATATTTTCTGATCCCCCTCTAGCTTTCTATTCCGTAATGATAATACAGTGCTGCCTGGGCCGCCCAGCAGATGAACATCGTAGAAGTTACATTTTTTGATGCCCAGGCAAATATTTTCATAATTTCTTCCCAGTATGCCACTTCTTTAAAATTTATATGTTCAAGGGGGGCTCCTGTGATTATCATTCCATCGTATCTTTTATCTTCAATATCTTTGATGGTTCTATAGAATTTAAAAAGATGCTGCTCTGATGTATTTTTTGGTCTATAGCTTTCTGTTGTCAGAAAATCGATATCAATTTGAAGAGGGGTATTGCTCAGAAGTCTTAGCAGCTGAGTTTCCGTTTCTATTTTTTTCGGCATTAGATTAAGAATAATAATTTTTAATTCGCGTATGTCCTGTTTCTCTGCCCGGGCTATATCCATTACAAAGACCTTTTCTCTGGCAAGTATTGTATAGGCAGGAAGATCCGGGTGAATTCTAATAGGCATGTGTACTCCATTAATTATCTAATAATACTAATTTGCATTATCAAAAGTTTATCCTGTTTCGATTATATTTATCCATTGACAGGATGGGAAGATCAATTTATTATTAATTTCATAAAAACTATGAAAATTATGAAAAAAAGGATGTAGAGGTTGTGATTTCAACAAAAAGCCGCTATGGAGCGAGGGCTGTAATCGAAATTGCTAGAAACGCAGAGGGTGTTTGTATTTCAAAACACGATATAAGCAGAAGACAGGGAATCCCTGATTCGTATCTGGAAAACATACTATCACTATTGCGGATAAATGGAATAATAAAAACGATAAGGGGGCCGGGAGGGGGGTATGTTCTTGCAAAACCCGGATCCAGGATCACAATGTTTGATATTGTGAGGGCTCTGGATGGCTCCTTCGGCCTGTCCACTTGTTCGGAGAATCCCGGGAACTGTAAACGAAGCGGGAACTGCCCCACACGGGATGTATGGATTGAAACAAGGTGTGTTATGGAAAAGGTA
>CAZEKV010000025.1:0-18778 GCA_964512945.1 uncultured Spirochaetales bacterium | reverse complement strand
ATATATTTTTCGGTCAGATCCATCTTTCTTATTTTATAATTCTTATCCGACCCCGAAAACGGTATGTTTTGATTTTTATTGTCTAAAATGAACAATATTTCTTCTTTCATCTTACCAGCAGTTATTCCATTTTTTTAAGAGCTTCCATAGCTTCTCTTTTTGTCAAATATAAATACAGGTTCTTTTCCTGAATCCAGCCCTTCTCTCTATCGGTTTTAATGCGATACCAAAAAATCCTGTTTTTCCTATCAGCCTCAAGGACAACACATTTTGCCTCTATCTCTACCAGTGTTCCCCTCCAGAGGGTTGTAATTGTCTCAGAATCCATATCCGGATCAACTTTTACTCTAACATGCGAAGTTTTTACTATACACCAGCAAAATTTATCGGAAATCATTTCATTTGAAAAGATTTTTACTTCTTCAATCTTATTATCTTTCATACATCCCATCAAATAGAAAAATAAAAATAAACCGAAAAATACCTTCTTTTTCATTTGTTCATCTCATTAATTTTATCAATCTCATCACGGTAAATAACAGCCTCTTCAAATTCAAGATTTTTTGCATGTTCAAGCATCTCTTTTTCAAATATTTTTATTAATTTCTCCCTCTCGTCTTTCACAAAAAGGTTAAATCTATCTCTTAATATTGCAACTGTCTGCTTCCCAACCTCTTTTTTCACCTCATGCTTCTTTGTCAATAAATCATGTATGGCCTTTTTTATTGTCTCCGGTTTTATCCCATTTTTTTTGTTATGCTCCCTCTGTATTTCGCGCCTTCTGTTAGTCTCCTTTATCGCAAGACTCATCGCATCCGAAATCCTGTCAGCATACATAATAACCGTTCCGTTTACATTTCTAGCAGCCCTTCCGATTATCTGAATCAGAGATGTTGAGGATCTCAGAAAGCCTATTTTATCCGCATCGAGAATTATTATCAGGGACACCTCGGGAAGATCCAGACCCTCTCTCAGCAAATTAACCCCAACCACTATATCATATTTACCTTCCCGCAATTTTTTCAGAATATCAACCCTGTCGAATGTTTTTACATCTGAATGTAAATAGCACACACTTAAACCAAGATCTGAGAGATACTTCGTAAGATCTTCCGACATTTTTTTTGTTAATGCCGTTATCAGAATACGCTCCCCTTTAGCAATCCTTTTGTTCACCTCGCCATATAAATCCTCTATCTGCCCCCTGGAGGGACGTACAATAATTTCGGGATCCAGCAATCCTGTAGGGCGGATTAGCTGTTCTACAATCTGATCTGATTTTTCATGCTCTTCTTTTCCCGGAGTTGCTGATACATATATTTTTATATTTGTAAGATCCTCAAATTCGCTGTAATTCAAAGGACGATTATCGAGGGCGGAGGGTAATCTGAAGCCGTAGTTTATAAGAGATTGTTTTCTTGCCTTATCTCCTGCATACATCGAACGAATTTGAGAAAGAGCGACATGGGATTCATCGATGATTGTTAGAAAATTATCCGGAAAATAATCTATTAAAACTGATGGTCTTTCCCCTTTATCCCTGCCGCTCAGGTGCCTGGAGTAGTTTTCAATTCCTGTACAGTATCCCATTTCGCCCATCATCTCTATATCATATTCGGTTCTTGACTTAATCCTGGCTGCCTCGACCAGTCTGTTTTCAGAAAGTAGTTTTTCATGAAAATCATCTAATTCTGTTTTGATTTTTTCAACCGCTGCCAAAATCCGTGCTTCAGGCATAACAAAATGCTTTGCAGGATATATTATACACTCGTTAAGGTTCTCAAGATTTTCCCCGGTTAGCGAATCTATGCGGGTTATTCTTTCAATCTTGTTCCATACCGATTCAATTCGATATCCTGTCTGCAAATAAGCCGGATAGACTTCAAAGACCTCTCCTTTTATTCGGAAATTCCCCCTGCCCGCTGATGCATCATTCCTTTTGTACTGAAGACCAATCAATTCCCTCGCGAGTTTTGCCGGGTCATGGTGTTCTCCAATTCTTATAGACTTCCTCATTTCGAAAAACGATGCCGGGTTTCCAAGTCCATATATACATGAAACGGTTGAAATTACAATAACATCCGTTCTTTCAAGTAAAGATGATGTCGCGGCAAGACGCAGCCTGTCTATTTCGTCATTAATTGAAGCATCTTTCTCTATGTATAAATCCTTTGAAGGCAAATAGGCCTCGGGCTGGTAGTAATCGTAGTATGAGACAAAATACTCAACAGCATTCTCCGGAAAAAACTCCTTGAACTCTCTATACAGTTGAGCGGCAAGGGTTTTGTTATGAGAAATTACCAGTGTTGGAAGCTGAACCCTCTCAATGACATTTCCAATTGTAAAAGTTTTTCCGGAACCCGTCACCCCCTTTAAGGTCTGGATTTTTTTACCACTCGATACACCGACAGAAAGCCCATCTATAGCCTGGAGCTGATCACCCGCGGGGTTGAATTCCGAGATAAATTTGAACTTTCCTTCTATACCAGTAGTCTCTCTCATTTTTTGCGTTCGGAAAGAATAATAGATAATTCTTTTTCTTTACCCTTCCTGACAATTTTTATCGATACATTTTCACCGGGTTTATTATCTTCAAGAGCACTGTAATAATCCGACAGGGTTTTTATTTCCACACCATCAACCTCGGTTATAATATCACCACCTATAAAGAATTTCGAGCGGCCATACTGAACAAGTTTATCACCGCCGCAGATACCTGCTTTATCCGCATTACCGTTTTTTTTGACCTCTGAAACAAGTAGACCTTTTTCAACAGAGATTCTTGCATACCTGATAAGCTCGGGGAAAAGTTGTATCATCGAATCGATATCAATCCAGCCCCTCCTTACATAACCGTACTTGATTAAATCGGCGACGACCCTTCTTGCAGTATTTACAGGAACAGCAAAACCAATTCCTACAGAACCCCCCGATGGAGAATAAATCATTGTATTTATACCAATCATTTGTGCCTGCGAATTAATAAGAGGTCCACCTGAATTCCCGGGATTTATAGACGTGTCGGTCTGTATCATATCCCTGATTATGAATTTGCCCGAATTTGTAGGCCGAATAGGACGACCCAGTCCTGATATTACCCCTGTAGTCAGGGTTCTTTCATAGCCGAAGGGGTTCCCTATAGCAAGAACCTTCTGCCCAACCTTAATATCTGCCGAATCTCCAAGGGGGATTGTTACAAGATCTTTATCCCCCGGATCAAACTTTACAATAGCAAGATCATTTTCATTATCCGTTCCGATTACCTCACCCTCGTACTGATCGCCGTCGGCAAGGGTTATATACACCTTGTAGGCATTTTCAACGACATGTTTATTTGTAAGCACATAACCGCGTATATCAATTATCGAACCGGAACCGCTCCCGCCCTTTTTTGGTACGGGTTCAAGAAACCAGTTTAGAGCCACAATCTCAGTAGTAATATTTACAACCGCCTTATTTAACTGCTCATAAATTTGAATATTATTCAGCTCATCTTCACTATAAATATTTGATGTCCCGACAGCCAGTATATTATCTGAAAGGCCATGACTGGTTTTCAGTTTGAAATCTTCAACTCCCTCAAGTATTTCAGTCTTTTGAGAAGCGTCCGCATTATTTGCCCGCCCCCCCCCATTCATTAAAAAGATAATACCATTAAAAATAATGAAAACAACCGCACTGGTAAAAACAGAAAATAGTATTACCTGTCCTCTACTGTATAGTTTCATTTTCCTCACCTCATATTGATTAACACAAAAAAAATTGGAATTGATATATTACATACCAAACAAAATACAGTCCAGTAGTCTTTCTAAATTTCCCTGTTACATTATCCAAAATGACTGCCCTAACGACAAAAAGGTACACAAAATGTCAGTTTTTTAGTAATACAGCTTTATAAGAAATTCAGGAGTCCAAAACTTATTCATCAGATCCCGAGAGAAACAATTCATAATCGTATATCTCTGTTAGAAGGGAATTAAAATCTTTTATGATGTCAAGGAACTTGCTCAAATTCGACAAAAATAAGCGGTTTTTTGTTCCTCCTATCGCTGTTTTATTTATAATCGTATCATATATCCCCCCCACTTCTCCAAATAGGACTCCATTGACTACATTTAACAAAACCTGCGAAGCATTTTTAATATTATTTATAAAAATCCCTATTTCCCTGTCAGCTCTAATAAATATAATTCGTTTCTTTTTTCTACGAATTGCAACAGCCGCCATATCTCTGTCGATATTCTCTATTTCTTTTCCGAGATCTCCATCAGGGGACAACCTTTTGTTTATATTCATACTGTCCTGCCCAATTTTCAAAAAAAGATTATAGGCTTCTGTATAGTCTTTCCTGTTTTTTTCCTTATAGAACTCCGCATCAATTAACAGTTGTTTTAAAACCCCGTTAAGTTTTTTGAGGAAAACCATCTCAAAAAAGCCTATAATGAACTGAAAAGACAACACATGTATAAATTTGTACTTATGATCCACCAAATTTGAAGAATTATAATGTGATAAAACAGGAATTTTACTTATTTTCAAAAGATTCCTGACATTTTCTTCAAGAACTCCCTTCTTTCTGATGCTGACAAACATCTTAAATTTATCCTTGAAACGAGTTCTCCAGAATTGTGAATAAAGCAAAAACCAATCTTCCCCTCCGCTTAAGGCTTCTGGAGAATAGTTAATATCGTTAAGAATAACTTTCAACATGTTTAAAAGAGGAACCTGTTTATTAAATTTCCTGATAACATTAAAAGATTTTTCCGCCGCCTTTAGCCTATCCTTCAGCTTATCCTCAAAATCAGGATCATCCATATTTTCCCTGTTCTGGAAAATAAATAACGTTTTTAAAAGATTAACTGCCGGGGGTATCTGTAAGCTGTAGAGTATATCCGATAATTTTTCCAGATATTTTTTTATATCTTTTACATCACAATCCACCACTGTATCATTTTCATCTCTTTTAAAACAAAGAAGCATTTCAGAAAAAGGAAAAAAAACAAGATTGTGCAAAAAAGTTAGAGCCCTGGAATGATTGTACATCCAGTTACGCTCAATTGGAGCAATATCACGGAGAATGTTTTCAATTTTTTTCTCCATGGCCCTTTTAAACTGTTTCTCATCCTCGTACTCAATATTGTTCTCAAGCTCCTCCTTAAAAAAGGGGAAACTTGTATATTCCAAGAGGGTCTCCTGTGTAATCTCCATTTCCATCCCCCCCAGAAAGACAAAAAAATCCTTTTTGTCTTTTCCGAGAGCATTATCCAGGGGAATTTTAAAAATTTTCAAGGCGTCCTGTAATTCTCTGAGGAGGAGATATATCTCTTTTTTTACAACACCCGTATCAACAGAAAAAAATTTGGAACCGTTTTTTGACAAATCCTTCCAGAGATCTTTCAACAAAACATTTTCATAAATTTTCAATTTATCGGCACCCAGGAAAAGGGATTTCAGAATAATAAATATTTTCCGAAACAAACCTTCTCTTCTATAGCATTCTTTCAAATCGATTCTGGAAGATTCCTTGAAGTTTTCGATGAGGGGAGTTTCACTCGTTTTGATGGAGGATTTTATTCTCTCAAGCATGTTTTTTCTTTCTTCACTTGAAAGATTGGATATTAACCTGTCAAAAGTTGACTGCTTAACCATCAGCGTACATTCTAGTTAAACCCCTGTGTAAGGTCAAGCATAGAATATTTATTTTTAAAATGCAGGAATTACTGTTTGACACAGGGAAACGGCTTGCAAGATAAAAAAAATCTGATAAAATAGCTGCGTATCTGGAGATAAAATGAATATAATTCAAATATACGACACAACACTCAGGGATGGGATGCAGGGTGTGGGGGTTAATTTCACCCTTACCGATAAAATCCAGATTGCCCATAAACTGGATGAAATGAAACTCGATTATATTGAGGGAGGCTTCCCCCTCGCCAGTGAAAAGGAATCTGCTTTTTTTAGAAAAATAAAAAAAGAGAAATTCTCCCACTCAAAAATTACTGCTTTCGGATCTACAAAAAAACCGGGAATAAAAGCTGAAAAGGATTCTCACCTCCAGGCACTTTTAACAGCGGAAACCCCCGCAGTTACCATAGTTGGAAAGACATGGAAGGCTCACGTTGAAAGGGTTATTGGCACCGATGTTGATGAAAATCTTCAAATGATTTTTGATTCTATCCATTTCATAAAATCAAAGGGTATTGAGGTATTGTTTGATCTTGAACATTTCTTTGACGGCTATAAGGATGATCCTGACTACGCTTTAAGGGTTCTTAAAACCGGGAGCGAAGCCGGAGCGGATGCCCTTATATTATGTGATACAAATGGAGGTTTTCTGCCTGATGCTATTGAAGATGTTTTTAAAAAACTTTCTCAGGAAAAACTATCTCCACTCGGATGCCACTTCCATAACGACTGCGGAACAGCAGTAGCCAATTCGCTCTCGGCAATAAAAAACGGAGCCGTCCAGGTTCAGGGGACGATTAATGGGTGGGGTGAGAGATGCGGAAATACAAATCTATGTATCCTCGTTCCAAATATGTCTTTTAAGACAAAATTCAAGACAAATATGGATAATCAACTTATCAACATAACCTCACTCTCAAGGTTTGCTGCTGAAAAGGCGAACATTATACCCGAAAAACGCCAACCCTATGTCGGAGAGGCCGCCTTCAGCCATAAGGCCGGTCAACACGCAGATGTGATAGCAAAGGCTCCCGAACTGATGGAACATGTAAATGGAGCCCTTGTTGGAAATGAGAGAAGGATTCTGTTATCCGAACTTGCAGGAAAATCAACTATTGTAAAAAAACTCTCAAAATACGGGAATTATGAAAAAAAATCGGACCTGGTGAAAAAAATAATCCACGCCCTGAAAACGAAAGAAGCCAGGGGATACGAATTTGAGGCTGCCGAGGCCTCATTCGACCTTTTGATGAGAAAAGAAATCGGACTTTTTACTCCCCTTTTTGAACTTGATAATTATCATCTTGAATCCTACAAGACATGGACCAATCCCTCAAAAACTATAGGAAGGGTCTTTCTAAATTCCATGGGAAAGAAGCACATGGGGGCAGCCGTAGGCGTGGGACCTGTTGGGACTCTCGACCATGCTATAAGGGATGCCCTGAAGACCTTTCATCCCTTTATAGAGTCCATATGTCTTATTGATTACCGTGTTCGGGTTTTAAATCCGGAGGAGGCCTCCGAGGCAAAGGTCAGGGTATTTATAACCTCTACCGACCATAAAAATGTCTGGGATACCGTTGGAGTTTCAGAGAACATTGTGGAAGCATCATGGGAAGCACTGGTTGACAGTATAGATTACTACTATAATAATTTTATTCTATGAAACCTATAGTTATATATATCACCGGTTTTAGACAACATGCCGGAAAAACAACTACAAGCCTCGGGCTCCTATCCATGCTGGGTAAGTATTTTGATCCTGTCGACCTCGCCTACATTAAGCCCGTAGGCCAGGAAATTGTTACCCTGCCCGATTCTCATGTTGTAGACAAGGATGCCCTGATAATTGACAAATTCTCCAGAATCCCCGATATAGACATGAAATATGTATCCCCTGTATGCCTTGGATCCGGCTTTACAAAAAATTATCTTTCATCAAAGGATCATGGGAAAGAGACCAGAATTCTGGAGAAAAAGATTCTGGAAGCTTTCAGATCCCTGAATCACAAAAAAATAATTATCGCCGAGGGAACGGGTCATCCCGGTGTCGGAGGAATCGTATCATTATCAAATGCTCAGGTAAGCAATCTTGTCGGAGCAGATGTGGTTTTTCTTTCCGGCGGGGGTATAGGTAAGGCTCTGGATCAACTGGAAGTAGATTTATCCTATTTTTTATATAAAAAATGCAGTGTAAAGGGAATCATATTTAATAAGTTGATCCCCGATAAAATTTCACAGGTAAAACATTACATAACCGAGGATTTATTGAATACAAAATACAGTTCTTTTGATCGTTCGATAAGTATTTTTGGCTTTCTCCCTGAAATTGACGATCTTTATAAACCCTCAATGCGTGTTATAAAAAATCGTTTTAAAGACTCCTGCGTTATAGGAGATTCCCGGAATAACAACTGGACAATACCCTGTAACAATATAAGGATAATTTCTTTAACCGCTTTATACCTGAACCCTGATAAATACCTGGATTCAAGAGATATTGTTCTTATTGGTGCTGCCTCTGAGAAAAGAATATCCCGCATAATAAAACACAACCAATCAATGCGTGAGGGAGAGGGGATTGGAGGGTTGGTTCTTACATGCGGAGAGACAACACCCCTTAACAAAAATATCGAAGCAAAAATAAAAGATTCCGGTATTCCTGCCGTGTATGTGAGGGAGGATACGGCAGATACCGAACATATAATTAATAAATGCTTTGAAAACACAAAAATACAGACATACGATGAACACAAGTTTTCCGAGATTGAAAACCTTTTTGAAAAACACTTTGATATTGAAAAATTTATGGATGTTTTTAAGATAAAAGCATAGCCGAAGCCATTAGATGAATAGATAATCCAGAGACGTATAAGATTTTCTTATAAAAAATTTTAAAGGTAATGCCCTCCCTCTTCTATGTCTTAATATTATAATTACAGCGGGTCTACGTTAATTTCTTTTTTTGATAGATACAGTATCCCCTCTACGGCAGCCTCTGCAGCAGAGGTGGTAGTTGTGTATGGTATCTTTTTTTTCACAGCCTCAATCCGTATGTCATGATCCCCCATCTGGGAGAATCTACCAAGGGGGGTATTTATCAATAAATCAATTCGACCACTTTTCATATGATCTATTACATTGGGATGCCCCTCGTCAATCTTTAAAATAACCTCTGCAAAAATACCATTATCATATAAAAATTGAGCGGTCCCCCTCGTAGCTGCAATTGAAAAACCAAGATCCCTGAGTTTTCGAACAGCGGGTAATATGGTTTTTCTGTCATTCTTATTAACCGAAACAAACACCCTCCCCTCTATAGGGAGTACTGCTCCGGCAGCGGCCTGGGCCCTGGAAAAAGCCTCGCCGAAACTACCGCCGAATCCCATAACCTCTCCTGTTGATTTCATCTCCGGCCCAAGCATCGGATCAAGTCCCGAAAAACGATCAAAAGAGAAAACCGCCTCTTTTACAGCCCATTTCTTGATACACCTCCCAACAGCGTATCCCTGCCCCCTCTGTCCGCGGGGAATCAATCCCTGCTGAAATAGATCCTTCCCGCTCCATACCTTTACAGCCGCCTCTATTAGATTAACTCCGGAAACCTTCGATAGGAACGGGATGGTTCTTGATCCCCTGGGGTTAACCTCAAGAACGTATAATTTATCATCTTTTTCTGCAAATTGAATGTTGATAAATCCAGATATCTTCAATTCTCTGGAAATAGCTACGGCAGCATGAACCATCTTCTCTTCTATTTCCGGTTTGGATTTAAAAGGAGGAAATACACAGGCAGAGTCGCCGGAATGAACACCGGCAGCTTCTATATGCTGCATAATTCCGCCAATATATACGTATTTACCGTCGGATACGGCATCAAGATCATATTCGAAGGCATCTTCTAAAAACTTATCTACAAGAACAGGTTTTTCGGACGAAACCGAAAGTCCCCTCGCAAGGTAAGCATTAAGTTCACTTTCATTATACGCTATAAACATGCTTCTTCCGCCGAGAACAAAAGAAGGCCGCAGCAGAACGGGAAACCCTATCTTAATCGAAAATTCGAGAATTTCCCCATAATTTTTTGCCATGGCATTCTCAGGTTGATGCAAATTCAATTTCTCCAGTATTCCGGCAAAAAGCCCCCTATCTTCGGCTAAAAAAATGCTCTTAACGGATGTCCCGATTATATTTGCCCCTGTATCACCTAATTCTTCCGCCATATTCAGGGGGGTTTGACCCCCTAACTGAACTACTACGTCTTTTACACCCTCTTTTTCCATGATTGATCTTACATTCTCAAAAACAAGGGGTTCAATGTACAATCTGTCAGAGGTATTATAATCAGTCGAGACTGTCTCGGGGTTGGAATTTATCAATATGGTCTTAACCCCTTCCTTGCGATAGGCAATTGAGGCCAGAGTACAGCAGGTATCAAACTCGAGTCCCTGACCTATTCTATTAGGGCCGCTCCCCAGAATAATAACAGAGTCTCCTTCTACAGGTGTTCCCTCATCACACTCTCCGTAGGTAGAGTAAAAATAGGGTGTATTAGCAGTAAATTCCCCGGCACAGGTATCTACAAAATGATAGGAAGGGCTAATCCCGTTTTTTTCTTTGATAGTGAGAATTTCGGATATTTTTTTCCCGGAAAGAAGAGATATCTTCCTGTCAGATATCCCGTTTCTTTTTCCTTCCAGTAAAATTTCGGGACTCAAATTTTTATGTTGAATAGTACTCTCCAGTTCCGCCAACTCAAGAAGGTTATGCAAAAACCAGGGGTCATAAGCTGTCTTTTCTGATAACCCTTTTAACGAGTCTCTTCCGCTATTTTTTAGAACAGTGAAAACAGCATGTAATCTTAATGGATGAAACGTTGTAAGTATTTTATTTAGATCCTCATCACTAATATTCTTTATTTCGCTGAGTCCATCAAATCCGGCTTCAGCCGAGATAATAGCCTTGTTTAGAGCCTCATTAAAAGTCCTACCAAGAGCCAGAGCCTCCCCCACCGACTTCATCTGGGTTCCCAGCTGTACATAGCCGGATGGAAACTTCTCAATCTCAAATCTGGGTACTTTTACCGCACAATAATCAAGGGCAGGTTCAAAGCATGATACAGTCTTGCCGGTTATATCGTTTATAATCTCATCAAGGGTATAGCCTATAGCAAGCATGGCAGAACAATAAGCTATTGGAAAGCCCGTTGCTTTACTGGCAAGAGCGGATGATCTTGAAACCCTTGGATTCATCTCAATTATACGAATCCTTCCATCCCCGGGATGCACGGCAAATTGTACATTAGATCCCCCGCAGTCCACACCTACAGCCCGTATAACATCAATCGAGGCAGTTCTTATCTTTTGATATTCAAGATCGGACAGGGTCTGTATCGGAGCTACCGTAATGCTGTCTCCTGTATGTATCCCCATTGGATCAACATTTTCTATGGAACAGATTATTACAGCATTGTCGGCCCTGTCTCTCATGACCTCCATCTCAAGTTCTTTCCAGCCAATAAGAGATTCCTCAATTAATGCTTCTCCAACAGGACTCTCTTGAAACGCCCTGTTAACAAGAAATTCGAACTGATCATCCGTGTAGGCAATACTTCCGCCCATACCCCCCAGGGTGTAACTCGGTCTAATTACAACAGGAAGCCCGATTTTCTCTCTAAACCTGAGAGCTTCCCTGGTATTAGAAGCGACTATTGATTCTGCCGACTCAAGACCAATTTTTTCCATTACCTTTTTGAATTCGCCTCTATCTTCAGCCAGGCGAATAGATTCGATGCTGGCTCCAATAACCTCAAGATTGTATTTTTCCAGTATCCCCGCATCGGAAAGTGCAATTGTCAAATTCAGGCCGGTCTGTCCCCCCATCGTAGGGAGAATTGCATCGGGACGTTCTTTCTCTATTATTCTTTCAGTGTAGTTAATCTCGAGGGGTTCCATGTATATTTTATCAGCAATACCGGGAGTGGTCATTACAGTTGCCGGATTGGGGTTAATCAAAACTACCTCATATCCCTCCTCTTTAAGGGCTTTAACCGCCTGTGTTCCGGAATAATCAAATTCACAGGCCTGACCTATAACTATTGCCCCGGAGCCTATTATCAGTATCTTTTTTATATCTTTCCTTGCAGGCATTTCTATATCCTCGTATTCGCCAAACCAGAATTTGAATTATCAAACCCCGTTTTTTTCTATTTTATATTTCTTTGAAAACTTTTAACAAAATCCCTGAATATCCAGAGAGAATCACGGGGACCCGGAGCCGCTTCAGGATGAAACTGGACAGTTAGTATGCGCAACTTTTTATGATGTATCCCTTCTATGGTATTATCATTGGCATTCCTGAACCATACTTCTACATCCCCGGGGAGAGAATCCTCATCCACGCTAAAACCGTGGTTCTGGGATGTTACAAAGACCTTCCCGGTCTTTTCATCCCTTACCGGATGATTATTCCCATGATGACCGAACTTCAGCTTGAAAGTCTTCGCCCCGAGAGCCAGTGATATAAGTTGATGCCCGAGACATATACCCGCAATGGGATAATTCCCGATGACTTTCTTTATAAAATCGATTTGATCCAGTAAAACTCCAGGATCACCAGGCCCGTTTGAAAAAAATATTCCATCGGGATTTATTTTCTTAATTTCTTCAAAAGTCACATTGCCGGGAAATAAATCAACCCTGCACCCGGAGGCAACAAGGTTTTTTATGATATTTGCCTTTATTCCGTAATCGATCAATCCTATTCGGGGAGAACCCCCGGGGTTCTCTGTAACAGGGGTGAGGGTTCCAACATCGGAAAGGAGATTCCTTCCCTCCATTTCAGGAAACTCCAGGAGAAAATCCATTACAACCTTTTTATCATCCGGGGTAAGCTCTCTGGCATTCTCCGATCGAACAATTATACCCGTTTGACTTCCGCTATCACGCAGTTTAATGGTAAGAGATCGTGTATCAACTTCTGAAAGACCAGGGATATCATTCTGCCTTAGAAAAGCATCAAGGGTTTCACGTCCCGCAGGAACAGCCCCGCCGTAAACCGATCTAACCACAATTCCTGAAGATTTGATTTTGTTCCTACCCTCTTCTTCCGGCCCGACTTCCGACCATCCCTTATGGCATCCATAATTTCCTATGTGGGGACAGGTCATGGTTACTATCTGTCCTGTATAGGATGGATCCGTCAGTATTTCATGATAGCCGGTCATTCCCGTATTAAATACAACCTCTCCCACGGATTTTTTAAAAGTAGAGCTTCTTTTTAAATCAGAGGGTTTCAGGGGGGGAGCCCCGAAACTAATACCCTGAAATACTGAACCATCTTTTACTATTAAATACGCCCTTTTATGTATCATACCTTCCCCGAGGATAAGACGTTTCTCCCCATCAAGGGAAACTCAAAGGAGAATATCTATCCAAATAATCACGGAAACCACCCGATCCCCACACTTACTACAACTTCCGGGGAAAAAAGAAAAGTACTACTAAAGAAGTATCTATGTAAAAATACGACACAAAAAAACTACAGTCCCCAGGGGAATCGAACCCCTCTCTGAAGAATGAGAATCTCCTGTCCTAACCAATAGACGAGGGGACCAGCTAAGTCTCTGCTGCCCGGGGAGGATTTGAACCCCCACAACCTGATCCAGAGTCAAGTGTGCTACCATTACACAACCGGGCAAAATATTCTGAGATAATCTACTAGATGCAGATTATTTTGTCAACATTATGTATTTCTCATTTTTACAGGGGAAGAAGGGTCAGGGCGATCTTTTTAGAGACGAATTAATAATTTTCCAGAGTCTATTAGAAAGTCCTTTCTTTTCTTCGGGTGATAGTAAGGCGGTATCGATACTCTTATGTATCGTCAGGAAAACCTTCGCAGAAGATATCAGGCCTTTCTCCTCAAATAATTTATAGGATCCGTCAATTGTTACAGGAATTATCAATGCATTGGATCTAATTGCAAGTTTAAGGCTCCCGGGGTGAAATTTACCCATGTTACTTGACTTGCTTCGCCTGCCCTCCGGGGCAATATACATGGGATTTCCGTTTTTTATCGACTCAACCCCCCTTTTTATCGATTCAATAGCACTTTTGTGACTTTTTCTATTGATATAAATACATTTAATCGATCTCATCCAGATATGAAAAAATGGAACAAACATTATTTCTCTTTTGGCGATAAACCCCATCTTAATAGGGAGATAGCCGATCAGAAGAGGTATATCCGCATAACCTTGGTGATTACAGATATAACAGATGTCCCTTCTTTTTTCAGGCATATTTTCAAGACCCCTGACTGTGACATCGGCTCCGCATAACCATAAAACAAACTTTGAAGATACAGTTGTTATTAGAGCCGCATATTTCCTTCTTTGCTCCTCAAGACCTAATATTCTCAAAAAGAAATGCGGGATAAAAAAAAGCGGCGAGATCAACATAAAAACCCAGAAGATAATCGCATAAAGAACAGTTTTTATCAAATCTTATCTCCATGATACTCTACAAGGGTCTTTACATCATAGTCTGACAGAACTTTTCCATAATTCAAAAAAGGAAGCCCTATCACAGAAAATATCCCATAGAGGCTGCCACCGCCCTCTTCTATAAGCTCAGCAGCGGCTTTTAGTGTACCCCCGGTAGCAATCAAATCATCGACCAGAAGAACTTTCATTCCTCCCCGTATATCACTTTTATGGATCTGGATCTCATCTTCCCCATATTCAAGGCTGAATTTTCTTGAGATTGTCTCTCCCGGGAGCTTTCCCTTTTTCCTTATCAAAATTAATGGAAGCCCCAATCTCTCAGCAAGAGGGGCGGCAAAAATAAAACCCCGAGACTCAATTCCGGCTATTCCCTCTATCCCGCAATTACCATACAAACTTTCCATAGAATCAATGCAATATGTAAAAGCATCGGGATTGGTTAGAATACCTGTAATATCATAAAATAGTATTCCAGGTTTGGGAAAATCAGGCACCTTCCTTACTGCGGAATCAAGATCAAATTCTGTCATACTCATTGTGACTTTCCTTCCTTACAGACAGTTTTTAGGACAAAAACTACTGTCACTTAAACCAATTTATCAGACTCCGGGAATTGTATTATAAATAATTTTTCACGTCAATTCCTTGAGAATGGAATATCAGAATCCAGGGAAATGCCCCTATATTTTCCTGCATTTTGTAACATTGTAGGCAGGCATCTCATAGGGATGGGTAGTCATAATAGCATTGATCACCTGTTTTAAAAACTTTTTTTCACATACCATTTCAATTCTGACTTCCTTTACGATCTCGATTTTATTCCTGGTGCCGGAGTGTGGATTACTTCCCTCAAGGGGTCTAAATTGACCCGTACCGACAGTTTCAAAGGAACACCTGTCATAAGAGCCTATCTTCCCGGCTCCGGCATTAAACATAGCCTCTTTCAAATCCTCTTTATTCCCCACGGGAACAAAAACAACAATCTTATACACTTTCATATTAAACAACGCTATCCAGATTAAGCGTACCGTATTCCCTTATCCTCAGGGGAATAACCGATCCCTTCCCGTAAATTTTTTCCATATATCTTCTATACTCTCCAAAGCGTTCCTTTAGTATGTAGGCCTGTATTGTTCCTGCAAAACCGCCCCCATGGATACGACCTGCACCATTGCCGGCATTATAGCTTTCTGTTAAAGCTATAGCGAGAGGTATATTCTGGTTTTCAAAGTCTTCCGGTATATAACAATTCTGCAGATACCTAAAAGATGAACTCCCCGATTCATTTATTGATTCGAGATATTCGGAAATATTGTTATTTTTCAAAGCAGATACAGCCCTGTCCACACGCCTATTCTCCTCTAAAAAATGATAGCACCTTAGAATTGCCCTGTCACCGATACTCTTTCGTAATTCGGGTATGCTCCCCAAAAATTGCGGCAGTGTAATTTCGCGACAGACATTCTTATTAAAAAAACTTGCTGTTAATCTCATCTCCTCCGGAATCAGAGAATAGTGTTTGGTTAGATCAGAATGATTACCGCCGGTTTTCACAATACAGAGCTGATATTTTTTGAATCTGAAATTTATTTTTTCAATCCCGGGTTTGTCGGGTACTTCAAAATCAATTTTCAGTATACCCCCAACCGCACAGGTAATCTGATCCATCAAACCGCAGGGTTTCCCAAAATAATTGTTTTCAGCATACAAAGCTATCTTAGCCTGTTCAATTTCATCAATATTTCCAGCATTAAAAAGCCAATTTATTATTGTAACAAGCAGTACTTCAAAAGAAGCCGAAGAACTCAGCCCGGATCCAACAGGAACCAGGCTGTCTATATAAGCATTGAAGCCCCTGACTGAATAGCCCGAATCTGCCGCTTTAAATGCCACACCCCTCATAAGGGCTTCCGTTGTTCCCTCTTCTCGTTTATTAAATTCAAGAGAAGATAACTGGATCTCAAACAAACTGTTGAAAGTATTTGAAAACACACGTATAAACCCGGAATTGTTCTCCGATACCGCAGCAATGGCATCAAGATTTACCCCCGCCGCGAGAATAAGCCCATTATTATGATCCGTATGATTCCCGCATAACTCCGTTCTCCCTGGAGCAGTAAAAAAGAAGTCGGGCTTTACCGAAAATATTCTCTGGAATTCCTTTCCCGCCCTCTTATATCTCCTGATCTGTGCATCAGAAAAATCTTCACCATAAATCAGTCTAATACTATCTTCAAAACCCATTCCCATATCCCATTAAAAATAAAACTCCAATTACAGCTGCATTAAAAAATTTTAATGCCCTTTACTCCCTTGATTATATACATAAAAAAAAAATTCTTATAGTATGGCCGCTATGTAAACTACAATCTAAAAAAGGAAGTCCCTGAAGGGCTTCCGCTGCAACCCGGTATTTTTACTCGAGCCCGGGGGTCTACATACCACCTGACACATAATGGAGTTTTTTTGAATCTGTACATTTATCTTTTTACGGCATTATTTTCCCTCTCTCCTATTCTCGAACTCAGGGGAGCGATTCCATATGCTATTTACAATGGAATGAATCCGGTATTTGCCTATTTCTTCTGCGTATTTTTCAACGCCTTGCTCGGACCAATTATCTTTTTTTTCCTCTCCTCCATTCACAAACCACTTTACGGTATGGAATGGTACAAAAATCTCTTCGATAGAATAATAATCAATGCCAGGAAAAAGCTAGAGAAAAAAATAGAGAAAAACGGGTATCTCGGCATAATGCTTTTTGTGGCAATTCCCCTCCCGGTAACGGGAGCCGTAACCGGGACTTTTGGAGCCTGGGCTCTGGGTATGAGCAGAAAAAAAACATGCCTCGCAGTGTGGGGAGGAGTATGCATATCAGGAATAATTGTTACGCTGCTCACGCTGGCTGCAAAATACTACACAGCTGGCTGGATATCCTTTTTTATAAGGATGCCCCATTAAAATTTTATGAAAATAGACCTGAAAAAAGAACTCAACAACAGGCAGTATGAGGCCGCCACAACAATTGAGGGTCCGCTTTTGATTATAGCGGGAGCCGGCAGCGGAAAAACAAGAATGATAACCTATCGTATTGCGTACATGCTAAGCAAGGGGATTTCCCAGTCTTCCATTCTTGCCCTAACATTTACCAACAAAGCCGCAAGAGAAATGTCTACCCGGATCAGGGAAATTAGAAGCAACAAATTATCCCGGCTCACTGTAACGACCTTTCATTCTTTTGGAGTAAAAATACTGCGGGATTCAATAGAAAAAATCGGATACAGAAATAACTTCAGCATATATGATTCAATAGACAAGATATCTCTCATCAAAGAGGTTGCGAGGACACTTTCGATTTCTACGGAGAACCTGGATCTCTACAACATATCCAATCTTTTTTCCGGAATAAAAACAAAACGCCAGGAATGGAACAGACAGAATGACCAGTATCTCGAACTATACAGAGAATATCAGGAACACTTGAAAGCCTATAATGCAGTCGACTTTGATGATTTAATTGCTCTACCCGTTAGAATTTTCATGGATTTTCCTGAGGTTCTCAATGAATACCTGGAAAGATACAAATATATGATGGTTGATGAATTCCAGGATACATCACTCCTGCAGTATGAATTAATGAAAATCATAGCCCTGGGTTCAAGGAACATCTGTGTAGTGGGGGATGATGATCAATCCATTTATTCATGGCGGGGTGCTGATTATAAAAACATAATTAACTTTGAAAAGGATTTCAAAGGCCTTAAAGAAATAAAACTTGAACAAAATTACCGCTCAACAAAAAATATCCTGAGTGCCGCCAATGCCCTGATTACAAACAACAAAAACAGAAAGGAGAAAAAACTCTGGACTGGAAGCAAAACAGGCAAGGGAATTGAGCTTTTTTTCCCGGAAAACGAACAACATGAGGGCGATTTTATTGCCGGAATGATAAAAACACTCTCGGTAAAAGCTGACGTAAAGTACCATAACATCGGCATCCTGGTGAGGACAAACAGCCTTACAAGAAACATAGAAGAATCTTTACTCGCTGAAGATATTCCCTGCAGGGTATCAGGGGGTATGAGTTTTTTCCAAAGAAAGGAGATAAAAGACATTATCTCATACATGAGAGTAATTGCGAATCCTGAAGATGACATAAATTTATTGAGAATTATAAACACCCCACGCAGGGGAATTGGAAAAAAAACCCTTGAATATATAAACGAAACAGCTAAAAGAAAAAAAATATCTCTGTACTCCGTCCTGTCAGCCATTCGAGACTCTTCTGATACAAACCTGAAAGATAAAATAAGAACCCGTCTTGATTCCTTCGTTACTCTTGTTGATTTTTACAGAGAGAAAATTCTTACAGGTAAAAATATGACTTCAACAATCAAAAATTTAATTGAAGAAATTGAATACTGGGGATATCTTGTACAGGAATATCAAAAAAACCCAAAGATAGCACGCTGGAAATTTGGAAATATTGATAAATTTATGAATTCTTTCGGAAACTGGGAAGATGATCCTGACAATCTACACCCCGATATCTTTACCTATCTGAACCGTATTACACTTCTC
>CAZEKV010000024.1:0-19686 GCA_964512945.1 uncultured Spirochaetales bacterium | reverse complement strand
CGAGCAAAGAACTATGGTGATTACCTTATAGTCGGGGTTTCAACAGATGAATTTAACAGTGTAAAAAACAAACAATGCGTTTATCCATATTCCCATAGATCAAGAATTGTTGAAGCAATCAAACATGTTGATCGCGTGATACCTGAAAGGAGCTGGGATCAGAAAATTGCCGATATAAAAAAATACAATGTAGATGTTTTTCTTATTGGTGATGACTGGAGGGGAAAGTTCGATTTTCTAAACGATTACTGTGAGGTAAAATATCTCCAAAGAACTGAAAACATCTCCACAAGCGGCATTAAAGAACTGATACAAACAAAAGACACCCTCAGAAACATAGGGTTATCCTAATATTTTGTTAATTGAGGCGGCGGCTCTCCTCCCTTCTCCCATTGCAAGAATAACCGTTGCAGCCCCCAGGACAATATCACCGCCTGCATATATTTTTTCTATAGAAGTTCTGCCGTCCCTGTCTACAAGGATGTTACCCCTTTTGTTTGTATTCAATTCCGGAGTGGTTCGGCTGATCAGGGGATTTGAGGTATTACCGATGGCAACAATAACCGAATCGGCCTCCATAAAATGCTCACTGTTTTTGATCGGCATCGGCCGCCTTCTCCCTGAATCGTCAGGTAATCCCAGTTCATAGTTAAGGCATTCAACACCTCTTACACGGCTTTTTTCATCACCGATAATGCGGACAACATTTTTCAGAAAATGGAACTTAACCCCCTCTTCCTCAGCATGTCTGACCTCTTCCTTCCTGGCGGGCATTTCTTTCCTTGTTCTCCTGTACAGAAGATTAACCTCTTTTCTACCCAAACGCAGAGCCGTTCTGGCCGCATCCATAGCAACATTCCCTCCCCCCAGGATTATTACTTTTTCAGATTGAAAAACCGGGGTATCAGCTCTTTTTAAGTCATAGGCCTTCATCAAATTTGTTCTTGTCAGATATTCATTGGCGGAAAAAACACCTATGAGATTTTCCCCTTCAATATTCATGAACACTGGAAGCCCGGCTCCCGTACCCAGGAAGACCATCTCAAATCCGTCTTTACTTAGAAGATCAACCAGCATTCTTGTTTTCCCAATCAAAAAATTCGTTTCTATTCTGACCCCCATTCTCTTAAGGGTTTCTATTTCTCTTTTAACAATTTCCTTTGGAAGGCGGAATTCGGGAATTCCATAAACCATAACGCCTCCGGGTTTGTGAAAGGCTTCAAAAATTGTAACATCATGACCGGCTTTTCTTAGATCAGCAGCAGCAGCCAAACCTGCGGGACCACTCCCGACAACAGCTATTTTTTTATTGGTTTTTTTTAATATTACCGGAACGGACAGGTCTGCATTCCGAATTTCCCAATCCGCCGCGAACCTTTCAAGGCGTCCAATCGAAACTGCTTTATCAACATCTTTAAGAGATTTCCCAACTGTACAAAAGGCCTGACATTGAGATTCCTGAGGACAAACCCTTCCGCATATTGAAGGCAGGAGATTGTCTTCTTTGATAATTGAAATTGCCTTCCCGTAATCCCCTTCTGAAATTGATTTTATAAATTCGGGAATATTAATCTTAACAGGACAGCCTTTTATGCAAGGAGCATTTTTGCACTGTAAACACCGCGCAGCTTCAACCCTGGCCTGTTCAGGAGAATATCCCATTGAAACCTCTGACATGTTTTTGATTCTCTCTTCCGGGGGCTGAAGAGGGCTTTCCTGTGGAGGTATTTTGAGGCGTTCTTTCACCGTTAGAGTTTTATTTTCAATGGTTTTCAGAATATTAATGGCCTTCATTCTTAGAATATCAGGATTTAAAAGATTCATTCTTTGATTTCCAGGCGGCACTTATGGAGAGCATTTTTTTCAAAATCTTTATATGAATTCAGTCTAAGTATCATATTATCAAAATCAACAAGATGGGCGTCAAATTCGGGACCGTCAACACATACAAATTTGGTTTTCCCTCCGATAGAGACCCTGCAGCCCCCGCACATACCTGTCCCATCTACCATAATTGTGTTCAATGATACTACTGTCGGAATATTGAACACCCGGGTTGTCTCGGCACAGAATTTCATCATAACCGGGGGGCCTATTGCAATTACCATATCCGGCTTTTCTTTACAAAGCTCCTTCAGAGGAACTGTCACAAGATCCTTTCGTCCATATGAACCGTCATCGGTGCAGATAATTAAATCATCGGAGTATTGTCTCATTTCCTTCTCCATAATAACAAGATCCCTGGTTCTGGATCCAATTATTGTAATAACCTCATTTCCTGCTTTCTTCAGTCCCTTCACTATAGGAAAAAGGGGTGCCGTTCCTATTCCGCCCCCAACACATATTACCCTTCCAAAATTTTCTATGTGTGTCGGATTTCCCAGCGGGCCAAGGATGTTTGCAATGCTATCCCCTTCCATAAATCTGGATAGAAGACAGGTCGTCTTACCAACTGCCTGGAAAACTATAGTGATTGTTCCGTTTTCCTTATCGGAATCTGCTATTGTCAGGGGAATCCTTTCCCCGTACTCTGTATCAATTTGAAGCATTATAAATTGGCCAGGCCTATGTTCGGCAGCTATAAAAGGGGATTTGATAGTAAAGCGGAACACATTTTCCGACAATTTTTTTTTATATATAATTTGGTTCACAAGCATAAATATACAATAAAATTTGGGTTTCGGCAATAATTAATGAACTATTTTCGCAGAATTATTCCCATCCTCACTGTTTTTTCCTGTAAATATTTTTTCTCTATCTCAGTAATTCTCAATTCTCATAAATAATTGACACTTCCTTTTCCTCTTTGTAATGAGACAACTTAATGAACAAACATTTTAAATCTTTATCGTAAAGCCAGCCCGATTCGTATTGATAGAAGAGAAGGGACGGATGAAAGGGTTTTCCGTCTATTTTCAGGCTTGAAAAAAAAGGTTCTACTCCGTGAATGATTATATAATGTGTCTGATTTTTTGGAAAAGAAAACAGGAATTTATATTCGCGGGAGTCCAGGGGATTAGCCTCATCGGGAATTTGAACAGAGACCTTTGCTGCTGTCCAGATCCACGAGCCCGGACGGACTTTCTTATTGAGAAAGAATTCTCCTGGATAATAGGGGTTTTCACTGATTAAGGGATATATGTCTTCAGAACATAAATGCCCCTCTTTATCTACAATGCTTCCCTCTGCGATTGTCAGGATTTCGGGCATGCACCCGTATTCATTTGACAGAAGCAAAGCTGCATTAATTAGATTCTCCCCTATCAGAATCAGTCCATCATTTCTCTGCTGTTTCCCCATTTTTATCAAAAGATACCCGGAATATACTGAATCGTAAAGCCTTACTTTTCCATACGAAGCCTCAAGGAAAAGCCCCCTCTCCGTTCGTATTATCGCAGACAATACCCTTGCTTTTGCAAGTTCTGATAATTTTGCCAGATGTATTATTTCACTGGAATCAAGTCTTATCTCATCAAGGTATGCCTGAAGAATCCCAAGATTTACTAAAATATCATCGGGAACGTTCTCTATCCTCTGAGATAAATCATAAATTTCCTGAGCCAGTGCAAAATTCCGGTTGACAATAAGAGCCATCAGGCTTTTCTGTTTAAAAACTGTGATATCGTTGTTTCTGATTTGGTCGGTAATTTTTTCGATTCTAAGCCGGTCTTTTTTGTTTCTGAGTATTGTAGAATCGATAATTCTTCCCAGGAAAGAACATGATAAATAAGTAAGTTTGGTCCTATTTTTTACAGCGGCATATTTAATAAGACTGAGAACTCTACTGTATTCATTTCTAATCAAGGCCTCAGACAAAAAGGCCGAGAGAATCCCCTCTTTAAATGATGATGAATCTTCAGAGATTTCCCATTCTCCCCTGTTTGGCCTGTATCTTTTTTTCCAGCCGCTATATGCCTTTGAAATGAATTTTTTAATACTGCTGAGGTACATGCTCTCATCTATCAGTTTTGATTTTTTCGAAAACCAGTAATCGATAAGATTGTCAGTAGGTGAAAATTCAATTTTAATTTCACCGGTTATTTCATCGTTTATTAATGTAATTCGCCTTTTTTCAGAATCTATTGACCCGGAAGAAAGGGACAGATAAGAATGTTTATTATTAAAAGAAACTGAAAGCAGGGGCAGTCCCGGGATTGATTTTATTTCCACCCCCTCTTCAATTTTATAGGGAATTATTATTGAACGGACATCCCCTGTATCCAGTGAAATCATGGGAATTATACGTATTTTGCTTGCTTTACTATCGGAAGCAAGGATTTTTATACCCAGCCTGTTCGAAAAATTAAGCTGCAAACTTTCAGAAAAACGGGTATAACCGATGATATTTGACTCTATAATGGTTCCATCATTTAACTGTATGTAGACAGGATTTTCCTTTGAAAATAGAAAAACCAGTTTGTTTATTGATATCTTGAGTTTTGAGATATTTGCCGTTTGATCCGATCTGCCCGAAAAATTTGTTCCTTCAATATTAATTATACCAATAGAATCAGAATACGATTTCAGCTTTGAAAACTGCATGAACACCAGAATGCATATTACAAAGATATAAAGCAGGGGGATGAGCAAATATCTCTTGTTGAGTTCCATAAGCAACGAAGTATATCAATGTAAAAATAAAAATGCAACCTTGCTATATTTGTCTTCACGCTGTATATTGAAGCTTCAATATTTTGAGGAGCAGATGGTGTTTGTCAGAAGCATTTCGTTTTTCCTTATGTTTTTTTTCTTTTTTTCGGGGTGTACAACTTCCCGGGAAAAAGCGTATAACAAGAAAAAAACAGAATATCTTGAGATTCAAAAAAACATTGCAAGCGGCAAAATAGAAAACGCAATTATTATTCTCAAAAAAAGACTAACAGAACATCCCGATGACATTGAAGATAATGTTTTATATTCGACACTATTGATTTTATCAGGTGATTACAAAACGGCTAAAGAAGTCACTTCCAGGGTTCTTGGACAAAATCCTGACAACACTGCAGCTCTCTACAATAAAGCAATTCTGGAAGGAATCGGAGAGAATCCTGATTCTGAAATAAAGACTTTGAATAAAATATTAAAAATTGAGCCTGCAAACGCAACTGCCGCAGCCCTTCTGGGAAAAATATATCTAAACAAAAAAGATCTAACCAGAGCAGAGTATTTTTTAAAAAAAGCCTTAAAAAACGATGGAAACAACATTGAAGCCCTTGAAGGATTTGTTTCGTTATTACTCAGGCAGAAGAAAAGCAAAGAAACCATTAAATTATACGATAAAATTGAGCAGCTGGATCCCGATTATCCTTTCCTGTATCTGGATAGAGGTAAAGCAAAAATGGAAAAAGGGGATTATGCCGGAGCGAAAAAGGATTTTACAACGGCAATCAAAAAGGATCCCTCGAACTACTGGAACTATCTTAACAGGGGAAAAGTAAAAGCAAAACATACGGGAGAATATGATTCGGCACTGGAAGATTTTAACAAAGCAGAGGAAATTAACCCTGACTACTATAACACCTACTACTATAAAGCAAAAATTTATGATGAGAACGGCGATTTAAAGAAAGCCTCCCGGAATTACAAGAAGCTGCTTTCTCTAAAACCCGGCTTCAGGTATGCCTATGTTCCATATGCTGTTGTTCGGTTTCTCCTCGAAGACTGGGAAACGGCTTCGCTGTATTTTAAAAAAGCGTATGCCGCAAACAACACATCCCATGCACTGGCACTCTTCACGCTTCTATGCTACAGGCGAGCCGGAAAGGAAAAAACAGCCGGAGAATATGTCAGAACGGTTGCGGGCAAAATACAGGGTAACAAATTATACTATCCCGTTATGTGTTTGTTAAATGGCACATCTTCAGCTGATCGTATTATTAATATTATCAATAAAGAAAAGAATAAAGAAAACAAGGTACGGTTAACCTATTTTCTCGGATCCTTTTATCTTCTGGAAGGTAAAGAAAGGTTGGCACAGGCTTGTTTTTCGGATGTTGAAATTAATTGCATTGACGGCATGATTGAGGGCAGGCTGGCAAAACAAGAACTGGATAAATATCGCAAAGGGGGCGAAAGTAGTATAGATGAGTGAGTTAACGGAAAAGGATACAGTTACAAGAGTTGAAATAAAGGGAAAAAAGGTAATCTTACTGGGAACAGCACATGTGTCAAGGGAAAGTGTGAAAGAAGTCGAAACCCTAATTACAGAAGAAAAACCGGACATGGTTTGCGTTGAAATTGATGCAGCCCGCTACAAATCAATGACCGAAGAAAAGAAATGGGGAAATTTGGATATAGTAAAAGTAATAAAAGAAAAGCGGGGGTTCCTTTTACTGGCCAACCTCGTTCTGGCCTCTTTTCAAAAAAAGCTTGGAGCCAATCTGGGAATCAAACCGGGCGAGGAAATGAAAAAAGCTATTTCCGTTGCCGATGAAAATTCCATACCCTTTTCATTCTGTGACAGGGAGGTTCATGTAACTCTAAGACGGGCATGGTCAAAATCCGGTTTCTGGGGCAAAAATAAAATGCTGGCTGTTTTACTGAGCTCTGTCTTTTCTGAAGAAAAATTATCCGAGGAAGATATAGAAAGGCTCAAAAAAAAGAGTGCTCTTCAGGATATGATGGAGGAGCTTGCGAAATTTCTTCCTTCGGCAAAAAAGGTTCTTATTGACGAACGTGACAGATTTCTGGCCTCCAGGATATACACCTCGGCGGGGAAAAAAATTGTTGCAGTTGTCGGGGCGGGGCATGTTCCGGGACTTGTTGACTGGTTGAAAAAATTCGATGAAAAACAGGAAGATACTAATATAGATGACATAAACTCAGTTCCCCCAAAATCCAAATTCTCAAAAATTATCTCCTGGATTATTCCGGTGGTGATCGTAGTTTTTTTCATCATGATTATCCTCGCCCGGGGATGGGAGGAGTTCCGGAAAGTTGCTGCCGTCTGGATAGTGGCAAACAGCGGATTTGCAGCTCTGGGTGCTATTCTTTCTATGGCTCACCCCCTAACTGTTCTTGTTGCTTCCCTTACTGCACCAATAACTTCTCTGCTCCCTTTTATTGGAGTAGGAATACCCACGGGATTGGTTGAATCGATACTAAAAAAACCAAGGGTAAAAGACCTTGAAAATTTATCGGAAGATATTTTAACAACCAGGGGTTTCTTCAGAAACAGGGTTACCCATATTTTACTGGTTGCGCTTTTTTCCAGTCTTGGGAGTGTTATAGGAACCATTATCGGGGGGGGGCATGCCTTGAAATTTTTAACTCCTGTAATAGGATTTCTAAAAAATCTTTTTTATACTGTCTTTCAGGGTTGAGACAATAGACAGTAATTTATTTGAGCTGTTATTTTCACTTCCTGGTGCAACAAATGTAGAATAGCCCATGTCTTTTGCTGCCTTGATCCTCTTTTCAAGATGGGGGATTTGCCTGATTTCTCCCGCAAGACTGATTTCTCCGGCAAGCGTTACGTTTGAGGGAACTGTTATGCCGGTTCTGGCGGAATATAAAGCAACTGCCAGGGGTAATTCTATCCCTACCTCGGTTATCCTGATTCCTCCGGCTACGTTTATATAGATATCCTGGTCGGAAAATTTAATATTCAGATGCTTTTCCAGAACCGCAGCAGTTCTGGAAACCCTGCTTGAATCAATACGGTCGGAAAAAATGCGGGAAATCCCTCCTTTTGCAGGAACTGTCAAAGCCTGTATCTCAACCAGAAGGACTCTTGAACCTTCATATACCGAAGCAATGGCAGTTCCTGAAGGTACCGAACCATTCCGCTGAACCATAAAAAGTGAAGAAGGATTTTTTATCTGAAGCAGTCCCTTTTCTTTCATGTAAAACAAGCCTATTTCGTCTGTTGAACCAAAGCGGTTTTTTATGGGTCGAAGTATCCGTATATCGGAATTGGCGTGATCAAAATATAAAACAGTATCAACCATGTGCTCGATTGTTTTAGGACCGGCAATAACTCCTCCCTTTGTAACGTGGGCAACGAGAAAAAGCCCTGCAGAAGAATTCTTTGCATACGATATTAGTTCATGACAGCAATATTTAATCTGATTTACAGTTCCGGGAACCCCTCCCAGTTCGGTAGAAATTAATGTCTGAACCGAATCAACAATTATAATCTCCGGCTTAAGGGATTGCAGCTTTAGCATTATTTCTTCTATTTCAGTTAGACAGAGAATATGGATTTTTTTATTCCTACAATTTATTCTGTCTGCCCGCATTTTTATCTGTTCCGGGGATTCCTCGCCGGATATATACAAAACATTTCCCACATCCTCCAGTTCTGCAGCTGCCTGAAGCATCAAGGTCGATTTCCCTATGCCGGGCTCTCCCCCGATAAGAATTGCCGACCCCTTTATAATCCCGCCCCCCAGCACCCTGTTCAATTCACTTAAGCCCGACTTAAAACAATTTCCGCCCTTTGCTACTATCTGATTCAGAAGTAGCGTTTCTGCTCCGGGGCTTGAGTAACGGTTTTTTGCTTTTTCAGGGGCAACCTCGAAAAAGGTGTTCCAGTTGCCGCATTCGGGGCAGCGTCCCAGCCATTTCGGCTCAATATGACCGCAGTCTTCACATGTGTATTTTATTTTATTTTTTGCCATAGTTTCCCCTCCGTTATCTCAAAAAAAAGATGAAGTTTCAAGGGGAAAGCCTGTCTGCCCATCCGAACGAAACCTTCCCGGAAAGATAAGCAACGTGTGGGAAGATTTGCTCTTCTTATTTCTCCGGACAACCGCAGAGTATTAATCTAAAGATATAGTTTTTATGACAATCTATATTAAAAATTTGATATTACATCAACAGCCGTTTGAAGATTCCCGAAAGGGGGGCTGACCTGTACACCGGAGACAGATTCTTTGATGCTCTCAATTATTTCTCTTGCAATAAGAATCCCCTCAGCCCTGGCCTCTTCCTTTGATTCTGTTTTTCTCATACGCTCCATTACCCTTTCCGGTATGATAACCCCTGGAACTTCATTGTTTAAAAACAGGGCATTTCTGTATGATGCCAACGGCCAGACCCCCGCAATGATTCTGACATTTAATTTTTCGATTTTTTTCAGAAATTGAAACAGGACATCCGCATCAAAAACAGTTTGAGTTATGAAAAATTCGGCTCCCGCTTCAAACTTTTGAAAAGCCCTCTCAATTTCCACATCAATAGCAGGGGATACAGGACTTGTACCTGCTCCGAGAACAAGGGATGTTTGAGAAGGAAGCTGGTTCCCTCCCAGATCAACCCCGTGATTCAGGCGATTGGCCAGAGCAAGAAGCCCAATTGAGTCAACATCAAAAACAGCAGCCACATTCGGATAGTTTCCCACCTTGGGAGGATCGCCCGTGATAAGAAGCATATTTCTTAAACCTGCTGCCTGGGCACCAAGGAGATCTGCCTGCATGGCAATTAGATTTCTGTCACGGCAGCAAAAGTGAAGCACCGTTTCAATTCCTGCTTTTTTTTCTATCTCGATGGCGGCAATTAATGCCGAGATCCTTGAAGAGGCTCTCGGGCCGTCTGGAATATTTATACAATCGACACCATGCTTTTTCAATTTAATTGATTTTTCAATAATCTTTGAGAGATCTGTTCCAATGGGAGGAACAAGTTCTACCGTCTTTATCCATTTCCCGGCGGCAAGAGCGTTCCCCAGAGAAGATCTCTCAGAAAGGGGCAGGGGGGCTTTTTCTTCGATACTATCATGAGTAGTTGTGATTTCAAAATTTTTACGCCCTATATTAAGGGAAAGAACCGTCCCGGCCATTTTCCGAATATGCTCGGGGGTCGTCCCGCAGCATCCCCCTATAATAACAGCACCTGCATCGGCAAATCTCATTGAGTATTCCCCAAAATAATCGGGGGAGGTCAGATAAATTGAGCGCCCGTCAACCTCGGAAGGATAACCGGCATTTGGCATAATAGAGATAGGTTTTTTCACATGACCCTTAATTGCCAGGAGTATTTCCAGCATCTGAGCCGGACCAACCGTACAATTAACCCCGAGAACATCAACATTCCGATCTGCATCCAGTTTCTTTGCCAGATGCAGCGCCTTTTTTACATATTCAGAATGCCCTGTATGGCCTATACTGAACTGAGCCTGGACAGGGATGCTTCCTGACACCTCTCTTGCAGTTTTTACAGCAAGAAGAAGTTCGTTTATATTACGAAATGTTTCAAAAATAAGTAAATCCACTCCATTCTTAATTAACGATTCTATCTGAGTTTTGAATATTTTAGAGGCTTTATCATGAGACAGCTGCCCAAAGGGTTTTATTCCTGCTCCAATAGGCCCAATGGAACCGGCAACATAGATCTCCTCTCCGGCAGCCTCTCTGGCAATACTAACTGCCGCTGATATAATATCTTCAGCTTTTTTTTCAAGCCCATACCCTGATAAATTCGAAATATTGGCTCCAAAGGTATTTGTAATTATTGCCTGGGCTCCGGCATCTATGTAGGCATTATGTATATCTCTAACAATTTCCGGAGAACTGAGACATACCTCTTCAAAACAACGATTTAGAAATATCCCCTTTCCATAGAGCATTGTACCCATAGCCCCATTGTAGAGGAGTATTCCGTCTTTTAGTCTGTCAAGATATTTCTTTTTCATTACCAATCAACCTCTTCCAGAATTTCTTCCTGATACTTTTTTATAACATCAGCTAAAATAATTTTCCCGTCATAAATTGCTCTGCCTGTTATCACACCGACAAGCCCTTTCTGGTTTCTATCTTTTATTTTCTTGATATCCGCCGCTGAACTTATCCCTCCGGAAACAATTACAGGGAGCCCCGAAAAACTTGAAATATCTATTGATCCCTTGATGTCGGGTCCTTTTAATGTTCCGTCTTTTGTAATATTCGTATAAATTATACTGCATACCCCGATTTTTTTCGCAGTTATGCCAAGATCTTTTTCTTTAATTCCTGTTCCACTTTCCCAACCCGATATTTTCACTTCCCCGCCACAGGCATCAATTCCTGCTATAAAAACAGAACCGAATTTTTCTATCCAGTATCCGACCAGAGCAGGATCTTTTGCCAGAATTGTACCGACGATCAATCTTTTTACCCCGATATCGAGTAATTCCTTTACATCATCTTCCGTCCTTATTCCGCCTCCCGCTTCCACAGTACAGAATGTTGTTTTGCATATTTCTTTAATAACTTTCCGATTCCCCCTCCCGCCTTCCCTTGCAGCATTGAGATCAACAACATGAATCCGCTTTGCCCCGGAATCCTCAAAAACCTTTACTGTTGTGATAATATCCCTGTCATAAACCGTTACTTTTTTGTAATTGCCCTGAAAAAGGCGGACACATTTATTATCGAAGATATCAATTGCCGGAATAATCAGCATAGTCTTTCCCCACCGGACTGAAGGCATTATCGTCTGCCTCCAGATAATAGTATACTTTTAACCGGAGGAGTATAACAGGTTAATTCCGGGGTTACAAGTTATTTTCCAACGCAGAAATTTGAAAACATCTGGTTTAATATATCAACAGAAGCGGTCTCTCCCGTAATCTCTCCTAATGCCTCTATGGCCTCTTTCAGATCAACTGCGATTAGATCAAAGGGGATATTCTTTGTAAAACCACATTTTACAAGTTTTAATGCTCTGATTGTCCTTTCTATAAGAATTTTCTGCCTTTCGGAATCAATAACAACGGAATGCCGGCTATTCTCCGTTCCTACCGCCCCGGAGGGAAACAGCCTTGAAATTATCTCTTTTTCAAGAGACTTCAACCCTTCGCCGGTCTTTGCACTTATAGAAATAAAATCACGATCCGGGGTCTGGATGTCCATATCAATCTTATTCCACACCTTTATTATTCTACTATCACCCTTTCTTTTTTCCAGAAAATCGATGTCAAACTTTTCAAGACCGTTTACACCATCAACAAGATATAGAACAATTTCTGCCTTTTCCATTATCAGCTCACTACGTTTTATACCTTCCTTCTCAACGGAATTTTCAGCCTCCCTGATACCTGCAGTGTCAAAAATGCGTACCGGAATTCCCTCTATTGAAATCCATGATTCAATGTAGTCCCTTGTTGTGCCATGTGTATCCGACACAATAGACCTATCCTCACGCAAAAATAGATTGAACAGCATTGACTTGCCTGCATTAGTACTTCCGGCAATTACAAGACTAACACCCTTCTGAAAAATTTTTCCTATTCTGTATGTATCAAATAGGCGGGATAGAGCCTCTATAGTTTCGTCAAGTCTTGAACAAAAGCTTTTCTCATCGTCAAAATCAACTTCATCCTCGGGATAGTCTATACAGACAGATAGGGAAGCCATCAAATTTACAAGCTTTTCCTTTATTTCTGCAATAATTCCGGAGATGCCCCCCGACAATCTGTTCAGGGCGAGGGAATGAGCTTGCCTGGTTTTTGCTTTGATAATTTCGTTTACAGCCTCAGCTCTCGTTAGATCAAGTTTCTGATTGAGAAAAGCCCGTAATGTGAATTCTCCCGGTTCAGCATCTCTGAATCCAATAGATCTAAGCAGGGACATTATTTTTTCTATCCCCGGAAGGCTGCCATGACAGAAAAGCTCTAAACAATCCTGTCCGGTGTAGCTTTTTGGAGCCTTGTAGATTCCAATTAAAACATCATCAACTCTATTTTTAGTGTCGGGAGCCATAATAACGGACCGTATAATAGAAAAACTTCCGGCATTAAGGAGTTTTTCTGGATTTGACAGGAGACTGGCGATTTTACTGGAAATATCATCTCCCGATATTCTTATTACAGCTATTGCACTCTCTCCCCGGGGTGTAGCAAGGGCAAAAATAGAATCAGACAGATTATAATTGCTTTTATTCATCACGTCCTTTTTAATTTTATAAGAATACAGGCTCTTACGAAGCAATTCCAGCCAAATCTCTATACTTTATACCATAATGTCTCTCTGGAAACAATCTTATAAGGAAGCGCTTTTCGTATTGATTCTTTTTCGGATAAAGGCTACTATATACCGAAGGCGATATGGTTAATAGTGTTCTGTACGATTTAAAAGTCATATTAGATATTCTATTTTCGTATATTTTGCTTATTTTATTTTAGGAGAGAGGAATTGAAGAACATATACGTTGGGAACATCAGCTTTAATACAACTGATGATAACCTCAGGGAATTGTTTGAAGAGTATGGAAAAGTTGCTTCTGCAAAAATTGTATTTGACCGTTACACACAGCGTTCCAGGGGTTTTGGCTTTGTGGAAATGGAGGATGATTCTGAAGCTGAGGCCGCAATCAAAGCTCTTGATGGCCAGGAAGTGGATGGACGTAATCTAAAAGTTAATCCTGCAAGAGACAGAAACTAAAATACAGGTATAATATCCCGCTTTGAAAGCCATATTTTTGTAATTGACTGCCATTGAACCGGTAGTTGTTCTTGGAATGGTTTTTTGGGCGGGTTTGCCTGGTTTTTCCAAAATTTGACAGATAAAAAAGGACTCGTTGGTTTTGAAAATCTTTCTTGACTTTTCAATCTGCCCCCACTATAAGGAAAGGTAGAGGGGGGTCATTATGGGAATGAAGCCAAGGTTAAAAATCGGCCATCTCCAGATTACCGATCATCTTATCCTGGGAATTACGAAAGCAAAGCTTGAAAAAGGAACAGAAGCCTTTCGTTATTGTGATATAGAAACAATTTCAATGATGGGGTGGAACAATATCGGCGAGGCTGTAACCAACAGTGAAATCGATATTGCCTTTATGCTCGCCCCATATGCGATGGAATTATTCCATTCAGGGGAAAAAATCACATTAATTCTGTTAAGCCACAAGGCAGGCAGTATAATTGTAGCCAATAAAAAAGCAAACATCCAGAAAATTGAGGATTTTAAGGGAAAAACGGTTCTTATCCCCTACCATCTTTCTGTCCATCACATGCTCTTTGATCAGCTTCTGACAGAGAAGGGTCTTGAAACCGGTGTTGGAAAGGATGTAGTTTTTGAAACAGTCGCTCCGGCACAGATCCCTGAATTTATAAAGATGGACGAAGAAGGGGATATCGGAGGATATATTGTCGCGGAACCCTTTGGAACACAGGTAGTAAAAGCCGGTTACGGAACTGAGATTTCTCTGTCAAAAGACATCTGGCCGAATCATCCCTGCTGTGTTGTTGTTGTAAGGGACGAAATAAAAGAAAAGTATCCCGATGCGATAAATGAGTTGACTGTAAGTTTGGTAAAATCAGGGCTATTAATCGATCAAAAGCCCGAAATTGCAGCCAAAGTGGGTTCCTCTTTTTTAAATCAGAAATTTGAGGTAGTCCATTCCGTATTAACAGAGCCTCCTGATAGACTTGGAACGAGGGAGCTAAAGCCAATACTAAAGGATCTGGATACAATTCAAACGTATCTGACTGATAAAATTGATGCCATGTCCGGTAAAATAGATCTGGAAAAATTCGTTGATTTTCAGTTTTCAGATGCGGCTGGGGCGAGGTAGCTTTCCCATGCGGGCTTCTATTACGGCGTATTTCTTAGTATGAATAAAATAGAGATAAAGAATTTATGCCATAAATACTATTTGAAAAACAGAACATTCCTCCCCGTACTGGAAGGTATCGAACTGTCCATACAAAAGGAAGAATTTTGTGTTATTCTGGGCGACTCGGGATGCGGAAAAACGACCTTGTTGAATATAATAGCCGGTCTTATAGAACCTGTCAGGGGATCGGTGTTTATTGATGGAAAAAAAATAACAGCACCTCATTATTCCCGATCATTTATCTTCCAGTCTCCCCAGCTTCTGCCATGGTTGAATATTTTTGAAAACATTGCATTCGGGTGTAATCTCAGAAAAGATACAGACAATCTTGAAACCAGGGTTGAAGAATACATAGAATTAATAGGACTTAAAGGATTTGAAAATAACTATCCGGATGAACTTTCTCAGGGAATGGCTCAACGGGCTGCGATAGCAAGATCCCTAATTGGGAAACCTGATATTTTATTACTGGATGAACCCTTCAGATCTCTGGATTACTTTAACAGGTCAATCATAATATCTGAATTCACTAAATTATGGGAGAAATTCTCATTTACAACAATATTTGTCACCCATGATCTCGAAATAGCCCTGACAATCGGGAGAAAAATTATTTTACTAAGCAACAGACCGGCAAAGGTAGTTGAAATTATCAAAATGGATCATTCATACCAGGGAATTCTGGATGAAAAGAAAAAATACAGAGCAAGACAGGCAATACAAAAAAAAATGAAGGCTATTCACAGTAATACAAACAGGAACCTGTAAATATGAGTACCTCTGGATCAAAAAAAAAGATCAACAGAAGAGATTTTATCAGAAGTGCGGCCAAATCCCTTGCTGCTGCCGGCATAACTACCTCGTTTTTCCTGCATTCAAGATGTTCAAACTCAAAATATGACATAAGAACCGGGTATCTTCCGATTACCGATGCTGCCGCACTGCTTATTGCTCATGCTCTTGGTTTTTTTGCTGAAGAAGGGATCCGGATGGAAAAACCCGTATTGATAAGAAGCTGGTCTACTCTGGTTGAATCCTTTATCTCCGATAAAATAAATCTTACGCATCTTCTTCTACCTATTCCAATATGGATGAGATACAGCAAGAAAATCCCTGTGAAGATAATTGCATGGGCTCATACAAACGGCAGTGCAATTACAATAAACAGTAACTCAGACATAAAATCCATTTCTGATCTTGGACAGAAAACCATTGCCGTTCCCTACTGGTATTCAATGCATAATGTTGTCTTACAGCTGGCACTGAAAAAATTTAATTTAAAACCTGTAATAAGACCGGTTAATATGAAAATAGGAAAAACTGAGGTAAATTTGCTTATTCTGCCTCCTTCTGAAATGCCTGCAGCATTATTATCAAATAAAATAGATGGGTATATCGTAGCGGAGCCTTTCAATGCTATTGGAGAAGAAAAAATAAATGCCAGAATTCTGCGTTTTACAGGCGATATGTGGAAGGATCACCCCTGCTGCACGGTGGTAGTCAAAGAAAAGTTAATAAACAACGATCCTGTGTTAACCCAGAAAATTACAAATGCCATTGTACGTGCCGAGGAATGGCTGCTGGGGAATAAATTTGAGGCTGCTAATATACTCCACAAAAATGGACAGAACTATCTTCCTGTATCCAGAAATATTCTGTACAGGGCTTTTGACGGATATGAAGTTGAAAAATATGGGAGAGGGAATATACCGCAAGCGATAAAGCATCCTGAATGGAATATCGAAAGAATAGGTTTTCAGCCCTATCCATTCCCCTCTGCAACCCGATTTATTTACAATAAACTTAAAGAAACAGTTGTTGAAGGGAATTCGAATTTTCTAAAGAAATATGACACTGATTTTGTAGTAAAGGATATCGTGGTGACAAAATTCATAAATAATTCCATTAAAAACGGATTTGGAAAATCTTTTTTGAATTATGAAGTGAATGGAAAATTAGGGAGGGAAGAGATAATAGATATATGAAAAAAATGTCCAGTCTCATACCAATTTCAAGAGGTATAATCGGATGCCTTTTATTCTGTTTGATCTGGCATATAAGCCTCTCGGTCAGCACCTATTTTTTTAATGTTGCTCAGCTAAAAAACTTTATGCCCTATAAAGCCTTTGAAACACTCTACGGTCTGCTGTCAACAGGCTTTTTCTGGGAATCTGTTTTTTCAAGCCTGAGGCGAATACTCATCGGATTGGTATTCGCATTTCTTCTTGGAGTTCCTGCCGGACTGACAATTGGAGTATCAAAAGTGGTAAGACATTTGACCTATGGGCCCATCCAGTTTTTAAGGATGATCAGTCCCATATCATGGATGCCTGTAGCCACATTATTTCTTCCCGGCTTTGAAGAATCCATTCTCTTCATAATCACAATTGCGGCAATATGGCCCCTTTTAATCAATACAATACAGGGTGTCCAGAATGTAAATCCAAACTGGATAAATATGGCCAAAAATCAGGGGGCAAACGAGAGACAACTGCTATTCAAAATAATCATCCCCTCTTCCCGTCCGTATATTGTCACAGGTCTAAGACTGTCTATAGGGGTGGCCTGGATTGTCCTTGTCCCTGCAGAAATGCTGGGGTCTTCGATAGGTCTTGGGTATTTGATAAACGATGCCAGAGATACTATGGAATACAGCAAACTAACTGCAGTAATTCTTGCCATTGGAATAATCGGATCAATAATCGACATCTTTTTTCAGAAAATTAAAAGTAAATACGAATGGAAACCCCGGGTGTAACCGAGCGGAGGGGGGCTCTAAATACTCCAATCCGGTTATTAAATTCTGGCAACGTCTCCTGCCGAACCAGACTTCTCCCTGTTCCTTCCCAGAATATAGAGATTCCATGCACATCGCAGAAGCAGGGTCAAAGAAACCGGGAAAAATGCCGGATGAAAATTCTGAGGTAAAAGAAACCAGCCGAGAACCACTACAAGCGGTAAAAATATATAAATTTGCAGAAATCGGAACTGAATTTTTTTAAAAGCATTAAACAAAAGGAAAAAGGCATAACCGAAAAGAAGGGGATTGGCCCATAGAAGATTAAGATTGTAATTGGTTACCACATGCTCGGAAATTACCCAGAGATAAAGCAAAAGCAAACCAATCAAACCCACTGCGATCAATAAAAGAAAATCAAATATTCTTTGAATAAAAGAAATTACTGCGGAAGGTCTGTCTCTTTTCCAGTACAATATTGTAGTCAGCAGCATAAACATTATAAAAATACTCCACGCCCAGAAAGCGGGGAATACAAAAAAAGGAAGGGCTTTCTTTTTTGTGTTGAATGAATATAACGTGTGTTTACTCCTGACAAGGGGTCTTTCGCCGTTTTTATCAACAATGACCGCGTGGTCAAAAGCAGTTCTCAAAAAATCAGGCAAAAACATGGCTTCGTAAGGCGTAACCTTCCTGTCTGTTGGTAAACCAAGGAGAGTATCAAAGGCAAAATCCGTCAGAGGGTCGGTATCTTTTACATATAGATCCAGCATTTCCCTGAAAGTAAGTCCGGGATCCGGATTCTGAGTGAACTTTAAAGATTTTCCAAGAACAGTTACAAGAACATCCCTCAGGCGTGTAGAACAATTATCAAAAAGGAAATCATATCTGTAAACCTTGTTTTCAGGCCTCGCATTATTGCTGAGAAAAGCAAACAACTCCCTTCTTTGTTTTAGATTCAGATTCAAAACCTGCTCGACAACCATACGTTTTTGCCGCACATAGACATCAACAGTAGAGTCAAAGTAGGAAACTTCAAGGAGATAGTCAAGTTTTCCGTTAACAAATTTTGGAATAAATCCTGATTCGTAAAAAGGAAAAACCCCATAATTAAACAGGATATCCATATCCTGATCGGGATCATAAACCCTGAAGGCAGCGTGTCCAAAAGCGGAATGCAATTGATTCCCCGGAGCCATTGTAATCAATGATATTACAGATTTACTACTCAATTCGCTTGAAAAAACAGGAGAAAAAATTAGAAACATAAACAGAGAAAAAAACAGTCTCCTTATCATGGAGGTTATTCTAATGTTTTCCGGTTGCCGTATCAAGATTCATATCCCTCAAGATGAATATCTACGGAAAAAAAGACATTGCCTTAATATCTTCTCAGTGTTAAAATCAATCAAAAAATAAGTATGCAACATGGTGCATATAAAAAAAATGATCGTATAGGAGTTATAAAAATGAAAATATGTTTTCCAGTTGAGTTGGATAAGGGTCTGGAAAGTGTGCCATACGCCCATTTCGGTTCAGCTCCCGTTTTTCTTATTTTTGACACAGAAACAGAATCCACCAATGCTGTTGCCAATCAAAACCTGGATCACTCACATGGAATGTGCAGTCCCCTCAAAGCCCTGGGCGGGGAAAAAATTGATGTAATTTTTGTTGGCGGTATCGGTGCGGGTGCGGTAAGCAAACTGAACAATATGGGGATCAGGATCTATGAAGCAACCCGGGGAACCATCAGAGACAATATCAAGCTCTTTAATGACAAAGCAATAAAAGAAATTTCGATAGAACACGCATGCAAAGGCCACACAGGAGGCTGCGGCCACTAAGGGACAGCGGCTCCTTAGTTCAATAAAAAAAAAGCCGAACAAAATTTGTTCGGCTTTACACAGCATTGTAAAATAAAGAATTAATACTATTTTCCGGCAGCCTCTATGAGAGATCCCGGGTCAACGATTGAGCCGTACTTTTCTTTGTAGGAAAGAAGTTCGGCTTTTTGCTTTTCATACACCTTGAAAAGCTGAGGCGGAAGATTTTTTTCCTTACCAAAGGCTTCTGTCTGAAGATCTATCCTTTTAAGTATATTATCAATATAAAAAGAAAACTGCATATCATAAAGACTTTTCGGATATTCTTTTGAAATGCCATCAAAGAGTTTTTTAAGATCCTCGTATTTTGGGATAAACCCTATGGGTGTTTCAATAGCCTCAACATCACCATGGGCGTAGAGTTCCAGCCAGCCCAGCCAAACTTTTACATCCTTTTTTTCACCAAGAAGTCCGCTATCACTTCCCCCCCGGTTCGCATGGGTCAGGAAATAGTTTAGACCTGCCATTACAGGCCTCCCGGCTTCTGTAAATTTTGAAGAATTGAAGAACTTAAACTGAGCATCCATATAT
>CAZEKV010000023.1:0-19714 GCA_964512945.1 uncultured Spirochaetales bacterium | reverse complement strand
TCCAGTCCCACACCCCTGCCTGAAATATTAGAAACCTCTTTGGCCGTCGAAAAACCCGGATTAAATATCAGGTTATAGGCCTCGATATCAGAGAGGTTTTTATCTCGATGAATAATTCCCCTCTCAATGGCTTTATTCTTTACAGATTCAATATCAATACCCTTTCCATCATCGGATATTTCTATAATTATCATGTTCCCTTCATTATAGGCGTTCAAAGACACATGCCCCTCTTCTGTTTTACCGGCAGACTTTCTATCTTCCGGATTTTCAACGCCATGATCCACCGAATTTCTGACACAGTGAATAAGGGGATCAAGCAGATCTTCAATAACCGATTTATCAAGTTCCGTATCTTCACCACTTATAAGTAATTCAATTTTTTTACCGAGATTCTTTGAGATATCCCTTACAAGCCGCGGAAAACGTGAAAATATCTGAGAAATAGGAACCATCCTGATTTCCATTACACCTTCCTGAAGTGCTGAAGCAATTCTCCCGAGATTTTGTGCCGTATTTTTAAATTCGCCGACTGTTGACTTTATTTTACCTTCAAACACATCAAATAAGCTGAACATATTTCCGTGTTTTTCAAGTATTTCCTTCTTAACATTCTGAGCACTAACCCCATTCTCAATTTCCTTAAAATATTCAGGAAGTGAATCAAATAGATCCCTCAAATTTTCTCTGAAAGATATGTTGACATCCTGGAATTCCGTTAAATTATCAGTAAATTCATTTCCAATTTGTGAAAATGCAGCCTTATTAATCACAATTTCACTCACAAGGTTTAGCAGATTATCAATACGGGTACTGTCAACCCTGAGAACCGATCCTGTTTCCTTTTTCTTGAAAGCCCTGGCTCTTTTGGGTTTTTCATCCTTCTTTTTTTCTCCTGTGACCGCATCTTTTTGTTTGTTTTTCTCTTTATCGGTATCTTCAGTATTCTCTTCAGCCTCGAACTTAGTGTCATTTTCAAAATCAAGTGTTGATATTGTAATGCCTGTTACAATATCTGAGACATCCAGCTGCTCTTCAATTACGGTCTTCTCAGCATCAACAGCTAAATAATATTCAACAACAGGAAAATAATTGTCTTCATATAAACTCTCAAAATCGGGTACTGTTTTTAAAATCTCTCCAATATTTTTTAATATTGCATAGACCTGTATGCCCCCGACCGTATTCATCGGTGTATCTTCATTGAAATCTACTTTAACATTGTATACGGATTTTCCTGCGGCAGCCTCTTTCAACTCAAGAAGTTCATACTCTGAAAAACCCTCATCGGAGAGTATTGTTTTTTCCGATTTTCTAATATCCCCGCTGTCTTTTTCAATCTTTTTATCATCTGGGGGCTCCCCGGAAATAATTGACTTTATTCTCACAGTAATATCCGAATTATCCCCATCGTATATTTTCCCTGCCGCCCGTGTCTCAAGCATTTCTTTAATTAAATCTATGGATTCTAGAAGAAGATCAACAATAATCTCGTTAACACTTACTTTCCCTTCTCTTATTTCATCCAGCATATCTTCAAGATGATGGGTAAAGTCGGATATTTCTACCATTTGTACGGCAGAAGCCCCGCCCTTTAGAGTGTGTGCTGCCCTGAAAATTTCGTCAATTGAATTAAAATTTTCCGGTTCTTTTTCAAGTATAAGAATATTCTTCTCGAGCATCTCTACCTGAAGATTGGCTTCGGTAAAAAAATCTTTCAATAATTCTTCATTGTCAGGATCCAGATAATCACTCATCACTAAATTAATTTTTATGTATTGGAATCCGTAAGTCAAGTAAGATTTTTAAAAGACAGGTTCATCTATACTACTCTATTCGCTTTCCGGCTAATTATCAGGAAATATTATTTTTTTTGCTATTTATATAATTTTATCTAAACTTAGAACATAAGGGAAGAGCAATGAAAAAATTGTACATATATATGCTGCTGCTTAGTCTTTTTATTCTGAAAATCTATCCAGCTGATTTATCGGTACCATTGATTGAATTGGTTACACGGGGGACTCTGGAGCCCGGCACCCTGGTTTTTAATACCCACGGAAATATGGAGATTCTTCTTAAGGGTGGAGATAAGTTTTCAGCCGACCTTGGAATAGATATTAATAATGATAATTGGGAAGATATCAGAAATCCTCCTCAGATTGAGTTTGACTACATTATTTTAACCGCAAAAACCATACCACTATATATATCGTTTTTTACAGGAAAAATAGATATTTTCTGTAATGGAGATGTTTTTACAGAAAAATATGATACAGAAGTAATTTCCACTATTTTCAAGGGTTTTATATACTTTCCTGAAACAACGAGATACGACGGCATACATCAAATTGCCGGAACCGGAATCAAACTGGAATCAAAAAAAATAGGGGATTTTTTTAGTGTATTTTTCTATCTATATCAGGATTCGTATCTCCATCGTGGAGATTTCTCATCTGACATAAGAACATTATTCAACTGGAATAATCTAAAACTCGAATTCTTTGCCGGGGTCTCCTTTCCATATTCTAAAGCAGGCTTGTACAGATTCGGAATGCTTCTATTTGCCAGAGCAGGAAACATCGGAGAATTCCTCACGGAATTCGGAATTACCAGATGGGATCCTGCAAGAGATGCCTTCGATAGTGATTTATTTTTTCTTCTTTTTGAAACACGCCTAAAATTCGGAACGGCAGCTATTATACTCACCGGCTTCTGGCATCCTTCCAGTTACCTCCAGAAACCGGTTTTAGATTCCGATGCCATGGATATCAATTTTAATCTACGCATTGGAAAGCCTGAGAAATCCATCATAACCGGAGGTATGGAAACAAGATTATCCTTTAAACCCTTCAAAAATGATCAAATAAATACAGTACTTTCTCCCTATTTGAATCTTTCCACATACGGAGTTCTGTGGAATTTCCGAATTGATGTTGATATTCTCCCCTGGAATCGAAATAACATCCTGGAGTTTTTTATTGGACTTAAAGCGGAATTTTAGAACAATATTATTCTTTCTCGCAGTTTCCTCAAAAATTTTCCCTTTCGAAATGGGAGCTATGTTCCATATAGAGAATTTGTCCTTTAAAAAAGATAGAACAGTGGCTGAAACAGGTTTTTCTTCATCAGACCTTACATGGGGGCTTTCATCGGTTATAGCCCACAGTACGCCGGACAAATGGGGATTTGATATTAAATTTGATTCGAATTTACCCCTTAGAAATATTTTGTACTCCTACCTGACGTTCAGTACAGAGTATTTTAATTTTAAAATAGGCCCCACTCTCGGTCTTTTTAATTCAACTGAAGAAATAATAAAATTTGGACTCTCCGGGGAGGTTCTGGTAGAGTATCCGGGGAAAATTTTTCTTAGCATGGGCGGGATCACAACACCAGGGGGTGACCTGACAAAATCGGGAGAGTATCTCCAGACCGGAGGAAATATAGTTTTCGGATTCTATGTTCCCAATGCCATATGCTCGTTTTATATTTCTACAAAACGCTATACCGAAAAGATCTCGTCCGGAAAGTCTATTGATAAAATGAATGAATACTATTTTAACATTAAAATCTTTGAAAAAAACATAGCCTACAAAATAAATATAAAAATAGGGTATCAGAGACTTATAAAAGAATTTACCGGAACATTCACTACAAAGAACATAGTAAATTCAATAATTCTCGGAACCGCACTGGATATCGAAATCTCAAATTATCTCGTTTTACGCTTCGATATAGACAACTCCCTTTACAGCTTCGGACAGGAAAACCTCACCGGAACCAATATGAAAAAATACTTCTTTAAAATATCCAGCGGCTTTCTCCTCGATATATCAGCCATGAAGAAATAATAGATAAAAAAAGAGGACTCCTGCCATCAGGATGTCCCCTTTGTTGATTACAAAAAACCCCTCAGCTTATGGAGCCGTTGTTGTTGTGTTAGTAGTTGAGGAATTAGAGGAGGTAGTATCAGTACCCGACTCGCCCTCCTGATGCATCTTCATCTTCTCAAGATACCTCAAGACCTGGATATTACCAAGCTTCTTGAATTCCCTTCTTCTTCTCTTTTCTTCACGCTTTTGCAAAATTCCCCAGAGGGCTTCTTCATCAAAATCCCTCTCTACATCGAGAACAGCAATATCATATGTAAGTTTTATATCTTTGACATAACAAATAAAATCACTTCCGGGCTGGCTGGCTCCCCTGTAAACACGAATACCTATCAACTTCATCATAGGAGTGCTATTGGGATAAAGGGGATAAGCCTTGAGTTCCCTGTTTCTGACATTGACTACATAATTGGGATTCTCCCAAACGAGAGTCCTCCATCCGTCAAAAAAGAGATCCGTAGCAACCGGTATTTCTATCTCCGTATTAGTCTGATCCTTTAATAAAACGCTCAATCTATGGGGAAAATTCGAACCGTATACATTAATGGAAACCCTTTTCAAAACACCCACATTCTTGACAATACCATAACCATTGAACTTTGACCCTTCAAGATCCGTTGAATCTTCCTTTAGAGACCCGTCACTCTGAACCTCATCCTTGCGCATGTACCCCGGTATCTCAAAAGGGGGCAGAATATCTGCCAGAGAATTGAACGGACCCGTAGGAAAATGTATACGCATACCGAGAACCCTTTGTCCCCCATATCTCTTCGAAGCTTCTTTTACAGGAGCCTCTTTAATCAACGAATTCGCCTGGTTTATCACCGTTCTCGATGAAGAAACAAACCTTACCTGCCAATTTTCAATGGCAAGAGATGTCTTCATCTTTTTCTTATCTTCATCAGCAAAGCTGGTTCCTGCTTTATCTGAGAAATCAATCATAGTAGCCTTATTTTCCATAGGCCCGTCGCCACCGGCCTGATAATCAGCCACAAGGGTCGCAAAATCTATCAACACCGACTCATCAGCAAAAACAGCGGAACCCGCAAAAAATAGCAACATTATTAGAAGAATAATGAACCGTTTCATACTTAAACTCCTTTTTTTTTCCTTGTTCACATTAAAATTATACAAAATGCGAATTATTTGTCAACGACTTTATTTTTTTTTGCACAAAAGTAGAGGCCTCCAACACCCCAAAACTCCTCATTTATCAAAAAAAACTACAGGTTCTCCATGGATTGAGAATTGAATTTTCTTTATCCACGGAAAATTGAATCTTAGCGTCTTCTCTATTCCTTTGCAGATTTTAGAAAAGGATATTTGAACATTATGCTGAAAAATAACGGACTCATCCGATAAGTCAATGTAGAGGACCTTTTTTCGCAAAAACAGGGAATTTATCCTTGTCCCTTCGGGCAGAATAGCTGTGTTATTGATATTAAAGGGACCCAGAATAAGATCTTCCATCAAAACCCTGACATCTTCTTCCCTCGTACTCATAACAGGAAGTTGGCGAGATTCCCCCACCAGAATATGGCTCTTCTCGCTCAGGAAAAACATGGTTCTTTTTACACGTCCATCGGAAAAGAACAAGAAAGATATTATCGAAATTACAAAAAATAGAAAAAACAACACCGCAGACATAAATACACAATTCTCTTTATCCAAAATCACACATTACTCCGTAAAACCACTGGATTTTTCAAAATACTCAATAAAATCGCTTATGCCATTATAGATTGCCCTGGATACTTGTTTCAAGTGTGCATCCCTGCTAAGCCTCATAGCTTCCTCTTTATTCGTGACAAATCCCAGTTCAATTAGAACTGCCGGCATTCTGGCGTTCCTTACAACAAACCAGGTTTCCTCCTTAGTCCCCCTGTTTTTGGTTAATCTTCCAAAATCTTCATCCAGCCTGAGCAGAATCTTCCTGGCAAGAAGAACGCTTTCCATTGTATATTCCTGATTAAGCATATCTGCCAGTATAGGAGCCACTTCCTCAGGCTCGTTTTTTATTTGAGCAGTATCATCCAGTTTTCTGGCATACCCGGCAGGAAGATGCCAGACCTCAAATCCCCTGCTTTTTTTATTCAATGACGCATTGGCATGTATTGATATGTAGATAATGGCTTCGTTCTTTTCAAGGGCTATTCTATTTGCCATCGCAGGTCTTTCATTTAAAGAAATAAAAGTATCGTCTGCCCTCGTTAAAAATATCCGCTTGTCGGGGAAAGAATTTTCAAGAAGCTCTTTAAGATAGATCGAGGTTTTTAGAACAACATCCTTTTCTCTAACAGAAATAAATTTCCCGTTAACTTTGAAGCTTCCGCTGGCACCGGGATCTTTCCCCCCGTGGCCGGGATCTATAAGAATTGCGGCCACCCTGAAGGCGGTTCTACTCTTTTCGATAATCCCTGAGATAATATCTGCAGTATCTTTTGTCAAATACACAACCCCATTCCTGAAGGCAATTTTATCAACAGGGATTTTTTCTTTATAGTTTAGTATTATCCAATTTTGTCCGGGGCGGATAACAATTCTATCTTTGTCCTTTTCAATAATCCCAATCTCTCTATACGGCTCCCATCTCAGGGTAGCATTTATTTGTTTTACAAAAGAAAATATCTCGACCTCACTCCCATTTTCGGGAAAAGCAAGTCCTGAAAGAAATAGAAACAAAAAGGTAATTCTGATCATTCTATCCATAGTTTTTTCATTTCCTCCAGCTTTTCTTCGATATTTTCTGTTTTCATCAATGTTTCAATAAGCCAGACCCCCCCCTGGACTCCCCCCCTCAGAAAGGCCTGCCAGAAGATTTTTCCAATCTTTATCTCCCCTGATATTCTTGTGTTAAGGGAGGTCTGAAGCTTAACCTTATCAAAAGCTGAAACAATATCCTCACCATGCCAATCTCTATCGGACTCACTTTCTATATCCGGGATCGGAAGTATCTCAAGCTTTACCCCCGTTTTCCGGATATTCTTTGTATAAAACGCCATATTCTGATAGCATATTTTATTCTTTTCCCTGTTTAATCTAAAGGCGTCGAGAAACCATGGATATTTTTTGCCAAAAAGAAAAATTGCTGTCCTGGACAATCCAGGTTCCAGAAACAGCCTGAGTTTTGCTATTGATGATTCCGCAGCAGATACAGCCTTTTCTCTGGTTTCAGCACATGCTATAACATTCCCGCATTTTTCAACATTATTCAGGGGGAGATCAACAAAATCACCTGTATTAACTCTTATAAAAAGATTTTTCACATTTTTCAGGGATCCGGCTTCAGAAATACCCGTTATGTTTCTGATTTTTCCGGGGATGGAAATGAAAGCCCTCTCCGCCGAAACCATTTTTTTTCCGGGGAGAAAATCCCCGGGCTCATTACCAACCGCTATTTTAAGCGCTTCCGCCGCAGGGTTTATTCCCGAGGAATAGGGGAATGTCCATCCGGACATAAACCCCCCCGATAATCTCGCTGCAATTTCCACAATTACAGCACCATTGGGAGAATATTTTATATCCCCCTTTGCCGCACCTCTATTTATTCCAAGAGCAATTATTCCCTGTTTAAAAGAATCGGATATCTCTTTTAGTATTTTCTTACCAGGCTCACAGGGAATCGTATGGCCCATTTCAATAAAGTAGGGTTCAAACATTATATGGCGTTCGGCAATGCCGCAGATATGTATTTTCTTCCCATCAATGACTGCATCAATACTGAATTCAGCTCCCTCAATGAAATTTTCAATTATTAGCCTCGACGACCTGGAATATTTCATTGTTTCCCGAATCGTAGTTTTGAGATCAATCAGGCTTTCTACCTTTTTTATCCCCCGGCTTCCCATATTATCTACAGGTTTTACAACCACGGGGAATTTCATCTCTCCCGCCAGAGCTTCAATATCCTCGGCACCTGTGAAAACAACAAATTCAGGTACAGGCAGGCCTGCCTCTTTTAGAACCTTTCTCATCCTCGACTTATCTGAAGCATCGAGGGCTGTAGCATATGGTATTCCGGGAAGCCCGAGATTATCGGCTATCCAGGCAACAGTGGTTGAAAAATCGGTTCCTGCTGTAAACACCCCGTCAATGGGGGTTTTTGCATGAATCTCCACGGCTTTCTCCAGAACAAGATTCTTATCCGCTATGTCGGCCTGAATAATCTTATCTGCCAGATCAGCCCCGGGGACGGAGACATCCCTATCTGCAACGATTACTTCCCACCCCATATTTTTTGCAGCTTTTATAGAAGGAATCTGCATGATACCCCCGCCTATAATCAACACTCTTTTACTACCCACAATCTTCCTCTTTTACTGAATATACCTCAAAGGTGTCCCCGAGCTTCAGTAGAGGAGCTATAATTTTTCCTGCTGTTCTGGAAATTGGGAAACGTTCGGGATGGTATCCTGTTACCTCTACTTTTTTTACCCGGAAACCCGATTTCTTGAAGATTCTAATAGCAGATTCAGGATCCCATATGGTGTAATGATCCCGGGGGCTGTTTTTCAAGAAATCTCCCGGGTCTTTCCTGGCGGTCAGGCCCGAGTAATTGGGAGTCGATACTGCGAATACCCCTCCGGGTTTTAAAAGCTTTCCCACTTTATTCAAAACCGAATCCGGATACTGAAAATGTTCAATAACCCACCACATGGTTATTACATCAAATTCCTCTATTCCAAATTCTTTCCGGGAATCAAAATCCTCGAAGCCAACACAGGAGGCATTTAAATTGTATTCCTTCTTTATGTGTTCTATAGCCGCGGTTGAAACGTCAATCCCATATGGCAAATAGGCTTTCCCGGCCGCTTCAAGAAGAAAAGGTCCGTAAGCACAGCCTATATCAAGGAGTTTTTTTGTTTTGCTCCCATTTTTCTTTGAGATCCTTGATATATTTCTGAGGCGTTTTGTCGAGGATAATCTTATACCGGGGAAATCCTCAAGATAGGTTTTCCCGTACTGCTTTTTATATTCGGAAAAGAAGTAATTTTTATCATAGTTTGTTTTTTTTGAATTGAAAGAAATTTGATATACTATGAGGCATTCAGAACAGATGCGGAATGTCCGTTCAGGAAATCTGCCAGCAACTTTATTCAGGTTATTACCACAAACAGGACAAGATCTTCTTTCCGGCAAACTCAGGGTCTTTAAAAAGGAAAAAATGCTTATAGGCTTTCCGGGAATCATCGCTTTCTGCTTTTCCAGATAAAACCGGCTTTTATCCAGAATACTTACAAGCCTGCGTTTCCCCGGTTTCAGTATACCGATTTCAGGAAATCCCGCCAGTTTTGAGAGGGTTCTATGATATTTGCCGGGGTTAAAAAGTATTGTTAAACATCCCGATGCCGCTGCCTCATATGCAGTCAGTCCAAAAGATGTAAAAACAATGTCGTATTGATACAGAATATCTTTCAAGGAAACCGGGGAATCCACTATTTTCAGGTTTTCAGGAAGCCTCAATTTATCATTCGGATCTCCGAAAAACGGGCCCCTTACAACACTAACGTCTTCTCCGGCAAATATCTTATTTTTTATCAGAAAATTTGCCAGGATTCCTGAAAGATCAAACGGATCTTCTCCCCCAAATGACAGCAGTATTTTCCTGAGGCCGTTTTTCCCCGTCCTTCTGGCAGCAGGATAGTTTATGTATTCGAGACCTGATTTATTCGGGAGGCCGTATCGACGGGGGAGGGGGAGTATATCAATCAGATAATCCAGATAATTCCGGCTTTCCCCTCCTTCATCCAGACCAATTACAACCCCAAAATCCCTGAAATAGATATAGTCTTCCAGAGAGGATGATTTTCTATCAAATATTATAAAATCCCAGGGGGTAGATAGTTCGGTAATTATATCGATATGTTTTGAGGATATTTTTTTTCTGCCTGGATTCAGGATCTCTGTTATTCTATGCCTGCTGAAACTGTCAGGAGCAAATATTCCTGCACGAAAACCGGCTGCACCGTCTTCCATTATTTCAGTTATTATCTCAAGGCAGCGTTTGAGATGACCGAAGCCGCCATTTTTTTTTATTAGTGGAACAAATAATATTTTCATATTTTTCCTGTCATGGGAAATCGTCATCTTCTATCCTGGAAAAAGATTTCGCCCCCTCAAAAATTCTATTCGGCTTTCTCCTTCAGCCATAAAATTAATTCCTCTATTCTAATTGGCCTATCTTTATACAACTCATTATATATTCCGGTGATATATTTATAATCAGCTTCCGTATCGAGAGTAACCCTTGCTCCGGGTAAACAATACCTCTTCCCAGGCTCCGGATAAAAAACATTAAATTCGTTTTTTCGTCTGTACAAAAATGGAGAAACATGCTCACGCTCATAGGGGTCCGCCGCCCTTTTATTAGCTTCGAGGAGAGCCTTCACCCCAAGAATTTCAACCCCAACCCCGAGGGGAAGTCCTGTATAGGCACTGAAATCCGCTTTCCCTTCGACATGGTGCTTCAACAACTCCACGGCAAGTTCATCCGAAACAAGAGGATTGTCCCCTGTAGCCCTAATTATTATGTCCGGTTTAAGGCATTTTGCCGCATTGGAATACCTTAACAGTACATCGCTGCTGTGTCCCGTAAAGAGCTGGAAACCGCAGACCTCAGCAAGGGGTCGAAAGATTTTCTCACTCTCTTTATCTGTAAGAAGGACATGGAGACCGGCTTTTATCCCCCCAAGAGAGATCATAACCTGCTCAAGAACTGTTTTTCCTGCCAGAGGCAGTAAGGCTTTTGCAGGCAGCCTTTTTGATCCAATCCTTGCCTGCAGAAAAACAGCTGTCAGGAAACCGGAACTTTCCATAACTCGGTGACCCCTCTTGCATCCTGTTTAAAACGAAATTTATTAATCTCTATCCATTTTTTTATTTCTTTAAATTCCTTTAAAACAACGGCAATACTTTCTCCCGACCTCATTAAGTAGGAAAAAAATCCGGAAAATGGCAAAATTCCCGCATCTCCACTGAAACGGACAAGGAGATTTTTGAGGAAAAAAATCCTGTAGCTTTTGTCAGGAGTGGTTTCCTCTTCAGGTACTTCAGAAGTGTAACTCAGTCTAAATGAGGTATTGCAGCAAATGGTTTCTCCCCACATATAACTGCGGAATCCAAAATCAAGTTTTTGCCAGTAGGGATTGATTATATTGCTATCGTATCCTCCAAGGAGCATAAATTTTTCCCTGGAATATATCCCGCTGTAATCGTAGGGAAAAATACTGGGCATTGCATCTTCTTTTGGAGCCAGGGCAATTATCTTGAGGTGTTTTTTGTAAAAGGCAGGGGCTTGAATAGTTGGTACTACCGCCCCCCGGTTGTTCTTTAATGTAGGAACAACACATAGAAGATTATCTTTCCCTACCCTGGCAAGGAGTCTGGAGGAAATGCTTAAAAAAGGAACTTTCATATCATCCCATAGAACAAGAACATAGCGACTGTGGGATTCTTCTATCCCAATATTAATCTTTTCTCCAGGAGTAATCTTTTTGTGAAGCATAATAAATCTGACAAGGGGAAAATTTTTTGTAAGTAATTCAATATCCGAATTTTTCGTAGAATTCTCTATGGATATTATCTCTTTTATGCCGATTTTTTCAAGCTGCTTAAAAACATTGGCCTTGTAGAGACGTCCTCCCCTGTTCAAAAGAAGGATGGATAAATTTGTCTTTACTTTTCTTGCCTGTCCAATTCTTTTCCCCCCTATGACCGTATAGGGAATCGAATGGCGCTTAAAAGTTGAAGGTATAGTATTCATCACAATTTTTGCATAACTCCGGATACTGTGCGTTAATATGTTTGATATATACATCGAAACTCCTTTCCCAAACCCTGGCTACACCATCTTTTAAAACATTTCCGTTAGAATACTCGTTTTTAAGATCCTCACGGCAAAGGGGAACCGATCCATCAAGGAGAATATGCATATCCCTCTTTATATGCCAGCAGACATTCCTTTCAAGGGGGGAGAGATCTGTTACTTTTTCATCCGGTAGATTGTTTGAAAAATGATCGTATTTCTGGATAATTATTTTATCCGTTATTTTTTTCCAGTGTTTATAAAAAGCTTCAAGGTCTTCCTCGTTCTTTTTCATTCTCACAGCCTGGACATAAACATTTTCACTATTCAGGGATATCATTTTTTCGGCGAATTCCACAGCCTCCGCCTGTCCTTCTCCCCGTAATTCCCTGTAGAGATCAGGACTCAGGGCATCGAGGGATATAATCCAATCAGGAGATTTCCCGTATTTTTCACAGACCTTAATTATTTTGTCGATTATATGAGGCTCCCACCCAATTCCAGAAGTCTCTATGACAGGAGAAATTTTCTTATGCATTAAGGCTCTCTCAATTATTTCATCAATCCTCGAATGGAGTGAGGGTTCTCCCCACAAAGAAATTGAAACAACCGCATCATCAAAGGAAGATTCAATGTCTTTAATGATCTTATCAAAATCGCTTACGGACATTTCTCTCTGTTTTCCCATAGACTTTCTTACAATGGGGTACGGACAATAGGAACATTCCTGAGGACATTCCCCGGATATCTGTATATTAAAAAAAGCAGGCAGGGATCTGAGTAACTCTTCTTTGGTTTTTATTATTTTTGTAATTGATTCCGCATCGGTACCACCCGAAGAGAATATACCCTTCAGTTGAAGAAAATTCCTCTTTGTGTCGGTTGTCAAATACAGCCTGTACAGGCGTAAATCTTCCGGGGATATCTCCGTCTCGATATCAAAAGAATTTACATCTTTCATTATGAGAGTAAAAATTGAATCCCTCAGTACAGGGTTTTTCTCCGGTAATTTTCCGGCCAAATGCAGCAATGGAGGTATTATATTTGTATTTAATATTTCGGGTGAGAGACCATAGGGATACCCATCTGCAAAGGAATACTGGGCAAAATATTTATTGTGGTTCTCCAGCATTTTAATCCCAATTTCTGTATCCATAAGGGGACAGTCCCCGTAATAATAAATAATATTGTCGTATTCGGGAGATATTTCAGCAAATACTTCTATAAGTTTTGTTAGAGTCCATTCTTTCTTATAGAGAATCCGCGTATTGCCAGATTCTTTTAAACTATCCATATCCGTTAAAATACAGACTCCCTCCACGAAGGGAAGCCTGTTTGAATAATCTATAGCCAGATCATAGGAGTTTTTACCATTAAACACCGCTTCCATGGAATAATTACTGAGGGAAATCGCATTTATTACAACAATATTCTTCATAATTTACTTCATTATCGACAAATGAAAAAAAGTGTAAAGTCATTGATTTTATATTTTCCATTAAAACGGCGTTTTATCACAACCGCCCTGCCCCTCTATAAATTTAATCTCAAAGGGAATCCCGGGACAGCTCTGCTTGAAGAACAAGCCATTACTCCAGCGGGAAGCGGACGGACGGGAATTGTAATTCCTCCCTGGATGGTGTATCCTCGCAAAAGAATGATTAATTCGGGAGATCAATCTATAACTGTCTCGGAGCTGACCCAGGTAATACGCTCTACCCTGGAGACTGGTTTTCTGAATTTGAGCGTAAAGGGAGAGATTTCCAATTTTCGCCCCTCCAGTACAGGACATTATTATTTTACACTAAAAGATGACAATTCCGTTATTTCTGTGGTCATGTTCAGGAACAGGCAGGCAGGCCTATCTTTTATGCCCTCAGATGGAAATCTTGTAACAATCAAGGGGGATCTTTCGGTATATCCGAAGAGGGGATCTTACCAGATTATCTGCGAGAAAATGGAAAAATCGGGGAGCGGGGATATACTACAGCTCCTCGAAAAAAGGAAGAAAAAACTTGCCTCGGAGGGCTTGTTTGACAGGGAAAGAAAGAAGAGACTCCCCTTCCTGCCTGAAAAGGTTATTCTTATAACATCACCTACCGGGGCTGCATTGCGGGATATTCTCCAGGTAACGGGACGGAGGTGTTCCGGGATTAACATAGTAATCCTTCCTGTGCCTGTTCAGGGAGAAAAAGCTTCGCGTAAAATAGCGGAAAGTATAAGGATAGCAAATAGATATAAAATGGGGGATGTCATTATCACAGGAAGGGGCGGAGGCTCTCTTGAAGATCTCCTTCCCTTTTCGGAGGAAGAAGTTGTGTACGCAATAGCTAACTCAGAAATCCCTGTTATCTCAGCCGTTGGACATGAAATTGATACAGCCCTATCCGATCTGGCTGCTGATGTAAGAGCCCCCACTCCATCCTCTGCAGCAGAAATAGTCAGCATGGATAGAGAAGAATTATTGTCAAGGATAGCAGGGATTAAGAAATCACTTATTCTTACGATCCGCCAGAGGATTGGGATTGTAAGGGCATTACTGACCGGATTTACACCCGAACAAATGGAACGCAATCTCCGCATAATAATCCAGCCTTTTTTACTACGTTTTGACGATGCCAAAGAGTCAATAATCAACAGTATGAAAAATAGACTGCTTAAAAAAAAACACATGGTTGAGCTTATAAAACAAAATTTACTATCCAGCTCCCCCTTCGAAATATTAAAGAAGGGATATGCCATAGTTACTGATTATAAAACAAATAAGGTCATAACCTCCTCAACAGAAATACAGAATGGAGAAATGATAGGTATACGTCTTGATTCAGGAAAACTCAAGGCAGAGGTTAAAAAATAGATAGATGGGGGAAGTATGGAAAACTTTGAAGAAAAACTAAAAAGGCTTGAAGAGATAAGCGAAAAAATTAACGAAGGGGATATCTCCCTCGAAAAAGCTTCTCTCATCTTTGAAGAAGGAATAACCCTTGCAAGAGAACTTGAAAAAAAATTATCAAAAATGGAACGCAGAATCGAAATCCTCGTAAATAAACCCGGCACCGAAAACGACAAGCCCAACCTGGAATTATTTCCAGATCTTCCGGGATCTTGAAGGGATTCTTTCAGGAAAGCCCCGAAGGAGCTCCAGAAGGAAAATGCTATTCATATGTAAAAAGCCGTACAGGCGGCTTTAATATTTATCAGGAATGATTACACGGCTTCCAACCCTTGCATTCATTTTGCGAAAATTCCCCTTCGGTAATTCAAGGGCGTATTTTACAGCGAATCTGGAATGAACAGGCTTGAGGGATTCCGGCTTCATCTCATATATTTCCTTAATTATACCATCTTCTGTGATATAGGCTATAGAAAGCGGTATATATGTATTTTTCATCCAGAAGGAAAGAAGACGCTCTCTCGGAAAAATAAACAACATCCCATGATTTTCTTCCAGAGAATGGCGAAACATAAGGCCTGTTTTTCTCTCTTCCTCTGTGCGGGCAATTTCAACATTTATTTTTACACCATCAACTTTGAGAACAACTGAGGTTTTTCGACACGAAACTAAAAGCAACAAAGAAAAAAATAGGTATTTCATAGCATATCTCCCGGTTATTCTCTCCCGATTACCATGGATTGTCCAAAAAGCAAAAATCAGATGTCATTTGCAGGCTGTCAGAACAATTCCAGAAACCTCTCCCTCGAAAGGATTCTCATCGACTTCTCCGCCCGCCCTTCAGTCTTTAACTTTTCAAAAACATCCTTCTTAATATACTTCATGCTCAGGGGACGTTCAAGTGACATTCTCACAATATCTGAACTCCATAGTATTTCTTCAGGACTCAAAGAATCGGGATTCCCATATTTCTCCATCAATTTTGTATATACAGAATAATGATCAATCTTCATACTGTTTAAAACAAGAATAATAATGTAGAGTTTTTCCTCATGGAACTGGAAATAGGCATTTTTTATATAGGAAAAACCCGAACACTCTATCAATGTGTTATTCGGACTGGAAAGCATGGATACATCAGGATCTCCACGGTAATTGAAAAGGGGATCTGCTTTCAGTTTTTCCTTAACATCATTTATTCCCATTCCCAGCTTTATTTCCCTGAAACCCTCAGGAAGAGGATTGTTTGCCCCCTCAGAGAAAATTGGAAACGATAGGAAAATAAAAAAACAAAAAATAATTTTCATCTCTAATTCATCTTATCGGTAATATATAACAGGATTTGAAGATATTCTGTCAAAAAATAAAATAGAGCCTTCATATGCCCTGAAATCTTCTTGAAAAGGAACAGAAACTATTTCTATAATGGAAAGGATGTTTTTTACAAAGTATCCACAATATATTTTTCCCGTACTGATAATTTATTTACTATTCATAAATTGCTCTACAACCCTGGGTCTGAACCCGGGAAACAACAGGACTCCCGGTTCCTGCAGTATTACAAGAGAAAAGATCAAGACTTCATCTGATATAGCAGGAATAAATATTGTTACGGTTCCTGAAAATGCAAATATTTTTATAAATAACAGACCTGTAGAAAAATCTCCTTTCTTTTGTTCCAATCTAAAAACCGGATTCTACTCAATTACAATCAGGAAAAGGGGTTATTATCCGGTAACAAAGGACATATGGTACAACAGAGATACGATTGTAAAAATCGAAACAGTTTTAGAACCGGTAACAGGCTTTCTGGAAATATCCGTTTTTCCGGAGGATTCTTCCATTATGGTCGATTCTACGAAAATCCCATCTGGAAAGGTCAGAATATCTTCTGGAGAACACAAGCTGTTTGTAAAATCTTTCGGCTACAAAGATTATTTTAAGAATATTTTTATTGGAGAGAACGAAACAGAAACAATATCTGTAAATATGGAAAAGGCCGATTTTGCCCTGAGTACTCTCAAATGTTCCAGAGATACTTTTAATCCCGAATCTCCGGGCTCCCTGGGAAATACGGAAATTTCCTTCGAGGCTACGGCTCCCGGAAAAGCCGATATTTCAATTAAAAACGAGAAAAATGAGATTTTAAGGAGCTTTACCATCCCCGATATTTCGAGTCCCATTCAGTCGGTTGTATGGGACGGCAGAGACAACAGGGCTGTTGCAGTCCCCGGAGGCAGATATAAAATTTCTTTGACAGGTACGGGAAAAGACGGTCTTATCACAGTCTTCAGGGAGACCTCAGTTATAATAAACTACAAAGAAAGGATATTTTTTAGAACTCTCTGGAATGGATCATCGGGTCTTTTGTTTTCTGCAACGGCGGATACCCTGCCTGGGGGATGTATGCAACTTGCAGCTTCCGTACTCGGTCATTGGGAAAAAAAAGGTTCCCGGAATTTCCCTATCAATATTGGATTCCGTTATTCCCCTAAGTCAAATATCGAGATCAATCTTCAAATCTCATCCATCCTTGATACCGAAGAACCAACAGCCTTTATTATCGGATTTGGAGGGAAATTCCGTTTGTTCAGAACAAAGGGAACAGACCTGTTCAGTATTGCAATAACCCCCCGCGGATCGTTTATAGGGGGAAGATCCATAGACAGAATGACAAATTTCGGGGGATTTTCCACAGGAATCCCGCTACAAATGGAAGGGGGCGTTTTTAAAGTTATACTTACTCCGGAAATTATATTCTCGCCCTTAAAGATCAACAATTCATCCTCAAAGGGTAAGATCGCTTTCTATACGTGGGGGTATATTAGAACGGGCCTCCTCCTGGATTTCAGATCTATTTCAACAGGGATCTCCTCCGCCATAAGACTGAAGCCCTTCTCAGAGGGGTTTTTGATCCAGTATCCGGTTATGCTGGGACTGGAACTAAACTGGATTATACCCGGAACCCAGATGGTTTTTTCACTGGACTTTATGGGCGAAATTGAAAAAAGCAGGAAACATTATTTTGCGGGGGGATTCGGCATAGGCTTTTTAAATTAATTTCCACCAGAGATTACCCCGATGCCCGGAACTTCTTAAAACTTTATGCCAATCCTGCCTGTGTAATCCACCCTGTTCAGTAAAATTGGGGGACTGGCATTTAAAAAATATTCATCAACGGCTTTTTTGGCTCCTGTAAAATGTCCGTAATCATCAATTAACAGGACTCCACCCTCTGAAAGCAGGGGATATAAGTACTTTAACTCGGCAGCTGTTGACTCATACCAGTCCGTATCAAGTCGAAGTAGGGAAATACTGCCGGGTTTTGTCACTTTCAGGGTCTCTCTTACATCCCCTTTTACATATACAAAAATATCATCGGAACAACCTGCTTTCTGAATATTGTTTTTTACCTCATCAAGACCGACAATCCACGACTTGAAATTATCCTTTTCCCCTTCCAGATCCTCATTCCATTTTTCTATAACACTTTTTCCATTACTGGCTATACGGTCATTATCCGTTGGCTCGGTCATTCCTGTAAAGGTATCGTATAAAAATATTTTTCGCCTCTGTTTTTTGTACTTTTCCAGGGTTAAAGCCATCAAAAGACAGGATCCTCCCCTCCAAACACCGCATTCAACAAAATCACCGGGGATATTTCTCCTGCAAACATACTCTACCCCCTTGTACAGGGCAAAGCCCCTTTCCAGTGAGGTCATTGTATAGGAGTTAACCTGTTTCCACAAAGATAAAAACTCGGAATCAATATCAATCCTGTACTGATCCGGGGGTATAACACCCCAGCCCGCTGTCTCCAGTCTGGATACCCTCTCTCTTTCGGATGGATTCAACTCTACCTCACCTGCCGAATAAAGGCATCTTTATATCCCTTTGCCCTGAAATTGTATAACATCGTTCCAATCTCATCAGGTTTCAGAGGACCAATCATTACCTTGTAAATTAGATCCTTTGTCGAAAAAACCTTTACTGGATAAATAGGGGTTAAGCGGCTGGCAATACTTCGTGCCGTTTCCCGTACAGAATAGGCACCGATTTGTAAATAATAGGTCTCCTTTTTCACGCCTCCAAAATTTTCTTCCACAAGCCCTGGAAAAGGACTTTCTTTCTGACCAGGAGGCCTCAACTCAGCAGGTTCGAGTTCCAGTTCAACCTCTTCGGCAGCAGGGAGTTCTTTTGAATCCTCAGGTTCAGAAATATCGGGTGGAAGCAGCTCCTGAACCTCAGTCTCCGGTACTTCAGTATCCAGAACAGGCCTCGATTCAATTTTAGGGCTATTCTCAACCGGCAGAGGATCGGGGATATCCGGTGACGATAATTCCGGGGCTACAGAATCCTCATCGGTTCTGTAGCCATCAGGAGTAATACGGCTCAAACCTATATCCGGCCCCGCGTCGGTTGAATCCGGTAGAAGAGGCTCGGTTTCTTCTATTTTTTCAAATCCATCCGGTACAGAATGAGCCGATACTACCTCACCATCATCAACGGGTAAATCAGGAGAAAGGAGTTCAAGGGTTTCAATATCCTCAGTTTCTTCGGATGTTGTATGACTCAAACCTATATCGGGATTTTCATCGGATAAATCCTTCGAGAGATCCGGAGGTAAAAGTTCTTCCATTTCAGAACCGTTTTCCGGTGCAGTATGGCTCAAGGCAACCTCTGGTGTTTCTGTTTTTTCTCCAGAACCGGCAAAATCTTCTATTTCTCCATCTTTATTGTCATACAGAAAATCATTTGGATCACCAGCACTGGCAGCAGGATTAATATCAGGATCGGTACTGTAGGGCATATCCGCTCCCGGCACCCTAAAAGCGGCGCCATCTCCAACAGCTACCCTTGCTCTTACCTGAATAACACCCTCTTTTTCCAGACCGAGAATCTCTGAAGCCTCTTTTGAAAGCAAAAGGAATAATCCTCTATCCTTCAGCCCGGAGGTGACATAAACCATAACGATTTTACCATTATCAATATTCTCAACCTCAACAAGAGTGTTCTTTTTAAAAGAATCCGAGGCTCCATAACAACCGTTCTCAGGGAATCTCCCTTCAGTATCCATAGAGGCATTCCCTTCCCGGAAGGACTCCCCGGAAATAAATATCGAAG
>CAZEKV010000022.1:19578-21053 GCA_964512945.1 uncultured Spirochaetales bacterium | reverse complement strand
CGACCCGTACTGAAGACATATTCTTTGCCTCCTTAAAAAGGTCAAAAGTAGCATAGAGGGGTGTTGAATAAAAAGCATCCGCCATTTTCGTTTTAAGAGCCATTAACATGTCAGTAGTGGATACGGACTTAACCCTGAAACCTATCTTTCTCCATGTATCGCAGACATTGGAATCCGCACCCGGAACAATTAATGTCTGTCTCATGAGATCCTCGGGATAAATTACAGGATCCCTGGAAAAAAAATAGAGCCATCCGGCAATCGAAAATTCCAGCACCCGGTATCCTGCAGAATCAAAACGTTTTTTATAGGCCGGAAACATTTTATCCAGTAAGTACTCAAGTTCAGCATCATTTTTTACCAGACCGGGAACACTGAGAGCCAGCACGGAAGGGGTTACATAATTCAGACCCTGGCTGGTAAAAGCCGCAGCCTGTAGTTGACCGCTTTCCAGTTTTTCAACGAGTTCGCGTTCTCCCCCGGCAGTTCCGCCGGCCTGTATTTTTAGCCTTACCCTTCCATTCGTTAACTGAAGCCACCTAGCTTTTAACCTGACAAGAGCCTTATACCAGGCAGATCCCCTCGGAGCGATTGTTCCCATTCTTATGTTGTAGACTTCCTGGGGAAAAATATTCATACATAGAAAAAACACTAAACTTACAGTAAAAAACGCCTTAAATAGCTTCATTTTAGATAGTTTCATTGTCCCTGCTCCTTCGGGTTATTCATCAAGAATAAAATATTCATCTATATGAGAAAGCATCCATTTTGCCTTTCGTTGGTTAACGATATTTATTAATCTGTTATCAGGATCATCCTCGATATCAATCTCAGCTGCTTTGTTAAGCAGCCTCTTAAACTCAGCAACATCACCATTATTAACAGAAACAGAAGAGGCAAGAGAGATGTAGGGACCGGGCGAAAGACCCTTTGAACATTCTACCGCTCTGTTAAAATGCTTCCTTGCTCTGGCCTCATCCAGAATCGTCGGCAATGCCCCGTAACAGGAAATCAACAGAGTATGAACGGCTCCTCCGGCATAGGCCTCATCAAGTTCCAGAACCCTGTCAAGAAGGAGAATAGCCCTGGAAAGGGTAACTACCTGCTCAACATCGAAGGGATCCGTGGCAAAGGCTCCAAGCCAGCCCGATGCCGCCCAAAAAAGATATGGTACATCGTCTTTTTTAAATTGTTTCAAAAATACAGCTATTTCTTCATCACCCGCAGAATCCGCCTCTAAAAGCTCCCTGAAACCGGGATATTTTAAATCGATTCCTGTTATAACATAGTTCCGCCCCCTCAGATACATTTTCTTTGAACGCAGCAGAGCGGATTCTTTTTTTTCATATTCCACTTCATCAAGCATTGAGGCGGGGGTATGGATGTAAACATTGGCATATGTAATAAACCCGCTTCCCGCAGTAAGCTTAAGTTCGGGGCTTTCGGGCTTCGCATTAATCAGGACATCATATATC
>CAZEKV010000022.1:0-19568 GCA_964512945.1 uncultured Spirochaetales bacterium | reverse complement strand
AGAACAACCGGCAGGGCATCACCGACAAGCTCAGGATCTTCATCTCCCGTAAAAACCGTCCCCGCCCCTGACGACGAAAGAGAACTGACAACAGCATCGATAGCATAATTTTTTATCAGCGTACACGAAACGGAAAATGCCGTCACAACAGCCGTAAGACAGATTATAGAAATGTTTTTCCTCATGGTTCCAATTATGTACATAAATACCCTTTTCATCAAGGAGTCCCCCGTCTTTAAAATCTATATTTCCCTGGTTCTAAAAAAAATCCATTCCCTAATTATCCATTTGCATCGGGAACCGGGGGAATGTTTATCAGCAATTTTCTCAATTCTCTGTCAAAAGTAGCCGCAAAAGCAAAGATATCCCTGTTGTCAAAGACATCTTCCCTTTTATAGACTCCAATATCCCGCAAATCCTTCATAAAATTTCTTATGGATATTCTCTCTCCTATGTTCTCTTTCGTGAAGATACCACCTCTGTCGTTTATTACAAGAATTTTTTTTTCGACAAGCCTACCTGCCATTAAAATATCGCGGGTTATAACCATATCTCCCGGTATGGAGCTGGAAACGATATAATCATCCGCACTGTCATCACCCTGCTCGACAAGTATAAATTCAATGTTTTCGGCTTCTTTCAAAGGAATAGGCCTGTTAGCCACAAAGACAGCCTCTATATTCTCCCTTACTGCAGCCTTAATGACTATTTCCCTGATCCTCACAGGGCAGGAATCCGAGTCAATCCATATTTTCATAGAATTTTATTTTCAGAAAAAGCCGTTTTATGGAATTCCGGCTTTGAAAATCCTTCCCTCCCCTTTTATAAAATAATTTTCCACAGAAAACGGGATAAAAACCGATTCCCCCCTTGAAACAGAGATACTATCATTGCCGCTGAAAATTTCCACCCTGCCCTTTACGCATAGAAGAATTTCAAAGGAATGATTTATTCTGCTTTTGAAAATATCGTTTGAAGATAAAGCAATCTCTGAAAGAAGGAAATCTCTTACGGGTACTGAGTAGATTTTTTCACACCCGGATTCAATCTCCGGAATTACCTTTTTTACATCATGCGAAGAAAATTTCAGCATGGTTATCAATTCCTGTACATCAACATGCTTTGGAGTAAGCCCCCCGCGAATAACATTATCTGAATTCGCCATTATCTCAACCCCAAATCCCTGGAGATAGGAATGGAGAATACCCTCTGAAAGAAACAAAGCCTCCCCGGGTTCAAGTAGAACTATGTTTAAAAGAAGGGGACAAACAACCCCGATATCCTCAGGATATTCCACGTTAAGACGCTCAATCCAGAAACCCTGTTCAACTGATAATTTTTTCTTTATCCTGAAAAGACTGTTTACCAGGCTTTTTTTTTCGGAATCCCCGGGTTCCATTATCTTCTTAAAAAACTCCCTCAGATATTTTTCGGAAGGATCAGTCTTCAAAGCCCTGAGAGACCCGGATAGAGGGGTAAAGTCGAGAATTGAAAAATCATTAACTATATCGCCGTAGTTCCTGAAGCCGCACATGGCATAAAATGGAGTCAAAGCCAGAATGAGTTCCGGCTTATGGTTTCGGTCTTTGTAATTTCTGCAGCCTGCATCAAGGGGGATCTTCTTTTTTTCTTCCTCATCGAATCCTGCCTTAGCCCGTTTTCTGTCAGGATGTGCCTGTATTGACAGGGGTTTTTCCACAGCAAGGAGTTTAAACAAAAAAGGCAGCGTGTTGCTAAACTCACCCGCAATCCCGGATCCTAAAAAAAACTCAGGATTACCTGCGATCAATTTATCAAGGGTCTCTTTTGTTCCATCCTCATTGAGTACAACAGAAGGAGCCGAAGGATGGGTACCCATCCACAACTCGGCCCTGGGCTTTCCGTCCTTTTTAAGTGACAGCAAATCCGGAATTGCTTCCTGCGATCCCCAGGAGTATTCTTTAATAGGGTTAGATAGTTTTTTTATCTCCACCATCTTCATTTTATTAAACCATTGTAGGGGGGTCAATAGAGTCTTTTCAAAAAAAAAATATTGATAACACTTCAAGCCTGTAGAATCGAAGTCTTTCTATTGACAAATACTGATATTATCTAATACATTCATAACTTCAAATTGTCGGATGAATATCTACCGACTGCTGAATTTATTTCCTATTTTACAGGGGGCATAATCCATATGGGTATGATTGAGATAAAAAATCTGACAAAATATTATGGAGATTTTCTTGCTGTTAATAACGTGGATTTTTCAATAAACAAGGGGGAGATCCTGGGGCTACTGGGTCCAAATGGCGCGGGAAAAACCACCATAATTAGAATATTAACCTGTTTTTTCCCTCCCTCATCGGGGGATATTACAGTCAATGGAGATTCGGTTCAGAGCAATTCGGAAAAAATCAAGAAGATTATCGGGTATCTCCCCGAATCCGCTCCGTTGTACAATGATATGATTGTTTTTGATTATCTAAATTATATCGCGGATCTAAGAGGGATAGAAAAGGAATCCAGACAAAAACGAATCGCGGAATTGACAGAACTTTGCGGTTTAACTGAGAAGATTCATTCCAATATCAATGAACTGTCAAAGGGATACAGGCAGAGAGTCGGTCTTGCCCACGCTATGATGGACAATCCTGAGATCCTTGTCCTCGATGAACCCACATCGGGTCTTGATCCAAATCAGATTGTTGAAATACGAAAAATAATCAAAACTATTGGAAAGGAAAAGACTGTTATTTTTTCGTCTCATATCCTGCAGGAAATTGAGGCTACCTGTGACAAAGTCGTTATTATCGATAACGGTTCCATAGTAGCGAATGGTACGACGGCTGATTTAAAAAAGAAATCTGCCCGAAAAAAAATACTAATTGTAGATCTTGAAAATGTCACTCCCGATGTTTTAAAAAAGGAATTCGATAATAATTCTTCGGATTATTCTGTCAAAGAAATCAGTCAAAATGGGAAAATTACTACTATTTCACTTGCCTCAGAAAAGAATCGGGATATTCGAAAAGATATTTATAAGATTATAAAATCAAAAAACTGGGAACTCCTGACATTCAAACAGGATGAAATGTCACTTGAAAGCATATTCCAGGAATTAACAGGGGGAAAAAATGATGATTAATATCAGGCAGGCCTTGATAGTCAGTAAAAAAGAATTCAAATCCTATTTTGTTTCGCCAATTGCATACATAGTTATAATAATATTTTTGTTCATTATTAACTGGTTTTATATTACACCCTTTTTCTATCAGAAGCAGGCATCCATGAGAACATTTTTTAGTTTGCTGCCAATTGTTATGGTTTTTATAGTTCCAGCTGTCACCATGAAATTATTTTCAGAGGAAATAAACTCCGGCTCATATGAATTAATTGCCACTTTACCTATTTCAACACTTGAGATTGTCCTTGGTAAATATCTTTCAGCAATTTACTTTATAGTTTTCATGCTGCTTCCAACCCTGCTTTATCCTGTTTCACTCTCCCTTATAGGTGATTTTGATATAGGTTTGATTCTGGGGGGATATGTCGGATCACTTTTTCTGGGAGGCGCTTTTGCTGCCATCGGCTTGTTTTCATCATCATTAACAAAAAATCAGATAGTCTCCTTTATGACCGGGGTTGTTATTTGCTTTACCCTGTGGGGAATTGAAATGATGCTTGATTTCATACCTGCTGATATCGTTTCATTTTTGAGGTATTTATGTTCGGATTTCCATTTTAGAAACATATCAAAGGGAGTTTTCGATTTCCGCGATTTCTTGTATTTTATTTCCCTGATTTTCGTATTTCTTTATTCCTCCATTCTCTATTTGGACAATAAAGACAAATAATATTATTCCTGGAGTATTTTATGAATAGAAAAAAAAATATTATCAAGAATACTACGAAATATGCAAATTTTGTTATTTCAGTATTTATTATAATTTTACTTAACGCTATTGGTATTGGTCTCTTTAAGAACCTTCGTCTCGATCTTACAAAAAGCGGTTCTTTTTCTCTCTCAAAAACCAGTAAAAATGTGGTAGCCAATTTAGCCGATCCACTGAATATTTATGTTTTTTTCTCAAAAAAACTTCCCTCGAACTACAGCCATATTGAACAATACCTCGATGATCTGCTTTCGGAATATAAATTGGCTGGAAATAAATATTTTCATTATAAATTCTTTGACTGCACAGAAGAAAATGGATCGGATAAGATAAAGAAGAATATTGAAAAAGCTAACGCCTTCGGGATTTATCCTACACAAATCCAGAAACTGGAAAAAAGTGAAGTTGCGATTACAAATAAATACATGGGCATTGTAATACAAAACGGCGATATGATAGAAAGAATTACCGACCTGAAATCTACAGCCGGTCTTGAATATCGAATTACAAATATGATAGAAAAAATGAACAATAAGGTTTCGTATCTTCTTGCCCTGAAGGACAGGATATCCATAAAACTCTACCTTTCGCCGGTACTGCTGAAAATTGCCGCTATACAGGGAATAGAAGGCTTGGACAATATTCAGGATAAAATTGAAGGGACAATAGAAGAATTAAACAAGAAATACTATGAAAAACTAAACTTTATGGTTTCTGATATTGCTAAAGACCCGGCTGCCGAAAAGGAAATAGAAAAATATGATCTGCAAAAACTAAGCTGGAATTCCTTTAAGGATCACTCTTCAGGAAAAACTTTTCTAGAAGGGGAAGGAACAGCAGCCATTGTATTTGAATTCGATAATGAATCCAGGATCCTTGAACTGCTCGATATCTATTCAATTCAAAATCCTTTTACGGGAGAAGTACAAACCCAGTGCCAGTTAATCAGCACTGACAATCTCGAAGAAAGGCTATCTTCAGTTATCGATTCCCTTATAAATATCAATAAGAAAATTGCCTACCTCAGTGATCATGGAACTTTTTCCGTATCGTCAAATCAATATTCCCAGGAGGGAGGGGGACAGGGTGCCGAGTTCTCAAAACTTATCTCCAGCAATTATTCAATAAATCAGGTTACAATTGATTCAATTGACAATAGTATTCCCTCATTAATTATTGCCGGTGCAGAGGAAGAATTTACTGATTGGGACTTATATAAAATAGATCAATACATAATGAACGGGGGGTCGTTGATCGTTTTTCAGAGCGGACTAAAAATGAAAAACCTATCAAGACAACCCCATAACCGTAATGTCATTACCCTGCCCAATAAAAACAATCTGGACAAACTCCTGTCCCATTACGGTATATCAATCAAAAATAACTATCTATACGATAAAAACTGTTATAGAGATGCTAACACTGGTAGAGATCATTACGAATACCCGACAATATACGGTAATACGATCAACAAAAAGATAAAGACCCTTAAAAATATTAGTAAGTTTCTAATGGTACAGACATCGCCTATTTCCATTGATGATGAAAAAATAAAATCAATGGATCTAAAGGCAACAGCACTGTTTTCTTCATCCAATGCTGCATGGCTCAGTAAGGAAAATGCAAATATGAATCAGCCCCCTGCTCTGCCCCCTGAAGATGAAGAACTAAAACAGTATCCTCTTGCTTATTTGCTGGAGGGTAAATTTACAAGTTATTTTGCCGATAAAAAAATACCGGACAGGCCTGTGCGGAAAGAAGATGAAAACAAAGAAGAAACAAAAGAAAAAGGCGAATCATCTTTTGTATTAGACCAGAATATATCGAATACACCGGAAATGCTAAAAAAGGGCAAAGGGTCAAGGATAATCGTTGTGGGAGCTTCATACGTAATTGCTAATGAAATAATGGATATCAGGCTTTCACAGGAATTTCAAAATCGTCTCGTTGTTTTTAATCTGATTGACCTCCTTAACGCCCGGGAAGATTGGGGGGTTATGAGGTCAAAAACAGAACAGAGAGCCCCATTTAAACCCATTGATGAAAAAGCAGGATTTTTCGAGAAATTCATAACAGCTGAGGGATACAAGGCCCTGGAGATATTTAACTGGTTTTTCGTTCCCGGATTTGTTGCTATCGCCGGGGTAATCGTTTTTTTGATGAGAAAAAGGCGCAGAGAAAAAATCCAGTCCATGTTTAACGGAAAGTGAAGGAGGAAAAAATATGAATAAAATAACTATTATACTTTTGTCTATACTTGCGGTATTGTTTTTTCTGTATTTCTTTCTGCCCGATCTAAGCCCAAAGGATATGAGCTGGGATAGTATCAAAAGTGAAAACATCGATCGTATTATAATCAGCTCTAAAACCAGTACGAAAACCCTTAAGAAAGATGGGGATTTATGGATCACCGAAAAGGAGAAATACAGGATTGATCCTGACTATATGAATACCCTGCTGGATATTTTTACTTCCGAAAGAACCTTCACACTTATCAGCAAAAATCCTGTTTTCTCCAAATATGATCTGGATGATGCAAATAGAATCACCGCCGAGGCCTTTATGGGCGATAAACCGTTAAGAAAACTTTTTGTTGGTAAAAATGTGGGTACAGATAGTCACACTTTTGTCCTTGTTGAAAACGACACTAATATATATCAAACCGGGGGTAATTTCAGTTTTGAACTAAAAAAAGATATTTCTGAAATCCGTGATAAAAAAATAATTAGCTTTGAAGAATCAGTATTATCTTCAATTTGTATAGAAAAGAATGCCAACAGTTTTACTATTATTCCGAAGCGAAAAACCGAGGGCGAAGAAGTGGAGTTTACCTGGGAAGATAAGAATGGTAAGGTTTTAGATCAGGAAAAAATTATGTTGATCGTTGATACTATATCCTATATAGACTGTTCCGAATTTCTCGGGAGTAAACAGGAATTACTGACAAAAACCCCGGTTCTAAAAGTTACTATAAAAACTTTTTCAAAAGAGAATGTCCTATCGGTTGTTGAAAACATGGGGGACAGGGGCTACAGCGCCTACACAAACGATAGAGATTATGCATTTATAATAGATAGCTACTCCGTTGAGAGGTTGTTTTCTGATTTTTCAACATTCTACCCCGAGAAAAAATAACCGCAGAAAGGACGGGGGGGACTGCCTGACAGACAGGCAGTCCTCCACAAGTAAGTTAACAAATATCAAAAATTATTGTCTTTCCTCTACTCTTTTTTTGAACATTTAATGAATTTTACTAATTTTGCCTCTTTTGTGGAAAGCCTTACTCCAGTAGCTTTTGGGTTTTTTACCAGGAAGTCATTTATGGAAAAGACTTCTTCTGTAATTCTGATTCTTGACGAGGGTTTATATTCCACCTTGATATCAACCTCTTCTTTTGTCGTTATTCCTAATATCCTGGCACCCTCTGGAACAGCCATATATCCTTTGTCGAGAATATATTGTTCAACCCTGAATCTTTTAAGATAGGGAAGATTATTCTTTCCACGATAAACAACAGTAAATAGATATTTTGATAATTCATCCTTGCCGGCAAGAGCACAAAACAACATACCTTTATCAACAAATAATTTTTCAGGCGTCTTGATAATTGAATATACTCCTGTCTTTCTCAAAACAAGTATCCGATCATAAACAGATACTGAAAACAAAGAATTCCCATTTACCTCAGTTCCGAGGTAGCCGTTATTTCTATCATATTTAATCTTGAGATTCCTCTGAGCTGCTTCCTTAATGTCAACCTTTTCAAAGGAAATTATTTCCGTTTTTCTTTTATGTGTATCAGCTACTTTTTCTGTAAGTTTATCAATAAATCCAACAGCATACTTTTTTATATTTTCAAGATGCCCTTTTATTACCTTTAGTCTAACTTTTATTTCTTCAACCTCTTTCTTCATTTTGTTAATATCATAAAGAGATATTCTTCTAATGGGAATCTTTAAGAGCCTTTCAATATCCTCGTCTTTAATCTTCCTTTTGATCTGTGTCAAAAAGGGTTTAAAACCATCATAAATGGATCGGAAAACTTTTTCATGTGTTAATTTGTTTTCAATCGCCTTATAAATTCTTTCTTCTATAAAAATTTTCTCAAGGGTTCTTGCATGCAAACGATCCCTTAAATGCCCTTCTTCAAATTTTAATTCAGCCGTTAGAACATCAATCAATTTCTTCGAATGGTATTTTATTATCCGGCTTACAGGAAAAATAACCGGATGATTATCATGTATTACAAGAGGATTGACAGAAATTGATATCTCACAGTCCGTAAAAGCATAAAGAGCATCAATGACATCACTTGAATGAATACCCCTTGCAAGCTTTATTTCAATCTCAGGATTCTCGGTTGTAAAGTCATTTATTCCTGCAATCTTTAATTTGTTTTTCTTGACAGCAGATTCAATGGAGTTAATTAAACTCTCGGTTGTCGTACCGTAGGGGATTTCTCTTATGATAATTTTTTTTGGATCTTTTGTCTCCAGCTTCGCCCTAACGAGGACACTACCCCTCCCATCATCATATGAAGAGACATCGATAAAACCACCGGTAGGAAAGTCGGGATAAAGATCTGTTCTTTTGTTTTTTAATGCAGCTTTTACGGCACTTAATACTTCAACAATATTATGAGGAAGAAATTTCGTAGACATTCCCACTGCTATACCCTCTGCTCCGAGTATTAGTACAAGGGGTATCTTCGCGGGAAAATTAACGGGTTCTTTATTTCGGCCGTCGTAGGAATCTTCATATTCAGTCAATTCGGGATTATAGAGCAGCTTTTTTGCCATGGGAAGAACGCGGCATTCAATATATCGTGCCGCAGATGCAGGATCACCGGTTATTGTGTTTCCAAAATTCCCCTGTTTGTCAATAAACAATTCCTTGTTCGCAAGAACAACGAGGGCGGAAAAAATCGAGGCATCCCCATGTGGGTGGTATTTCATGCAGTGACCAACTACATTTGCAACTTTATGGAATTTCCCGTCATCCATTTCAAACAGAGAATGCAGGATCCTGCGCTGCACTGGCTTTAATCCATCATCGAGATGGGGTATCGCCCTGTCTTTAATTACATAAGAGGCATATTCTAAAAAATTTTTGTTGAAAATATTATCAAGGAAAGCCATTAGATAAGATTCTCCATAATGTACTTTCTACGTTTTGGAGTATTCTTTCCCATGAAAAACTCCAGTGTCAGGGGGACTTCTTTTATCGATTTAATACTTACTTTTTCAAGACGCATGTCCTGACCGATAAATTGTCCAAATTCTTTTGGAGAAATCTCCCCAAGCCCCTTAAATCTTGTGACCTCAAAATTAGATAATTTTTCCATAGCCTTGTTTTTCTCCCGGATATTATAGCAGTATATTGTCTCTTTTTTGTTTCTAACACGAAACAAGGGAGTTTCCAGTATGTAAACACGATTCGATATTATAAGCTCCTCAAAGTAATTTAAGAAATAGGTTAACAAGAGATTTCGAATATGAAATCCATCATAATCAGCATCAGTAGCTATTATTATTTTCCCATACCTGAGATTATCAAGATCATCTTCTATGCCAAGAGCCATCATCATATTGTAGAGTTCCTCATTTTTATATATTGCGGCCTTAGTTTTACCGAATATATTCTGGGGTTTCCCCCTCAAAGAGAAAATTGCCTGGGTATAAACATCCCTCGCAGATACCATCGATCCGGAAGCAGACTGCCCTTCTGTAATAAAAATCATCGAATTTTCCCCTTTCTCCCCGCCTCCAAGATGATACTTACAATCTTTTAATTTTGGTATTTTAATTGATATCTTTTTTGCAGCATCTTTTGCTTCCTTTTTTACTGCATTAAGCTCTTTTCTTAATTTCTCATTATTAACGATTTTATTTTCAAGCCTTTTTGCCGCATCAATATTCTTGTGTAAAAAATCAACAATCCCGGATTTTACAATATTAACTATCCAGCTTCTAACCTCTGTGTTGCCAAGTTTATTTTTTGTCTGACTTTCAAATACAGGATTTTTCAATTTAATTGAAACGACACCGGTTATTCCCTCCCTCACATCAATACCGGAGTAATTTTTTTTAAAATACTCATTCACTCCCTTCAGAATCCCCTCTCTGAAAGCACTCTGATGTGTACCTCCATCACTGGTGAATTGCCCGTTAACAAAAGAAAAATAATTTTCACCATAGTTACCGGTATGGGTAAATGCAAATTCGATTTGCTTGTTTTTATAATAACCAATTTCATAAATTGTATTATCTCCGACTTCATTATACAGAAGATCATACAAACCATTTTTTGATTCAAATTTTTGTTTGTTAAAAAAAAGTTTTAAACCGCTGTTCAGATAGGCATAATTCCATATCCTCTGTTCGATATATTCATAATTAAACTCGTAATCGTCAAAAATTGCATGATCCGGCTCAAACTCGATATAGGTGCCGTCAGGTTCTTTTTGAGCCTTACCCTGGCGTTTTGAAATCATTTTTCCTTTCGAAAAAACCGCCTCGCTATACTTGCCGCTTCTAAAAGCGATAACCCTGAAATGTTTTGAAAGGGCATTTACAGCCTTTGTACCGACACCATTAAGCCCTACGCTAAACTGAAAAACATCGTCATTATATTTAGCACCTGTATTTATTACGGAGACACACTCAACAACCTTGCCAAGAGGTATACCCCGCCCATAGTCTCTTACTCCGACAAGCTTGTTCTTTATTCTTATATCTACTTTTTTCCCATATCCCATGATGAACTCATCAATAGAATTATCAATAACTTCCTTTAGAAGAACATAAATTCCATCATCGGGGTTACTCCCGTCTCCGAGCCTTCCAATATACATACCGGTTCGAAGACGAATATGTTCCAGTGAACTAAGAGTTTTTATTTTACTCTCATCGTAAATTGTTGGGTTCGTTTTTTTTTTCGACTCTGCTGATATCATACCGCTACATTGAAAATTGTATTTAGAGTTTTGTCAAGCAAGACCGGAGTACTGTGCCTGAAACAAAAATCTCTTGAAAATTAATAACCGGAATTTATCCATGATTATGATACAATCATTTTCCGTCTTTTTTATTCGACTGATCCATCAGTTTGGCAAATCCATTCTTCCTGAAAAAGGATTCAATTTCTTCCTTTCTCTTCAAGTCGGGATTCTTGAGAAATTCATCAATACTCTCAGAATTGTTAAAACCAAGAGAAAGTGCTGTTTCCAGGAATCTAAAACCCCCTGTAAAATCTTCAATTCCAAGAAAAAGAACCTTTGCCCTTTTAAAATGTACCTCTGCATTCTTTTTTTCTCTGGACAGGACACTATCGTATACCACCAGAGACTTGCCATATTCTTTCTCGGCGGCATAGGAATCACCCAGTGCAATCTCCACATCAGTATTCCCGGGTTTTTTCTTCCTGTAAGATTCAAGATACTTAATTGCTTCGGGATATTTCTTCAACTCAGCCTCAAGAAGTCCAAGATTCAAGAGAAGAGATTCATCATCGGGAGAAATAGAATATAAGCGCAGATAGACCTCAAGAGCCTTATCTTTCTTATTGAGCTCATAAAGAATAATCCCACTGTTGTAGAGGGCGTTTTCGTCGTATTTAGACTTCAACAAAACTTTTTCGTATGCCTTTATTGCTTCTTCATTTTTGCCTTTCAAGTAGTAGGCATACCCGATAGTTTTTAATAAAACACCATTTTCAGGATCCTCTTTCAATAAACTATCCAGAATTTCAATTCCCTTATTTAGATATCCGGAATCTATATACACCCTGGCAAGATTAAAATTCGCCTTAACCAGGGTTTCGTCAAGCTCAATGGCCTTAAGATAAGCCAGTGCAGCTTTGTCGTATTCTTTTAAACTTACATGTGCATTGCCAAGATTATAATATGCTTTTGCGGCCTCTTCGCCCGGAACACTGGTAGCACAGCTCAGGATTGAAAGGAGAAATAACATCAAAATAAAAACTTGCTTCATCATATCGATTGATAATAGTATTTTATCAGGTGGGTTTGGTCAATAAAACAACTGCCATTATTTTTATAAAAGATAAGGAAATCCCATATAAAAAATATCATCTCCTAGGGGAGTCGAACCCCTGTTGCCGGGATGAAAACCCGGTGTCCTAACCACTAGACGAAGGAGACATGGAGGGACGAAAAAACTCCCATCCGTTGAGCCGAACAGGATTCGAACCTGTGACCCACGCCTTAAAAGGGCGTTGCTCTACCAGCTGAGCTATCGGCCCATATCACGTTGGGCAATATAGCAACTATCATTTGGAGTGTCAAGTTTTATTTCTGAAATTCCAGACCAATCTGAATATTATATGTAGATTTTAGTCCGGGTTCAGAAGAGAATTCCCTCCCGAACATTGCAAAATTAAGTGTAAAAACACCTAATTCCACCCCGAAGCCTGCCGAGAACAGACCTTGATACAATCCTCCTCTTAGCGAGAGTATTCTTAGCAATTTTATTTCCATACCAAACCCTATATGTAGGAGGGGATTTTTGGAAGTTTCCTGGTGAGTAATAAAATCAAAAATATCATTATAATCCAGAAGTATTCTAAAATCATTTATGTATTTTTTGCTTCTCCTTAATTCAGGTGCATATTCGATTCCAATTGTAAAATTGAATGGAATAATACCATTTTCAGATGTTCCGCCTTGCCCGCTAAAACAAGATAAAATGTCAGAGTATTGAGTTCTTCTTGTGGGGGTAAAAACATCTTTTCCCGTCATACCCAGCGTAAAAATGCCCTTGTACGAATACAGAAGACCAAGATCCAGTCCAAAACCGGTTACAAGGTAAAAGGGCTCTGACATCAAAAACCCGGTATCAATAGACATCAGATCGAGGATGGAGGTCGTTGCGGCAATCTCACCCCTCATAAAACATTTCAATGAAAAGCCGATATCAAAGGTATGATCTGAAGACTTCATGGGTATTCTGAAAGAATATCCGCTGCAGAACAGAATTTCTTCACTCAATGTTAATCCAACTGTAAGGGGAGCAATATTTTCTATAAAAAGCCCCGTAGAATTAAAAAGCCCTATTCCTATTCCATTTCCTATATATCCGAAACTAAGAGGACCAACTACATCGGCACCGGCATACATTCCCCTTATTAGATCAGGAATTGCCTCCATGTCCCTGTCAATAATCAGATCGATAATACTAAAAATAGGCCCAACACCCGTGATTGTCAGATCACAATAATTCCATCCCGTTCCAAATGATCTAAGACCGGCGGGATTGGTAAAAAATGCTAAAAAGTCATCAGTGAAAGCAGCATGGGTACCCCCCATCGCAGAAAGCCTTGCAGACTCAATAGAAATCCCTTCCTCAATTATTTTATCACCGGATACAGACATGGAAACGACCAGAAACAATGACAGTAAAATACATTTTTTGGACATAAAGAATATCTATTACGGGAGATTGGAATTCTCAACTCCATAATCCGAGATATCACCACCCCCCTGTGTAATGTAATTATCAGCTTGCAACAATGTCTCCCAGGCAACAGGATCCGGGGGAACTACAGCAGGAATGCTGCCGTGTAAGAGATTTAGATTGCTAAATCCACCTACCTGATCGGAAGCAACCCCAAGTAGAATTACACCTGTGTTGAGGTATTGAGAAACAGAGATCTCTGCCCCAAGAGCCTCGGCTGTTTGTATGTGATCTGCTGAAGCTTGAATAAGGTTCAAATCAAGCAAGGCAAGAGCCGCTTCAAGAGAACTTTCATCTTTCACTTCATCCAGGACTTCCAGAACACCGGAACCCCCAATAGCAAGATCCGCCGCAAGGAGTAAAAGCTCCGTGTTGTTCGAATCATGAATAAGCATGTTATTTATTAAATTGTAGGCATTGCGGATCTGAGCCGTACTTCCCACAGCGAGTATATCTTTTGCATAGCTTATTTTCTGTCCATCAGAAAGATTTTCCGGATCTCTCTGAAAAGAAGAAAAAAGATTATTGGTAAACATATTCCGACAGTTTACAATGAGGGAAAAAACGCCCATACAGATAATTATCAGCAAAATCTTTACTTTCACTACAGATTTCCTCCCGGAGCACACATGCCCCAAGTATAGTAAAAGCAAAATTCCTTTGCAAATTTTATGACTGTAAAGTTGGAAAATAAACTAAACTCCAGAAATGAATCTTCCTGAACGGATATCCTCACCGGTCTTTATACGAACTCTGCAAATTTTACCGGAATGCCCATATTCTTCAGGAACATTTCTAACAATAAGCCTCAGATAGTTCTCTGAAACCCCCCTCCACTCCCCACTATTTACCTCGTCCTCTATAACGACATCAACATATCTTCCAGCCCATCTTTTTGTATACTCTCTTAATAATCTCTTAGAGAGCTCATTCAGCAATTTCACTCTCCTCTTTTTGATAATTTCCGGGATATGATTCTCCATAGAGGCAGCAGATGTCCCCGGTCTGGAGGAGTACTTAAAGACATGGATATCGGAAAATTCTAATTTTTCTACAAGATCGTATGTCGTCTTAAAATCTTCTTCTGTCTCGCCGGGAAAACCTGCAATAACATCGGCACCAATAAATGGATCCTCATGGATTTTTCTCAGAAATGAAACTCCCTCTGTTATTTTATCCGCAAGGTATTTCCTTTTCATAAGTTTCAGAACATCATCCGATCCTGACTGGAGGGAAATATGGAAATGGGGGCAGATCCGTTTCGATTTCAGAACACGGGATAATTTCTCATCTATCGTGTCCGGTTCCAGAGAAGAGAGTCTCAAGCGTATTGAATCTGTATTATCCAATATTTTTTGAACCAGGTCAGACAGGGTCATACCGGCTTCCCTGTAAGAACAGATATTAACTCCTGTTAAAACAACCTCACTGTATCCGTTCCCCTCAACGGCTCTTATCCTTTTGATTATTTCATCACTACCATAACTTACACTCTTTCCCCTCGCCAGGGTAACCCTGCAATAAGAACATTTATTATCACATCCATCCTGGATTTTCAGGAAGGCTCTGGCATGAAAATTATAAAAATTTGTATTAAATCTAAATGAAGCACAGGGTGCATTTTTGTCCTTACCGGCCAGGAGTTTATCAATTCTCTTTCGGAGATCTCTCATCCAGTCTTTTTTTTTACCCGGACGACCTGTTATCTCCAGGGGTAAATCAAGTAAGATATCCTTATTTTCATTAGACAGAACAATAATATCGGGATCAATATTTTTTATTTTATCAGGATCCATCTCAGCATAGCACCCAGTTACAATCAAAACGGAGTCCGGATTCTCAGAGGAAAATTTACGGATCATCCTTCTTGTTTTTTGCTCACTTTTGGATGTAACAGTACAGCTGTTTATAATAAAAAGATCTGCCTTTTCTGAAACAGGAGAAACACAAAAGCCCTGACTTCTAAAAGAAGAAGCCAGGGCCTCACTTTCTACCTGATTTAGTTTGCATCCAAGAGTATAAAATCCGGCACGCACTGGATTGGAATTAAGACTAGCCATTGTGGATTTTTACTTCGACCCTTTCCTTCCCTTTCAAAGCATTTGCGTCTCCAGGATTCAGCTGCAAAGCCTTCTTGTAGGCTGAGAGAGCCCACTTATTATCCCCGGCCATCTCCCTTGCATATCCAAGCCTTGACCACCAGACAGCATTGGAAGTAATGGTTAAAGCTGTAGTCAGGGCTATATCCGCATGGTTATATTCCCCAAATTTAATAAATATCTCTCCCATGTAGTAATAGACAATGTCGATTCTTTCTCCGTTGGGGGCAATGGCAGCGTAGTCTTCAAACCATTTAAGGGCTTCGATGTTATTACCAAGGCCATAATGGATTTCCCCCAGAACCTCAACAATTCTCTTATCACTTTTGGCAATACTGTTTGCCTTTTTAGCATAGGTTAAAGCCTTCTTATAGGCACGAAGCTTCACGAGGCTCCAGCATAAAACAGTATAGGAATCCATATTGTAAGGAGTGTCTTCCAGTTCTTTAAGGCATACACTAATAGCCCCCTGATAACTCCCGCTTCTGTACATGGCAAGAGCATCGGGTTTGGAATTATCCTGGGCAAATAATATATATGAAAAAATGAAAATAAACACAAAATACAATACTCTACTTCCTTTCATTTTTGTTCTCCTTTTTTGTTATCATTTTACATATGCCGTTAAAAGTACAACCACTCTCCATAACAATATCCGGTGTGGTTACATCCCCCTCGATCCTTGAATCCGAAAACATCTCAACCATAGAATTGGCAAAAATGTTTCCTTTCACCTTCCCTTTTAGAGAAATAAGATCCGCCTCAATTCTTGCTTCAACGGCCGCATCCTTTCCTATATAAAGATCTCCCGATGCTTTTATATCCCCCTTAAAATTCCCCTTAATCATGAGAGATTCCTTAAAGCTTAATTCACCGACAAAATCAATATCTTCCGCAAGGACAGTATCAATCTCCGACTCGCTTATATCCTTAATTTTTATCTTTGACATACCCTCTCCGAATTCAATTTCCGTTATATTTTATCGTATCTTCTGTCCTGTTTACTGTCAAGTGAGGCCTCAAATTTATCCATAACTCTTCTCAGGGATAGATACAAATTTTTTCGCATTTCTTCGGTTGAGGGATTGTAATGCTGGAGATCAATGAAAAGCTGAAAAGGATCATTACAGGTTTGTTCGATAATCTCGAGCAGCTTTTTATACCCCTCCGTTGCTATTGGACTTAACTCCAGATGGAGATCCCCCAGAACACGTCCTATGAAATGGGTAATACCCTGAGTGTAGGCTGCATTATAATCATGCTTTTCCGGAGTCATATCAATTATTCTAAGTTTATAACTGCAAAAAATTTCCCGCCATTCTTTTTCAATTTCTCTGGTTACTCTTACAGGACAAAAAACAATCGGCAGCCCCTCAACCCCCCGCTTGCCGGAATCGGGACCAAACATGGGATGTGTTGCAAGGACAAAAACATCCTCGGGTAGAATGCTCTTCATGAGTTTTACCGGATAAACCTTTACCGAACAGGTGTCAACAATCAAAGTACCTGGTTTTACATGGGGCGATATCTCCTTTAACACTTCTTCCATCGCAGAAATTGCAACACATAAAAAAATCACGTCACACCTGAGTAAATCCTTTCTGGAAATTACTTCTACACCATCAGGTGTCTTTTTTTTTACTCTTCTGGAATATCCCTTTACATTGTATTTCTCAGCAAGCAAAGAGGCCCAGAAATAACCAAATCTTCCGAGACCGTATACACCTATTGTCATGTCCAGATACTAAACCATAACTTTTATATCATCAATAGAATTTTATAATAAAATTATATAGTAACTGTAGAAAAAATTTATTATACTTAGGATGCATTGAGGGTATGTTTTTTCAATAATTAAAAAGGGGTTTCTATAATGTTTTCCAGACGAATGCGGGATATTGCAAAAAAAAAGTACAGGAGACTTGTCCTCCCTGAGGGTTCTGATATTCGGATTTTAAAGGCTGCCAGGATTTTAGTTGATGAAAAAATAACCTCATCGACCACTGTCATCGGTAAAACAAAAGAAATAAAGCAGCTATCGGAGGAGAATGACATCTCGCTAACGGGGATACAAATAGTTGATCCTCCGAAATCTGAATCCCTTGAGGAATTTAAAGCAGAATATTACGAATTGCGTAAACATAAAGGGATATCAAAGGAAAAGGCCGAAGGAGAAATAATAACGAATTTAAACTGGGGTGCCATGATGGTAAGAAAGGGTTACGCCGATGCCATGGTCGCCGGGGCTGAAAATCCAACGGGAAAAGTCCTTGTAGCCGCTTTTAAGATAATTAAAACATCTCCGGGAACAAAATATGCCTCATCCTGCTTTGTCATGGATTTTCAGGATAAAAAATGGGGTGTTGACGGGAATATGATTTTTTCCGACTGCGCGATAATTCCCGATCCTTCATCGGAACAGCTTGCCGAAATAGCTGTCTCGGCCGCCGTCTCATGCCGAAGGTTTCTCAACGCCGAACCAATTGTCGCCCTTCTGTCTTTTTCGACGAAAGGCTCCGCCAGACACCCTTCAATAGATAAAATAAAGCGGGCTTTATCCATTATAAAAGAAAGGGATCCTGCCCTAAAAGTAGACGGGGAGCTTCAGGCAGACGCAGCTCTTATTCCATTTATTGCCAGACAGAAAGCCCCCGGCTCAAAAATCGCCGGTAAAGCCAATGTACTAATATTTCCGGATCTTGAAGCTGGAAATATAGGCTATAAACTTGTACAACGCTTCGCAAATGCCGAGGCTTACGGACCTTTTTTACAGGGATTTGCAAAACCTGTAAGCGATCTCTCGAGGGGATGCTCTGTAGAGGATGTGGTAAATACTGCGGCTGTTACTCTCGTCCAGACTGAATAATTCCAAAAAAATAAGATAACAGCTTGATACTTTCCGGGTTATCCATTTATCATGTTGACTATGAAAACACTTATAGTTGGTTATGGACGGATGGGTAAAGAAGTTGAGGAAGTACTTATCTCCAGAAAACATAGTATAACTGCCATAGTGGATAAAAAAGCGGATATAGAGGGGGCTTCTGAGGTATCGGAAAAGCTGGTAAAAGAAAGCGATGTTGTAATTGAATTTTCCCTTGCAGATGCAGTTTTGCAAAATACGGCTGTTTATGCTGTCAGCGGGGTTCCTGCCGTTATAGGAACAACCGGCTGGGAGAAAGACTTTGACGCTGTAAGGAAAAAGGTAGAGGATAATAATTCGGGGTTAATTTACGGTTCAAATTTCTCGATAGGTGCTCATCTATTCTTAAAGATTATTGAAAAAAGCGTTCGGCTCCAGAATTCCATACCCGGCTACGATATATTGATGTATGAGCTCCACCACAAAATGAAAAAAGATTCACCATCCGGTACGGCACTCACTATTGGAAACAAAATTATTGAAAACAGCAGGATAAAAAACAAAATCGTAACTGAAAAGCTTGATAGAAGCATAGATGAAGATGAACTTCATATAGCATCGGTCAGGGGCGGGGATATTCCCGGTGTTCATACTGTAATCATGGATTCATACGCTGATTCCATCGAGATTTCCCACTCTGCCAGAAACAGAAGGGGTTTTGCTGTAGGGGCTGTTATGGCAGCCGAGTGGATACAAAATAAAAAAGGTTTCTACGGTATTGAAACTTTTATTGACGATATTTTTTCGGAAAAGGAGAATGAAAAATGAGATTTAGAGGAGCCTTTACTGCCCTTATAACACCCTTTAACAATAATGGATCAATTGATGAAAAAGCCCTGCGTGAAATAGTGGAGGATCAGATATCTGCCGGTATTTCGGGACTTGTACCTGCCGGCACTACGGGAGAAAGCCCTACCCTCAATCATAAGGAAAATATTGAGGTAATAAGGATTGTGGTTGAACAGACAAATAATCGTGTCCCCGTTATCGGCGGAACAGGATCCAACTCTACGGAAGAAGCCGTAGAGCTGACAAGACAGGGAAAAGAATGCGGGATGACTGCCTCGCTACAGGTCGGCCCCTATTACAATAAACCCGGCCAGGAAGGCTTATACAAACATTTTTCCGAGATAGCCGACAGGGTTGATCTCCCCCTTATCGTATACAACATCCCCGGAAGGACGGCTAAGATAATTGA
>CAZEKV010000021.1:0-21240 GCA_964512945.1 uncultured Spirochaetales bacterium | reverse complement strand
AAGGAGGATTAATATGAAAAAGAAAAATTTCTCAGAATTACTATACTGCTTATTTATGATAGCTGTTGTCTGCATATGCTTATCTGCTCAGGAATTGGATCCTGATCAGATGATGAGAGAGGCAGAGAAAAACTTATATCCCGATAATTATTATTCAAAAATGACAATGACAACCATTAAACCCGGTAAAAAAACCAGGGAAATTACAATGGAATCATATTATAAAAAGCACACGGGTACATTAATGGAAATTCTTCTCCCGCTGAGATCAAAGGGAATTCGCTTTCTTGAAAAAGAGAAGAACCTGTATTTGTTTAATCCAAAATCTAATTCAAGATCGGCGATAAAGCTTTCGGCAAAAGACTCCTTTCAGGGGAGTGTTTTTTCAAACAACGATGTCAGCGATCCCGATTATTCGGATGACTACAGTACTTCTATTTATAAAAAGACTTTTTATGATCATCCGAAGCTGGGCAGGGTGGAATGTTATATCCTTTTGGCAGCTGCAAAAAATAATAATTCCACATACGGTAAAATAATGATGTGGGTTGAGAGTGACAAATTAATACCTGTAAAAATGGAATACTACGTACGATCCGGGATACTGGAAAAAAGGATGGTTCTATCGGGACTGAAATTTATAGCCGGACGGGTTAGACCGACTGTAATGGAAATGGAATCTTTGATAACAAAAGGCCATAAATCAACCATAGTTACAATAGTTCTTGAAACAAGAAACAATTTGCCGGATAGAATGTTTACACAGTCTGAATTAACGAGATAGAAAGATGAAAGAGTTTTCTGTTATAGTGTTTATAATAATATCAGGTTCCATTGTTAATCTTTTTTCGGGAGATATCGGCCTCTACGGTGATATAAATATGAGCGGGACCTACCACAACAAACCGGAGGGCGAAAAAGAGAATTCCGTAACGGCAGAAATAGATGTTACGGGGAATCATAATTTTAAGTTCAAAGTTGGAAAGTTCTTTGCACATCATAATTTGATGCTGAATCAAAAAGGAGAATTTGATTACAAACTTTACGAAGCCTATCTGTCAATATACCCCTCGGATTATCTAAACCTGACTTTCGGACGCCAGAGAATAAACTGGGGAAGCGGGTATCTTTTTAATCCAACTGATGCTTTGCATCCGAGAAGCATGGACGGAAGTAAAGAGATGGGTTTTACAGGGATATCTTTCATGGCAGCTACCGGCTCGAATTTCTATATTGATCTCTGTATTGATATCTATGACTGTTTCGGAGCCGACAAAATTATGAATGGGCTTAAATACGCACTCTACACCTCTCTGACAGCAGGGAAAATTGATATGGCAGCGAGTTTTGTATACCAGTATGACAGGCATCTAAGACCGGGATTCTCAATATCAGCGGATGTATTCAATTTTATCCTGAATCTCGAAACTGCTCTTGAATTCATAAATAACGCTGCTTATCCTGAGAGTTCCACAACCCTCAGTCATAAAAGTGATTTTTATCCCCATCTCATTCTGGATGCCGGGATTGAACGGACATTTTCCAGCGATGTACTATCCTTCACCATGGTGTTCGAATATCTCTACAACATGACAGGATATAAAAAAAATGAATTTCGGGGATTCTATAATGGCGCCGCCTTTCTGATTCCTGAAGATGAGTATCCTGAATATTTTGGCCGGCATTATTTTGCCTGTTCGTTTACATTTGATTTCACCGAGTTACTTATCACCGAACATTCCATACTCTGGAATACCCAGGATAGAAGTCTTGGCGGTAATCATAGTCTTACCTATATCGGTTTCAGCGGCTTTGATTTAAAAACCGGCTTTTCATGGAATGCCGGAAAAAGAAACAAATCGGAATTTGGATCTATACCCGACCGTTTTCTTGTTGAGGCAGGTGCGGTTGTCCATTTTTAATATAAATATTTTTTTATCTGGAGAAAATGAATGAAAATAATTGAGGTTAATGAGTTAAAAAAGGATTACTATCTCGGTAAGACGGTTATTCATGCTCTAAAAGGAATTTCCTTCGATGTTGAAAAGGGTGATTTTATTTCTATTATCGGCCCCTCCGGCTGCGGGAAAACAACTTTGCTGAATATTGTCGGATGCATCGATAAACCAACTGAAGGAAGTGTTGTTTTTGAGGGTATAGACTTTTCAAGTCTATCGGATAATCAAAAATCTGAAAGCCGGTTGAATAAAATTGGATTTATTTTTCAGTCCTTCAATCTTATACCGGTACTGAATATTATTGAAAATATAGAATTCCCCCTAATTCTTTCCAGGGTTAGCAAAAAGGAGAGAAGAAGAAGAGTGGAGGAGTTAATAGAGATAGTTGGTCTTTCGGAGTTTAGAAAACATAGACCTGAAGAACTTTCCGGAGGGCAGCGCCAGAGGGTTGCCATAGCAAGGGCTTTGATTAACAATCCTTCCCTCGTAATAGCGGACGAACCAACGGCAAATCTTGACAGTAAAACAGGCAAGAATATTCTTGAGGCTATGAAAACTCTCAACGAGAAGAAGGATGTTACATTTATATTTTCAACCCATAATAAGGATGTAATGGAATACGCTAAAAGAAAAATTTATCTTAAAGACGGTGAAATAACAGATACTGAAGAAGGAGCATCAAGATGATATTTCTGAAAATTGCCGTTCTAAATATACATAAGCATTTTAAGCGAACAATAGTAATTATTTTTGCAGTTACGCTTTCGGTTATTATCATGGAATTTGTTTCGGGAATGAGCGAGGGAATGCGGGAGGGCTTTTTTTCAAGGATACTTAAGGAGAGCGGACATCTTCAAATACATGAAAAAGGCTGGGAAGACAGGGTGAATCCATATTCTATAACTTACACCGTAACATCCCCGGATAAGATTATTAATGAGATTGATAAAAATGATAATGTCATAAAGAGTGAGAAAATTATTACCTTTGGAGCATTATTACTCAAGGAAGAAGAAAATATACGCATAATCGGTCAGGGGGTATCCCCCAACAGTATTTTCTTTAAAGAAATAGAAAAAGATATAATTGAAGGGGAATTCCTCCCCATGGGCAGGGGGATACTAATATCAAAGAGGAATGCAGAGCTACTTAATATTGGAATTAACTCTAAGGCTATGGTTCTTGTTAGCGACAGTTATGATGACCCTCTGTATATGGAATATACTGTTACGGGAATTTTTGAAACCGATTCAAGAGACTTTGATGATGACTTTTTCTTTATAGGCTTTGATAATGCAAGTGATCTCCTTTCCCTTGACGGCAGTGCTACTGAAATAAGAATAGCCTTGAAAGATAAAAACCTATCCGGCAGGGTGAAAGAAGATATTCAAGGATTATTAAAAAAAGAGGGCTTACTTGCCCTGACCTGGCAGGAGATTAATGGCAGCTTTATATCTTTATTTGAGCTTTTTGATTTTTTTATGCTGTTTATAAATATATTTATATTTATAGTTGCTGCTACCGTAATTACAAATACAATTTTGATGATTCAGTTTGAACGAATCAGGGAATTTGGGACATTGAGAGCCATCGGGTTAAAAAATGCCCAATTATTCAATCTAATATTGACCGAAGGATTAATACAGGGATTTGCAGGGAGTCTTCTGGGTCTGTTTATTGGGATACCAATTGTTCTCTTTTTCCAAAAAAACGGGCTGGATTGGGGGAAATTTACAGAGAGTTTAAAGATGGGTAATTCTTTAAAATTCTCATATTCGGTGAAAAACAGCTTTCAAAGCCTTGTATCAGGAATATTGATTGTACTGGCAGCTTCTCTGTACGCCGGATTTGTAAATACCAGAATAAAACTTATTAATATGCTGAAACACATTTAAGGGAGAGGACTTATGGACTTATTTATCATGGCCTGGAAAAATATTTTTAGAAACAGGCGCAGGAGTATTTTGAATATAACTGCCCTTTCCCTCGGAACGGTATTTATTATATTCGGCTTGGGCTGGGTGGGAGGATATCATAAATATATATACGGGGCAGTGAAAGATTTTGATACGGGAGATATCCAGATATTGAATGCCGGTTATATGAAGGAGAAAAGAAGAATTCCCGCCGATATCAATCTCGATAATTACGAGGAATTGAGAAGGGAATTACTGAATGACAATAGAATTGAGGCTGTAACCGGAAGAATAATTTTTCCACTCGAAATAAGTAAAGGTTCTCTGAGTGTCCCCCTTCTTGGGAGGGCTATTTCACCTGCTGAAGAGGCGAAAATAACCACTCTTTCTGATTATATAGAGGAAGGATCTTACCTTGGAGATAAATCCGGGGTTCTGATTGGTTCCTCAAGGGCGAAAAAACTTGATCTGAAGGTAGGAGACCCTGTTACAATAAAGATACTTGACAAATATTCAAAGCCCGATATTGAGATTCTAAGGGTTACCGGTATCTTTAGTTTTGGATATCCGGCAATGGACGACAATATTATTTACATGGATCTAAAAACAGCAGAAAGGCTATTGAAGATGAATAATGAAGTTACAAAAATTGTAATAAAACTTAAAAGTCATTATTCTCCTGAAAAGATAGTAGGCGGTTTTATGAGAAAACAGCTTGCCGATAGAAATCTTAATGCCTATTCCTGGCGCCGCTTTGCAGAAGAAACGGTTTCCGCTGTTGAAGCTGATACAGGATCGTTTTATGTCATACTGGTTGTTATATATGTCCTGGTGATTATAGGAATTCTAAATTCAATGTCCATGTCCATACAAGAAAGATACAGGGAAATAGGAACCCTCAGGGCAATTGGTATGAAGCAGAAAGAAATAAAACAGTTGTTCATATATGAAGGGATATGTATAGCACTTATATCTTCCCTTATTTCTGTAATAATTTCTCTTCCCGTAGCGGGACTTCTCCAGTTTAAGGGTATTGATATCAGCTCGGCAATGCCTGAGGAACTTCCAGTTCCCTTTGGAAAACGCTTTTATTCAGCTTTCACAATATTTCATTTTCTTACCGGAATATGTATTGCGGCTCTTTCGGCTCTCGTGGGATCGTTTATTCCTGCCCATAGAGCCTCAAAGATCAATATTGTAGATGTAATGAGAGGAAACTAAGATTAGCATAGAAATGTTCCTGTAAAATTATTCTTACAGGAACATTCGGTTTTAATTTGAATTGAAAAAATATTCATTTTCTTCGAGCCGACTCATGCTCTCGCTATTCTTGAGCTTGTGGCTTCCCGTTTCTGGATTGAATACCAGTCAATTTTTCTGGTTAGGGTCATAACTATTGCCAGTATTATAAAAAGTCCTATTGAACCTATAAGTAGGGCATAATCTTCCGAGAGCAGGGCGGCATAGAGATAGGAATATTGAAGAAGAAACACCCCTCCAATACCGGAAGCCCCCTTATATGATTTCAAGATTGAAGCTGAATAAAAAACTGAAAGACCTGAGACACTCAATACGGCTATTATGTACGATATATTAAAATCAATATGTTCGGACAAAGAGAGCAGTAGGATGTAAAACAGACAGACAGCAAGACCTACCAGTAAATACTGGACAGGATGTATTCTGTTGCCGGAAAAGACCTCAAAAAGAAAGAACACTATAAATGGTAAAATAATAAAAAGAAGACCATACTTAATAGATCTCTCGGCTTTCAAATATGCGTCAACCCCTACAATTATATTAACTCCAAATTTACTTCTTTTGATAATGCTGCGGTAATTATCCGAAATTTCCCAGCTTCCTGGAAGGACTCGATTTCCCCTGGTGATATGCCATTCAGCTCTAAACCCATTATCAAAAGACTCTTTCGTCGGCAGGTAGGCTCCATAAAAACCGGGGGATGAACACCGGGATTCAAGCTTGACAACTGTTGAAATGCCCAGCGGTAAAAAGGATAGAGATTTTCCTCCCTTCAGATTTAGATTCATCTCGAATCTAAATTTTTCTTTTTCACCTCCGTCTTTAATCGATGGAATGGGTGCCATTATTTCGGAATCATAAACATTCAAAGCGCCAATCTCCGGTCTAAAGTTTATTTTATTATTCTGCCATAAAAGCACGGGAATTGCCCTCAATGCTTTCATGTCGGGAAATTCCATGGATAGGTGTGCCCTTTCCCAGTCTACTTTGATATTTTTATTACCCCATTTCTCAAAATCCGGTTTTAAGAAATAACCTGAGATCTTTAGAGATGTCTCTATAAGGGGGATATCGTAAATTCCCCTTTTCCTGATTTCCGTTGATAGATTTCCTTCTATTAAAAGATCCTCAGGCAGGAATACTGCATATTTCTGATACTTTCCCTTTCCGTATGGGACTGTTAGAAATGGACCCGCTACAAGGGGTTCTCCTCCAACTGTTTCAATAACATTATTAACCTCAATTCTCTGACGCCTTTCTCTTTCTCCTATCAGATTCCCTATCATGTTTAATATCAAGAATAAAATTATTATAAGTGCTGCAATACCCGCAATCTTAATTTGAATTGAAAAAATATTCATCTTCTTTGAGCCGTTCATTTCTTTCCCCCTAAAATAGTTTGTTGTCAGGATAATATGCCCCAAATGGCAGGAAATAATGATGAAATTATGGCAAATTAAGGCAATAATCAGGCATGGATAGTACAAGAGTTGGAGATTTTCTCATTTTCTGCTATAGTTCTTTGTATGGAGACGGAAACGAGCCTGAAAAGAAAGATAGCAATTGTTGATGATGAAAAGAATCTTTGTGAAACAGTTGTCTATTCGTTACATAAAGAGAAATATTTTCCTCTTTCATTTTCTGATGGTTTATCTGCCTGGGAGTCTTTTAAAAAAGGACTTCCGGATCTTGTTATCCTTGATATTACGATGCCGAGGATGGATGGTCTGGAACTTTGCAGAAAAATACGCAGTGTATCGGAGAAAGTACCCATAATCTTTTTAACATCCCGAGATGATGAATTTGACAGGGTTCTTGGTCTTGAGATTGGGGGGGATGATTATCTTTGCAAGCCGTTTTCCATGCGGGAGTTAATGGCAAGAATAAAGGTTCTTTTCCGCAGAATCGATCTCTCATCTTCCAGTCAAAAGGAGGCAGATTTGCTTGTATCCGGTGATCTCACCCTTGATAAACAACGCTATACGGTTAAGTGGAAAAGAGAACACATCCCTCTGACTGTGACGGAATTTCTCTTGCTGCAGTCTCTGGTAAGCAGCCCCGGTATAGTATTTACCAGGGATCAGCTGATGACCCAGGCCTATCCTGAAAATACATATGTCTCTGATAGGACCATAGACAGTCATATAAAACGCCTGAGACGAAAATTCGAAACGGCGGATAATGGATTTTCGGGAATAGAAACAATATACGGGTTGGGTTATAAATACAAAGAAAATTAGATGTTGTTAAGGCTTATTTCGTTTTTATCAAGTATATCTTTCCGCCTCTTTGCTTTCAATCTGCTTATTGTTTTTCTGCCTGTAGCGGCCATTCTCTATTTGAATACCTACGAAAAGCAGATGCTTGTTTCACAGGAGAATGCCATGGTACAGCAGGCGAGGCTTCTCTCGGCCGCCGTTTCAAACAGGGGCGGACTGGAAAAAGAAACATTGCACAGCATACTAACCAATCTTGAAAGAAGATCTGAAACAAGATTAAGAGTTCTGGATAAAAACAGGAAGCTGCTTGCCGATTCCAGCAGCCCCGAACTGGATAATGAAATTTCAGATAATAATGAAGTATCATATGACGAAGTAAGCAAACGTATAAGCAATCCCCTGTATGAATTCGCCAGTTTTCCAGTGAGATTTTACAGGGATCTCTTTTTACCCCCTGTAAAATCAATTGATAATCCTAATTTTTACAGTTCCGAAAAACCATTTAACGGATCGGAAATCAGGGCCGCCCTGGATGGGCGCTATGGAGCCGTAACAAGGATAATAAGAAGGGAAAAATCGGTTCGTTTGTACTGTGCTATTCCCATTAGAGATAAAGGCGAGGTAATAGGTGTCATTCTGGCATCACAATCAACATATAGAATTCTGAAGGATCTTTATGAGATAAGGCTTAATATTTTTAAAATATTCCTTGCTTCCGTATTTGCTGCAATTCTGCTGAGTTTCTTCCTGTCCAGCACCATATCAAGGCCTTTGACAAAATTAAAGAAGCAAGCTGAGGCATTGATAGACCACAGGGGGAGGCTTTCGAAGAACTTTGTCCCCACAAAACGCAGGGATGAGATCGGAGATCTTTCACGTTCATTAGAAGAACTTACAACAAGGCTGAAGCAGCATATACTTTTTATCCAGTCATTTTCAATTGATATCTCTCATGAATTCAAAAACCCCATGGCAAGTATAAAAGCTGCCACCGAGATTCTATACGAAACAAATAAATTAAATGAAAAAAAGAAATTTTTTAATATGATACAGCGGGATATTATTCGCATGGAGGCACTCCTGGGAGGAGTCCGGGAAATAACCCAGATTGATGCCGGACTTACCGAAGAAAAGCACGAATTTATTGATGTTTCAAATCTAATGGCAGAAATAGTTGAAGGATACCGATTCAAAAATTTCCCCGTTAATATGGTAGCAAAGGGTACAAAAGTCATTGTTTACGCTTCTCCTGAAAGGCTTGTTCAGGTTTTTACAAACATTATTGATAATGCCCTTAGTTTTGGTGGTGGAAAACCAATTGTTGAAATCTCAATTTCTACTGGAAGTAAAAACGCAAAAATATCAATTCGTGATTACGGGTCGGGTATTCCGGAAGAGCATATAGATAGAATTTTCGAACGCTTTTTCAGCTTTCGTCCAGATAATAAAAGTAACAAACATACGGGATTGGGTCTCTCAATCGCTAAGACAATCATCGAAGGATACGGGGGGGCTGTTCATGCAGGAAATAATGAGAAAGAAGGGGCTGTTTTTAGAATTGAACTCCCCCTTGCCAGGCGGGAAATAAAAACTAATTTAAAAATTTCTTGACTTGATTCTCTTATAAGATAAAATTGATATTGTGAAGGGTTCTGTAGTAATAAAAATTGAGAACAATAAGCTGGCAACTCTCTTAAATCTTGAAGAAAAAAAATCAAAAAGGCTGGATGTAACGACGATTAAAAACAGGCAGACAAGGGCTGTGATCCAGTTGTACATTCATTCTGGAAATAAACTTTACCCTCTAGAAGAGATATCCATTGATAATATTCAGATAGACAGCCCTCTGATTGAGATAGAGGGAAGTATTGATAAAAATAATCTGATAATATCTGTTTATCTGAATGAGAAATTGTACCGGAAAACGTCAATCTCTATTAGTAAGTTTATTGATACAGAGTTCAGAGGGTCATTTCCACTGGCGGTTATTCCAATTCTTCTGGTTCTATTTTTTATTCTGTGTATAGTATATTTTTATCAAGGCTTCCCGGGCTTTAATAAATCTTCAAGGGATTATAAATCTTTCGAATCGATAGAGGTAACGGAAGAAAAGGATATGGAAGCTGTTGAAATCAAGAATGCTGATCCGGAAAAAAACAGCCGTGAACAGGGTAGTATGATTTCTATTGTGGAGAGTGCGGGGGCTGCTGAACTGGAAAAAGAGAAAATACCAGCTATGCCAGAGTCCCGTGAAATTATTTACTTCTTACCGAATGAGTATTTTCTTACTAAAAAGGCTGTTAATAAGCTTGATTCGATTATTCAGATTTTAATTAACAATCCAGATGCGAGGGTTTCTTTCGGTGGGCATTGTGCTCTTGAGGGCAGCAAAAAAATAAGTTTTGAATTATCAAAAAGAAGAGCTGAGACAGTTGCCGGGTATTTGCGTGACTCTGGATGGCAACCTGCCGACAATCCCGAAATAACAGGGTATGGAGAGAATTTCCCTGTTTCAATAAACCCGGGAGAACAAAATAAAAATAGAAGGGTTGAGATAACCATACAGCTTTCTGCACCATGATTTCTCATTAATCATCATAATGATTGTTCTTGTTCCCAAATAGAGACTGTAACACAAAAGGGAACATTTTCTCCATTAAAAAAACATCTGATGGTTTCTTCGTCCTCCGGTAATTCTTTATTTTTATCTGTAATAATTTTCGGAAATGACATATTATGCTTTTTATTATCACCCGAAAAATAATTTAGAAAATTGCCCCCGAGGACATTCAGTACTTCCAGAAGGCAATCATCAATGGCCTGAGGCGTTAAACTCTCCCAGTTTACACCATGGATATTTTCAAGTATCATTTTTTTGGTTTCAAAAGGGAGGGAGAGTACCATTTCCCCTTTTACAGGGTTAATGAATGAAATAGATAAGACGCTGCTGAAGTCTGCATTCTTATCCATATCAAATATTTTTGCAATGTCTATAAAAAGCATATCGAGAAAGGTTTTCTCGACGGCCTGTATAATTGATTTTTCTATTTTTTTTCTAAACATCATTTTCTCCAAGAACTTCAATTATTCCGGCGGGCGATAGGGGTTTCCTTATTATCGCAAAGGCTCCCCCTTCCAGCAGCTGATTTTCAAGTATATTATTTCCCATACTTGAGACAACAATTATAGGGATATCTTTCAAATTCTGGTCTGATTTTACTTTTTTAATGAATATTTTCCCATCCATTTCGGGCATCATGAGATCTGTAATGATCAGATCAACAGAATTTTCTTTCAAAAATGATAAGGCATCCAGTCCCCCGCTTGCCTCAAAATATTTAGATTCGGAATGTCCGGCAATTGTAAAACAACGTTTCATGATCATTCTGGACGTAGCCGAATCATCGACCAGCAAGATTGAATTATACTTCATAATTGTCTCCTTATATGAACCATACTTTATGAGAATTGAATATTTTAATTTCACCTGTATCAACAGAAATAGTAACGGTTCTGCTTATATTTCCTCCAGTATCCTGCTTTATTATTCCAAAACCTTTTTTCCATAAAAATCTTTTTATCGCAATTACATTCCGTCGGCCAATATCAAATCTATTATCAGAATCCATCATGGTTGATCCCCCCGCCATTTTTATCCACGTTCTGTTTAATCTGGCACCATTTTTCTGCATTTCATTCAAGAGATGAGGTAGGCCGGTATTTACAAAATAGCATGGAGATGAAATGGATTTTTCTTTGTTTAAATCTGAATCGGGAAGTGCCAGATGTACCATCCCTGCAACTTTTTGCACTCTGTCATACATAATAACAGCAACACATGAGCCGAGGGCATAGGTTTTTATAGTATCTTCCGCATTTTTTGAAACTGCAGATTCCCCAATTCCAACATCATAACGCATTCTTTTTTTCCTTTAATAACTTTAGCAATGTACTTGTTATATTGTCCAGACTTACAAGTTTTTCAACCCCTCCCAATTTGAAGGCCTCGTTAGGCATTCCAAAAACAATACAGCTTTTTTCGTCCTGAGCAATTGTCCGTGCACCCCTTTCCCTCATGGCAAGCATTCCCTTTGCCCCATCCGAACCCATACCGGTCAGCATTACACCGATTGCATTCTTACCCACATTTTTAGCAATTGAATCAAATAATACTTCTACCGATGGACAATGTCTGTTAACCTTTTTTCCTTTATAGCATTTAAGAAAATATTCTCCCCTGGAACCATTTACCTTCATATGGAATCCCCCGGGAGCAATAAAAATATGACCTGCGATGATACGCTCACCATCTACAGCTTCTTTTACATTAACTTTTGCCGTTTCATTTAATTTATCAGCAAACATCCTTGTAAAATTAGGAGGCATATGCTGCACAATAACCGTTCCAGGCATGTTTGGAGGAAAAGCATTTACTATTTTTGTTATCGCAGTAGTTCCGCCTGTTGAAGCACCAATTCCTATAACTAGATCCCTCATTTTATCCAGGGTCGCATCATGAGAAAAAGATTTTACATTTTTGATCTTTTGGTTCAGATTGTCGGGATTCACCCTCGCTGCAATTTTGATCTTTCGGATCAGTTCGTCCATCATGTCCGATAATTTATGTCCCGAATTTCCCGATGGTTTCAAAACAAAATCAACCGCACCAAATTCAAGGGCATCGAGGGTTGTTTCGGCGCCCGGAGCCGTTACTGCCGAAACCATAATTACAGGGATTGGATATTGGGGTATCAATTTTTTAAGAAAATCAATGCCACTCATTCTGGGCATTTTAACATCCAGAATAATGACATCGGGTTTTTTAAAAACAATCTTATCCCTCGCAATATAGGGATCTGGAGCAGTACCCACTACCTCGATAAGAGGATCTTTCGATAAGCCATTCTGGAGAATGTCTCTTACGAGTACGGAGTCATCAACAATTAAAACCTTTATTTTCGAATTATTGTTCATACAGCTGAATTCCTTCTGCAAATTTCTGAAAAATCGCCCTCCATATTGTCGATGTTTTTCATCCCTGTATCAAGGTGTATTATTATACATTTACAAAATATTGTATATAATTTTTATAAAATAAAAATTCATTAGTTGAGTCACATAAGATTACAAGCTGCTGCTTTATTTTCTGAGAAAATGCTCAATTATTCTATTCCGTTTTATGGCTACGGCCTTTTTCGGGCATAATTCATGACAGCAGAAACATCTGATGCATTTGTTTATGTCAACGATCGGTTTCTTATTAATTAGCTTAATTGCTTTCGGGGGGCAATTTGAGACACAGTCGCCGCAGCCGATACATAAATTTTTCCGAAAAAATATTTTTGGTTTTATCAGGTTATTTAACGGTCTGCTTATAAATTTTGGAAGCCATCCAGAAATAAAATTAACTTCTTGTATTCTGGGCAGTTTAAAATTTAGTATTTTATGTTTGCTTAGATTTCTTCCGCATATTTCGACATCACTATTATCATCTTCACAAATTCCTCGTTCATAACATCTCTTTATGGTGGGTATATCATCCGGTTTGACATTCAGCACTGAAGCCGCAGCAATATCAAGGTGATACGGACTTTCAGAGGCAATAACAAGGCCTATTCCTACGGGATCTCCTGCAGAAGGGCCGTTTCCTTCCATGCCGATAACAGCATCCATTATGGAAAGAACGGGTTTTGACCATAAACAGATATCAACAAGCATATTGGAAAAATCACTAATATCGGACATGTTCATATGATACTCTACTTTGGATATCCCGGGAATTAAACCAAACATGTTTTTAACTGCTCCGGTTAATGTCATCAGACAATGGGTTTTCAGCTTTGGGACATTAATTATCCTGTCAACACTTTTTAGAACACCCAGAACTACGAGATGTTTTAGCAGTTTTGCTTTTTTATTTGAAACTTCCATACTGTTCAGGTTGTAGTTTAAGCTTACTCCCGGAATTTTTGAGAGGGGGCTCATCCCGCATGCCGAATATACAGACTTCAGGGCTCCGGTAGTAAACCTGCCCCCGGGGCTGTCTGCTATAATAACAGAAGCCCCCGCTGCTGTGACAATTTCAGCCAGGGCTTTGATAAAAACCGGATGTGTTGTTGCCGCCTCTTCCGGCTTTTTTTTCATTAAAAGATTGGGCTTAATTAATATGGTTTCACCGGGTTTGATGAATCTATCTATTCCCCCAAGATCAAAAAGGCATTTGTTAATAGCGTCCCTTACCCTGTTTTCTTCGTAGTTTTTGCACTCATACAGTGAGACTTTTGCCATATCTTCAACCTCCCTGTTTTGTATATATTGTTTGAGTTGGGAATGCAAATTCAAGCTTGTTTTCATTAAATTCTTTAAGAACTGCCAGATTGATATCTGTCTGAGTTTCAAAGATATCGGCACTTTTTTTTATATAATAGATGAACTCAAGATTTAGAGAGAAATCACCAAAAGAACTGAAATATAGAATAATCCTGTCTTCAATCGCATCGTTTTCTCGAGCGATTTCCCTTATTATGCTCATTGCCTTTTCCATATGATCGTGATCGGTATCATAGGTAAGGCCAATATTCATTACTATTTTTCTACTGGGTTCGGAGCTTATATTCTCAACGACAGAATTGGCAACTGCAGAATTCGGGATAGTTACAATTCTTCCTGCAAGTGTTCTCAGGCGCATACTACGCAGGCCTACTTCAATGACATATCCATCGTAATCATTTATAACTATTCTCTCCCCGCTTCTGAACGGCTTGTCTGTTAGTATTGTCAGGCTTCCAAAAAGATTGGAAAGGGTGTCCTGTGCAGCAAGGGCAAAGGCAAGCCCGCCCAGACCCAATCCGGCAAGGACAGCACCGACATCATAGCCCGAGTTATTAAGAGCAACAATTATAGCTATTATCCAGATGATAATTCTTAGTCCCTTTCTGATGATATTAATGATCTGATCATCAAGATCCCCCTTCGATTTTTTTGCGAGGGGAACAAGGTATTCATTTATAAGGGAATTTAGAAATCTATTAATAAACCATGCAACATTAAAAACAACTACAACATTAAAAATTCTTTCAAAAAATGTTTTTATATCCGGGGATAACGCAAGTATTTTCAAGCCATACCATATCCCAATAATGACAATCGTAAGTACAAGGGGTTCTTCAATAATATCGACAATTATGTAATCAATACGGGATTTGGTTTTTTGTGCCATTTTTTTCAGGGTTCGCCCAATCAGCCAGTAGATAATACGGCTTATTATGATTGATGAAAGAATAATCAAAAAGGCGATAAACCATTCTCTTATTGTATTTCCATAAAATGATTTTTCAAATATCTCAAGTAACATAAAAACTCCATCTATTTTTAACAAAATCAATCTCAGTTTTTTTACCCTTGATATATTAAAGACAATTGTTAATACTTTCAATCAGCAGTTTTGAAACAGCGGATATTTCTTTTTTAAAAATAGGAGGATTCTTTGATAATAAGAAAAGAAGATATGCCGGGGGAAACAAGGGATAATATGAGAGGTGGAAATGGGAAGATAGATATTCTCCACCTCGTTTCCAGAGAAAAAATGGACAACTGCCGCCTTATGGCCGAAATAACGGTACCCATAAACGGAAGTATAGGCGAGCACAGGCATGATAATGAAGCCGAGTATTATATTATAAAAGAGGGTAGAGGCACGGTTATTGATAATAATCAAAAAAAAGAAATAAGGGCAGGCGATATTGTGATTACAGGAGACGGGGAATCTCATAGTATTCTCAATACGGGAGCAGCTCCTTTGAGATTTATTGCAGTAATAATTACGAAATAATTAATAGCTTGTAGTGCTGTCTTCATTTTCAAAAACTCAGGACTATCCGGGGGTTGTATGAATTTCGGTGTTTGTTTTTTTTCTTGCGTCAAAGATTCCAGAAGAATATACTTATGACAGGTTATAAAAAAAAATGAATAAAAGGAGTTAAAAAAATGCAGAAAAAAGGGAAAAGGCAGATGATGCTCCGTTTCTACAAGGGCTATTCAGAGGATCATGTTTACAAGATGGATATGTCGAGGCCGGTCTGGTTAATTCTTAAATTTACCATTTATGGCTGTCTGGGAATGATGGTTGAAGTTTTTTTCATAAATATTGCCAGAATAATGAATCTAATACCTGGCATTCGAATTCTGGTTTCGGAATTCGCTACAATGACCTATCCTCCGGGAATACCCGATGCAATGAATTTCCCGTGGAAATTCATGTTTGGAATGACTTCATTGTGGATGTATTTTGTTTATGGAACCGGATTGGCTATAATCGAGGCATTGTATACCTTTTTGTCAGCTAAAAAGGTTAATATGTTTATCAGAGCTATTTTCTATACTTTTTCGGTACTGTTTGTAGAATTTGTTGCTGGATGGATATACTACTTCATACTTGGGGATTTTATATGGAGCTATAAGAGCCTTCTGGTAACTACGAGTTTTTCGATACTCCCTTTCTGGTATGTGGGGGGGCTTGTAGCGGAAATTGTTGTAAAAAAAATGCATGAAAAAGATGTTGAATACTCTTTTCGTACGGACTATAGCATCCCAATGCCGGATTTTAAAAGAAAAAATTAATGGATTCAGGGAATACCTCTTTTTCTTCCGCTATAGTTACATTATCTCTGGTCATTCTGTTGTTTTCGTGTGACCCTTTTTTTCTCAAACCTAAGGATTCCCCGGTAGCCGTAAGAGGGATAATCGATCTGCAAAACTGGGATTTCCGTTCAAAGGGTTCGGTTAAGATCGAGGGAGAATGGGAGTTCTATCCCGAAGTTTTTCTGGTGAATTCCGGAAAGATTTCCCCGAAGTTTCGGAAAAAGAGGTTATTCCTCGATATCCCCGGTTTCTGGGAGAAGAGGTACAATTATGGGACTTTGCGTATAAAGATCCTTCTTCCGGAAAAATCTGACTATTATAGTTTAAAATATCCATTAATATATTCCAGCTACAAGCTCTACATAGATGGAAAATTAAATACATCTATGGGAAAAATCAGTACAAAAACCAGAGATTTTGTACCCTGCTATAAATCAGGTGTAACACAGGTTCGTGCAGGTGAGCAACTTGAGATTATTCTGCATGTAGCAAATTTCTTTGAATTGAAGGGTGGTATAAAAAAACCCATAATCATGGGGGTAGATCAGCAGGCAAATCATCAATATGAAAAAAAGATAATGTACGATATGTTTCTGTTCTCAATTCTGGCCATAATGGGTTTTTATCATTTCGGTTTTTTTATTTTTAGAAGAAAAGAGTTGTCTGCAGTTTTTTTTGGAATATTCTGCATTCTTTTTTCAATCCGTGTTACTACCGAGGGTGAGTATCTCTTTTCAGCAGTGGCTCCGTATTTTCCTCTGGAATGGATGATCAAGATAGGATACTGGACGTTTATTATGGGATCAACTGTTTTTCTATATTTTATTAAGACACTTTTTCCAGGAATAACCCGTCCCATAATTCCCAGACTATATTTTGCAGCAAGCCTTCTTTTTTCATTGATAGTTCTGTTTTCTCCCCTTAAATATTATTCATATATTCTTCCGGTATATCAAATATCAATGATCGCCATATGTCTTTATATTCTGTGGATATTAATAAGAGCTGTAACAAAGAACATTAAAGGAGCTAAAATCTTTATTTTTGGTTTTTTATGTCTTATGATCACGGTTATTAATGACAGTCTTCTGAGCCAACACCTGATAAATTCGACACCCCTCGTTCCTTTTGGGGTTTTCAGTTTTGTTCTTTGCCAGGCTCTTGTCCTGAGCTGGCGTTTTTCAGTTGCCTTCAATACACTGGAAAAAATATCAGAAGACAAAAATGTACTTCTGGAAGAAAGAAAAAGATATCAGGAGGAACTGGAATTCCGTGTACATGAGAGAACAAGAGATTTGAGATATGCTACGGAAGAAGCGGAAAAGGCAAATAAGGCTAAAAGTGAGTTTTTGGCAAACATCAGCCACGAAATGAGAACTCCCCTGAGCGGAATTATTGGTTTTGCCGAATTGATACTGGAAAATACAACCCGGGTAAAAATAAAAAAGAATATTACTTTGATTATTGAAGAATCCGACAGATTGCTGGAGTTAATAAATCAGCTACTTGATATTGCTAAAATTGAAAAAGGAAAGTTTGATCTTGAAAAACACCCCTTTAGTTTATTGACCGTTATAAATTCGATATCCGCATCCATGGGAATCCAGGCGAGAAAAAAGGGGGTTGAATACAGGGTCAAATTATCGGAAAACATACCGGCAGTTCTCATAGGTGATGTCTTGAGGTTGCGCCAGATTATACTAAATTTGATAGGTAATGCCATAAAGTTTACCAATACAGGCCACATACATCTATCCGTAAAAGTTAAGGAAGAAACCAAAAAGACAGTTCTATTGCATTTCTCAATTGAGGATACAGGAACGGGTATCCCAAAAGAAAAACAAAAAATAATTTTTGACAGTTTTATTCAGGCCGATAACAGCATAACGAGAAGATTCGGCGGTACAGGTCTTGGGACTACAATTTCGAAGCAATTAGCAGAGAAAATGGGAGGAAAAATAGGATTAAAGAGTGTTCCCGGAAAGGGAACAACTTTCTGGTTTACAATATCCCTTGAAAAATCGGATAAAACTTCAATTATTCCCGTTACGGCAAAGGGCTTACCGTTTATGCGTTCTGCTGACAGAATATCAATACTCCTTGTTGAGGATTATAGAGCCAACCAAATGGTGGCATCCTCACATCTTGAGAGTGTAGATTTCCTTGTTACCATCGTTGAGAACGGAAAGGAAGCCCTCGATAAGTTAGAAGAGAAAACTTTTGATCTGATTATTATGGATGTTCATATGCCTGAAATGGACGGCTATGAGGCAACAGAGATTTACAGGAAAAAAAATAAAAAAACCCCTATTCTTGGTATGACGGCCAATGCTTTTCAGGCAGATTTAAATAAATGTATTAATTCCGGCATGAATGATGTAATAACAAAACCCCTTAAAAAAGAGAGATTTTTGACAAAGGTCTTTGAATTGCTTGGTACGGAATATCATGGAGTCAAAAGGGGGGAGAAACCGCTGCAGAAAGAAAAACTTCCTGTATCTTTTAGCAATTTTGTAGAAGAGATTGGGGGAAATGAAGAGGCAGGAAAGGAGATATTAAATAATTTTGTCTCTCAGGTAGAAGAGCAACTCTCGATAATAAGGAAGGCCATTAAGGAAGAGGATCTAATCACTATACATAGAGAATCCCATTCCATTAAAGGCGGAGCACTTAATTTGATGGCAGATGATCTGACTGCAGCGGCTTCAAATCTTGAAAAAGCTGCCAAAAAAAAATCAATTGTAGAGACTGTGGAACTACTAAACAAAATTGAAGATGAATTTTTAAAACTAAAGAATTACATGGAACAAAGAAGTTTAAGTATTAAACCATAGAAGACATCATTGTTATTAGATTTATACTTCCATCCAAGCTGACGGCCGCAGTCGGAGCAAAAAACAAAACACCAGGGGAATGGATGAAACCATGTAAATTCCAGTATAAATCTTTCGGAAGAGATACAGCCTGCTGCTTTCTTAAAACATCCGATTTGATACATTATTCCATCAGGATTCAAAAATGAATGTTCAAAACTTCCATGGATAGTAGCACCCTCAGAATAAGAAGTTATCTGATTCCCACATCGTGAGCAGAGTAAGATTTTATCATAATGAGTCTCAATCCCATCTTCAGGATCTAAGTTGCTATTCGGACATTCATGATAATTATATTTCAAAAAGCTGTATCCGGGAGTTCCTTCAAATTTTTCCGCAGTATTCTGTGAAAACAACATTTCCTTATTTATATCATAAATCAAAAAAAAAAGCAAAAAAAAACGTTATAAATGCTGTCGCGACTATCCAGAACAAAAACCATTGATTGCCTTGAATCCAGTATATTAATGATAAAAGCCTGGATGCAGGGCACCGTCCATAAAGTATGTTAGGCGTGTAAAATGATAACCGGTGTTGACATTTTACCAGGGAAGGGTGAAGAAAATACGATGGAGAATCTATTAACTTTTAATATCATTTCATGTTTTTAATTTTTTTATAAAATTCTGTTTCATTACCTCTATCCCATTTGATAGTTATTTGTTTTGATAATTTAACATCAAGGGGCAGGGATTTTAATTTGTTGTCCCTATAATATTTATAAACTTCTTTAGAAATTTTTTCACACATTAAATCCTCGCATGGTTTTTCAAATATTTTACGCATTCTATTGTAAATCAAAGGAAAATCATCTTCTTGAATATTTCCACAAGAGATATTTAGAAATTCACAGGGTTGAACATCCCCTTTGGCATTTATATAAAATCGATCAGTTCCGCCGGCAGTGCAGCCGAAATGCTCACTGTCTTCTTCAATAGCCTGGGCAGATATAGAAGGATATTCTTTATATCTTTTATCATTATTGTACATATAAACTTTGTGTTTTAATTTTTCAGTATCAGATTCCGGATATGTCTCGTTTCTGTTTCCCAGCCATCCTCCTGAGGGTTTTGGGACAATTACCTGGATTAAACATGCATTAAATAGTTTTGCCCTTTTCATTATTTTTTCAAATTTTCCATTAAAAAGACCATCCTTTTTTAAACAAGTATTTATTGCTACACCAATATTATTCTTATGGCAAATTTCAATCCCCTTTAAAAGAATATCCCATGCGTCATTATTCCCCATAAATAAATTAAATTGATCACGTTCCGATTCGTGTAATGAAAACATAATCGCAACTATATTTGATTTTTTTAATTTTGCTAACTTCTCATCTGTAATTCCGTCACCTGTTGAATTAATCCATATTTCTGATCTTCTATCAATATTCATACAGATTTCGTATAATCTATCGTAAGCTAAGAATGGATCTCCGCCTTCAATATTATAAAATGCAATTCCTTCATCTTGTAATCTTTTAACAGTTTTTGATAATACTTTAATATCAACATCTTTTCCCTTGTCTTTCTTCTGGTAGCAATGGTTACAGTTAAATCTACAGGCTGATGTTGTTGAGATAAGCACTGTTGTGCAGGGCATTTTTTTCTCAAATTCTTTAAATTTATCACAGGCGGAATAAAATGCCTGTGACGGGAAACCGGGCACGTATAAATCAAGCTTGGTTATCTTACCTATTTTTACGTATTTATTTTCCCGAATTCTACCAAGAAAAAATAATAACCTTTTTAGTAATAAAATAAATCTTTTTAAAGATAATCTTCTGGAAACAAGCAATGGTAGGTAATGAAAAAAAACAAATATTTTTATTTTTGTATTTAATAGATATTTTTTTATACCCAAAATATTTTTTTTCTTTTGCATGTTTTACCTTCTTAATCAATAAAGTTATTTTTTTTATACCAGTCCACGGTGTTTTTTATTGCTTCGTTCAGACCAAATTTATTTTTGAATTTTAATTTCTTGTTTGCCTTTTTTATGGAATATTCAACATTATCATAAAACATGTTTACCCTTCCTCTTGTTAAGATTGGTGATTTTTTAAATCTAAACAGAGTATAAATTAATTCCAATAAAAACCCTATGGGATAAACCAGACATTTGGGTATGTTTTTTGGTTTTTTAATTCCTGCATTGTTACAGAATAGCTGATAAATTTTATTCATTTTGTCAGCTTTGCTGTTTCCAATTAAAAATGAATTTATACCTGTTAATTCCTTTTTATAAGCCAATAGATATGATAATGCTAAATCCTTAACATATACAACGTGAAAATTATTTTTCTTACACCCCGGCAATCCCTATGTGTCAAGATAGATGAAGCATCAACTTAAAAGGAGTGTTTCAATTA